>JAFZVU010000087.1 GCA_017617655.1 Bacteroidales bacterium
CTCACCGACGCCCATGGCGAAGAAGTTCCCGTGACCATGGTCCGGAAATGGCCTGTCAAGGTGGCCATCGGCGGCTTCGTCGACAAACCCCGTCCCTACCGCATCATGGAGACCGGCGTGCGCACCATCGACACCCTCAATCCCATCGCAGAGGGCGGCACCGGATTCATTCCCGGCCCCTTCGGCTGCGGAAAGACCGTGCTGCAGCATGCCATCGCCAAGCAGGGTGACGCAGAGGTAATCGTAATGGCTGCCTGCGGCGAGCGTGCCAACGAGGTGGTGGAGATCTTCAAGGAGTTCCCCGAGCTGGTTGACCCGCACACCGGCCGAATGCTGATGGAAAGGACAGCCATCATCTGCAACACTTCCAACATGCCTGTTGCTGCCCGCGAGGCTTCAGTATACACCGCCATGACCATCTGCGAGTATTACCGCGCAATGGGTCTGAAGGTGCTGCTGCTGGCCGACTCCACCTCCCGCTGGGCCCAGGCCCTCAGGGAGATGTCCAACCGTATGGAAGAGCTCCCCGGCGCCGACGCATTCCCCGTCGACCTGTCAGCTATCATATCCAACTTCTACGCCCGCGCCGGCATCGTAAACCTGCGCAACGGCAAGACCGGCTCCGTAACCTTCATCGGTACGGTATCGCCTGCCGGCGGTAACCTCAAGGAGCCTGTGACCGAGTCTACAAAGAAAGCCGCGAGATGCTTCTACGCTCTCGCCCAGGCCCGTGCGGACAGCAAGCGCTACCCGGCCGTTGACCCTCTGGACTCATACTCCAAGTATCTGGAATACCCCGAGATCGTCGAATACCTCAACAAGAGGGTCGACCCTCACTGGGTGGAGAAGGTCTTCAAGGCCAAGAACCTCGTGCGCCGCGGAAAGGAGATGGCGGAGCAGATCAACATCCTCGGCGACGACGGTGTGCCCATCAGCTACCATGAGGCCTTCTGGAAATCCGAACTCGTCGACTTCGTCATCCTCCAGCAGGATGCGTTCGACAAGATCGACTGCGTAACTCCCATGGACCGTCAGGAATTCATGCTCACAGAAGTCCTGAACGTATGCGACATGGAGTTCCACTTCGACAACTTCGAACACTGCCGCAATTTCTACAAGGAAATAATCAACGCCTTCAAGCAGATGAACTATTCCGAGTACAAGAGCGAGCAGTTCTACAAATATTTCGACCAGGTTAAAAACATATTGAGCCATGGCAACAACTAACGCATACAGGAGAATATATACCCAGCTTGAGGCTATCACCAAAGCTACGGTAACCCTCAAGGCCAGCGGTGTCAGCAATGACGAGCTTGCAACAGTTGCCGGCCGCGCCGCTCAAGTAGTAAAGATAAAAGGCGACCTCATAACCCTGCAGGTGTTCGCCGGCACGGAAGGCATCCCTACCGACGCTGAAGTAATCTTCCAGGGCGAACCCCCTACCCTCAATGTCAGCGACGAACTCGCCGGCCGTTTCTTCAACGCATACGGCGAACCAATCGACGACGGTCCCGCAGTGGAAGGTGAACGCCGCCAGATTGGAGGTCCTTCGGTGAACCCCTACAAGAGGGAGCAGCCAAGCCAGCTGATCCCCACCGGTATCGCGGGCATCGACCTCAACAACACCCTGGTGTCAGGCCAGAAGATTCCGTTCTTCGCAGACCCTGACCAGCCCTACAACCAGGTTATGGCCCAGGTGGCCCTCCGCGCCGACGTCGACAAGATCATCCTCGGCGGCATGGGCCTGTCAAACGACGACTACCTCTATTTCAGGCAGGCGTTCGAGAACGCCGGCGCCCTCAACAGGATCGTCAGCTTCGTTAACACCACCGACGAGCCGCCAGTAGAGCGCCTGCTGGTTCCCGACATGGCGCTTACAGCTGCCGAATACTTCGCTGTCGACAAGAACGAGAAAGTGCTCGTGCTGCTGACCGACATGACGCTGTACGCCGACGCCCTGAGTATCGTGTCGAACCGTATGGACCAGATCCCTTCGAAGGACTCAATGCCCGGTTCCCTCTATTCAGACCTCGCCAAGATCTACGAGAAGGCCGTGCAGCTGCCCAGCGGCGGTTCCATCACCATCATCGCCGTGACTACGCTTAACGACGGCGACATCACCCACGCCATCCCCGACAACACCGGATATATCACCGAGGGCCAGCTGTTCCTCCGCACCGACACCGACACAGGAAAGGTCATCGTCGACCCGTTCCGCAGCCTGTCGCGTCTGAAACAGCTCGTGATCAACAAGCAGACCCGCGAGGACCACAGCCAGGTGATGAACACCGCAGTGCGTCTGTATGCCGATGCGTCAAACGCCAAGACCAAGCTGGAGAACGGTTTCGACCTCTCCGACTACGACCTGCGCTGCCTCGACTATGCAAAGGAATATTCGAACAGGCTTCTGGCCATCGACGTCAACATCTCAATCACCGAGATGCTCGACACGGCATGGGAGCTCTTCTCGAAGTATTTCACCAAAGCCGAGACCGGTCTGCGTGACTCACTCATAGAGAAATATTGGAAAGATAACAACTAGCAGTCATGGCCATCAAGTTCCAATTCAACAAGACTTCCATGAACGAGCTCAACAAGCAGTTGAAGGTTCGTGTGCGCGCCTTGCCCACCCTCAAGAACAAGGAATCTGCCCTGAGGGTTATGTCAAAGCTCGCCAAGGACCGTGCGCAGCAGCTCAAGGAAGAATTGGAAGAGGCTTTGCAGAGCTATGATTATATGTCCGGGCTGTGGAACGAATTCGAGCCCAACCTGATCAGTGTCGACGACGTGATCCTCGAGACTGTGAAGGTGGCCGGAATAAAGACTCCCGAACTCAAGGAAGTCATCTACAGCGTCAAGCCGTTCGACACTTTCGCCAAGCCTATGTGGTACACCGACGGCGTCGAGATCCTCAAGAGGCTGGCGCAGCTCGGCATCGAAAGCGAGGTCTGCATCGAGAAGGCCCGCATCCTCGATTTCCAGCGCAAGAAAACCACCCAGAAGGTGAACCTCTACGAGAAGGTTCAGATCCCCGGGTATCAGGAGGCCATCCGCAAGATCAAGCGATACATGGAAGACGAGGAGAACCTGTCCAAGGCATCCCAGAAGATTGTTAAGAGCCGTCATCAGGCTGAAGAAGAGGAGGACGAAGCATGATCACCCAAATGACTAAATATTCCATCATCCTCATGAGCGGGGAGATGGACGGCTTCCTCTCCGACCTTCAGAATCTGGGGCTGGTTGATGTGACCCGCAAACAGAAACCTTTCGATAAAGCTTCGGGCGAGAAGTTCGTACAGATAGAGCATTATAACAGAATCTGCAAGGCTCTCAAGGGTTATGCGAATCCGGATGTTCCAGCCGCTGCCCTGTCATCCCCTGCCGAAGTGATTACAAGCACGGAAAGCAAGCTCGCGGAGCTCACTGAGCTGCAAGCCGCTCTCAAGGACTGCACTACGCAGGCCATGCGTGCCGAGGCCTGGGGCGAGTTCAACAGTGCGGACATAGACCGTCTGGACAAGCTTGGCCTCATCCCCAAGTTCTACCATATCAAGAAAAAGAAATTCGACGAGAACCTGCTGGAGGAATATCCTTGCGAGGTGATTGCATCTGACGATGACTCTGTATACCTCATAGCTCTCCAGACCAAGGGCGAGCCTTTCGACTTCCCCTTTGCCGAGTGTGACTTCCCCGAGAAGTCCGCTGCAGAATATGAGGCCCAGGCCGCTGTGCTGGAACAGAGCATCGAGGCGGCGCATCATGACCTTTCCGCTCTCGCGGCCTGCATCCCCATGCTCGAGGACGAGCAGAGCAAGCTCGCCGGAGAGCTCGACCTCTATTTCGCTTCCAACTCTGCGAAGAAGGAGGCCGAAGAGGTGCTGTCGATAATCGAGGGCTTCGCCCCCACAGATGCCGACGAGAAGGTGAAAGCCTTCCTCGACGAGGCTCCGGTGGTTTATCTGGCTTCCAAGGCAAAGGTGGAGGACAACCCGCCGATCAAGCTTCGCAACAACAAGTTCTCGAAGATGTTCGAGGTGCTCACAGGCATGTACGGCATGCCCGACTACAACGAGTTCGACCCCACTCCCATACTCGGCCCGTTCTTCATGCTGTTCTTCGCCATGTGTATGGGTGATGCCGGATACGGCATAATGCTCATCATTATCGGCATACTGCTCGGACGCTCTAAGATGAGCCTGTCGAAACTCGGGCCGCTGGTTACCACGCTTGGCATCGCCACATTCGTCATAGGCCTCGTGCTGGGCACTTTCTTCGGCATCGACCTCTACACTGCATCCTGGTATCCCGAGCCGTTGAAGAAATTCATATTCCACAACCAGATAATGGGCTACGACTCCAAGATGGTGCTTGCGCTTGGCATCGGTGTGTTCCACATAATCCTCGCCATGGTCATCAAGGGCATAGTCTACACCCAGGCATACGGCTTCAGGCATGCTGTCAGCACCTGGGGCTGGGTGCTCCTGATCATAGGCGGCATCGTGATTGCCGCCCTGTCACTGCTCAAGGTGATGCCTTCAGAGGTTACCAAGTGGGCCGTTATAGCGCTCGGCGTGGTTTCAGCCCTAGGAATATTCATATTCAACACTCCGGGACGCAATCCTCTCCTCAATGTGGGAGCAGGATTGTGGGACACCTATAACAAAGTGACCGGCATCCTCGGCGACGTGCTCAGCTACATCCGTCTGTATGCCCTCGGCCTGGCCGGCGGCATGCTCGGCGGCGCCTTCAACGACCTCGGCATGATGGCCTTCAACGGCGTTGGCGTGCCGGGAGTAAATTATCTGGTGCTCATCATAATCCTGGCCATCGGACATGCGCTCAACCTCGCAATGTCCTGCCTGGGAGCTTTCGTCCACCCTCTGCGTCTGACGTTCGTGGAATATTTCAAGAACTCCGGATACGAAGGCAAGGGCAAACTTTACAAACCATTGACTAATAAGAAACAATAACAATATTTAATTATTTAATCATGCTAGAATTAATTCTTGGTTATCTTGGTTTCGGCCTGATGCTCGCACTGGCCGGAATCGGCAGTAGTATCGGAACTACTATTGCCGGAAACGCTGCAGAAGGAGCGTTGAAGAAAAATCCTGACAAATCCTCCCAGTACATGGTGCTGTCCGCCATGCCTGCCACCCAGGGTCTTTACGGTTTCGTAGCCTTCCTGATGTGGATCGGCAAGGACTTCGCAGCTGACGGCTTCAAGCTGTTTGCAGTGGGTCTGGGCGTAGGCGCAGTCTGCCTTTTCTCTGCCATCCGTCAAGGCAAGCTCTGCGCAAACGGTATCATCGGTATTTCTCAGGGACACGACGTTATGACCAACACCATGATCTACGCCGCCCTTCCTGAGTTCTATGCCATCCTTGCCCTCGTTGCAGCTTTGATGATTTAAAGCCCGGAGGCTGAAGGCTTAATGCCGAAGATATATATCATAGGAGGATGCAACGGGGCAGGCAAAACCACTGCTTCGTATACCATTCTCCCTGATATGTTCAACTGCCACGATTTTGTCAATTCCGACGAGATCGCGATGAGGCTCTCCCCGGACAACCCGGAGTCTGCAGCCATAAGGGCCAGCAGGATCATGCTCGAGAGAATGCACGAGCTGATAGAGCAAGGCGCCGATTTCGGAATAGAGACAACGCTGGCGACAAGGACGTTGATTAAAATCATAAAGGAGGCTCAGATGAGCGGTTATGTTGTGACCCTCATCTTCTTCTGGCTGAATGTTCCTGAGCTGGCCCTGCAGAGGGTCAAACTCAGGGTCGCGTCCGGAGGCCACAATGTCCCGGAAAGGACCATCCTGAGAAGGTATCACATGGGAATAACGAATCTCTTCGATCTGTACATCCCCGCTGTCGATTACTGGATGATCGTGGATAACTCAAATACGCCTAGTGCAATGATTGCCGAAGGCGGTAAAGACGTAAGTACTAAACTTCACAACAAAACCATTTACAATCTGCTTATCAACTATGAGCGAACAAGAAACGAGACAGCTTAGAGAAGATCTTCTCAAAGGGCTGGATATCACGTTCGATAAATTGGTCGAGCAGAAAAAGCGGAACAACGAACCTCTCGCTTTCTCGAACAAAGGAAACGTGGTACAGGTAGATGCAAGACAATTGGAAAACAAGTAAAATCTCTGCCAACTTGAAAAAGGGCGACCGGACAGGTTGCCCTTTTCAATAAATGATATGATGGATTTTTTCAAAGTAGATATTGAGATGCTGCAAAAACTCGTCGCTATTGCCATGAGCCGCGGCGGGGACTATGCAGACATTTATTTCGAGTACAGCGCTCTCGACGAGATGCAGCTGCGCGACCGCAAGGTGGCTTCCGTAGGCCAGCATGTGGACTATGGCGTGGGCATCCGCGTCCTCAAAGGGGAGCAGACCGGTTATGCTTACTCCGAGAGCACCGACTGGGACAAGATGGCCCGGGCTGCAGCCACTGCCGCTGCGATTGCAGACGGTCTGGTACAGGCCCCCTGCCCCGTCGCCGTCACTGAGGTCAAGGCTGCCCGCTACTATCCCGCCGAAAACAGCTGGGAAGGCTTCGACAGCGCAGGGAGGATTGATTATCTCCAGAGAATGAACGACCTGCTGTATTCTCTGGACGCACGTATCACCAATGTGATGGAGTCGCTGACTAGTTCTTTCGAAAGGATCCTGTTCTTCAATTCCCTGGGCGAGCTGGCCTGCGACAGCGGTCCCATGTCTTCCCTGGCCGTCAGCATAGTGGCGCAGCAGGGCGACCGCCGGGAGACGGCTTCCCTGTCGAGAAGTTTCCGCATGGGCAGCGAATTCCTCACCGAGGATCTGATGAAGGCCATGGCCAATGAGGTCACCGGCAGATGCTCCATGCTGTTCAACGCAGGCAGCATCAAGGGCGGCGACATGCCTGTGGTAATGGGCGCCGGCGGTTCCGGCATCTTGCTCCACGAAGCCATCGGACATGCTTTCGAGGCTGACTTCATCCGCAAGGGGACTTCCATTTTCACCGACAGTCTCGGCAAGAAGATCTGCAGCGAGAAGATTTCTGTGGTGGACGACGGCACCATCCCGCTCAACCGCGGCAGCATCAATATCGACGACGAGGGTGTGCCTTCCCAGAAGACCTATATGGTGAAGGACGGCGTCCTGACTTCATTCCTGCACGACCGGGTCAGTGCCAGGCACTACGGTGTGCCGTCCACCGGCAATGGCCGCCGCGAATCGTTCCGCTATAATCCTATCCCGCGCATGCGCGCCACATACATGGAGAACGGAAATGCCCGTAAGGAGGATATAATAGCGTCCGTGAAGAAAGGGGTGTTCCTCGACACTTTCTCGAATGGCCAGGTACAGATCGGCGCCGGCGATTTCACTTTCTATGTGAAGAGCGGCTGGTTGATAGAGAACGGGAAGCTGACACAGCCGCTGAAGGACATCAATGTGATCGGCAACGGGCCGCAGGCTCTGGCCGATATCGTGGCCGTAGCTGACGACTGCATCATCGACAATGGCAAGTGGACCTGCGGCAAAGAGCAGTATTGCCCCGTCAGCTGCGGCATGCCCACCGTCCTTGTCAGCAAACTCTCCGTCGGCGGTATCTGATAACAACACATACATACGAGCAGATGCTGACGGAAAGCAAGGGGCTGAGTGGGGCTGGCCGCCCACGGCGCGCAGAGTGGGAGGGGCCCGACGAATGCGAGTTCTGCGTAGCAGGACGATGCAGGCGTTGGGAGGGATTGGAGTGAGCGAAGCTCACGGAACCCCCGAAGCCCCTTGCTTTCCGTCAGCAGCTGCTGTTCCTACTATTTTATACGTGTTAGGGGTTCGGGGTAGAGCAGGTACTTCTTGGCTTTGCGGAGCCAGCGCTGCTCCTGCTGCTTGATCTGCTCCTTGAGATCCTCCCAGCTGCACTCGTCATTGAAGTAAGCCCCGATAAGCGGCTCAGCAAAGATATCCTCCGCATCATCCATGAACTCGAACTCTTCACAACTGTCCTTCACCAGCTTGATGAGACGGATAGCATGCAGCACGCTGTTATACGGCTCAGTGGGATTCGCCAGCAGCTGATAGCCGTAGCACTTCTCGCCTTTGTAGAGATCATGCCCGGGAACAAAGAACGCCTTGCGCATGAACACTCCCTTATTGTAGGCAGCCTCCACTGAGCTGAAATCCTTCATGAACGGAGCCCCGAAGAATTCGTAAGGCCTCTCGGTGCCAATGCCGCAGCTGACGTTGGTGCCGTGCCAGAGGTACTGCCCTGCATGGAAATATGCAGTAAAATAACCCGCAAAATCGTCAGTCACCGGAATGCTCCATGTCAGCAGGTCGCGTCCGGCCAGAGTAGCGTCAGCCGAAATCACATGCAGAGGAAATTTCGCCCCCAGGTCAGTGAAGAACATATTGGCCATCTCGGCCAGAGTGAGGCCGTGCTTGTTGCACATGCCGTACTTGAAGCTGCCCTCCACAGCCCTGCCGCACGGATTCGGGCGGTCCAGGATGTATACTGGGATGTCGCTTCCGTCGTCCTTGCACTTGCGGAAGAAATTGAAGAGCTTCCCGTAGAACGGGTCGAAACAGTCGCCGGTGCCCTGCCTTTCTATTATCAGGGCGTCCACACGCTCTTCTGCCAGCACTGCCGGGTCCAGCCTGTCCTCGCTAAGCAGCACCACTTCGCTCCCGCGGCCCGCAAGAATCTCCCAAAGGTAGCTCTCTATCTCTGGATACCAAGCGGTGGGGCTGTCCAGCACGGCAAGGCGGCCTCTCAGCGCCCTGTCCTGCTGCTCGAAGAGAGATGATGTGCGGAACGAGAACATTACAGGATTTCTTCAGCCACAGCTATCACTTCATCTGCCAGAGCCTCAGCCTGCTTTTCTGCAGGAGCCTCGGCATAGATGCGGATTATCGGCTCGGTGTTTGACTTGCGAAGGATGACCCACTTGCGTTCGGCTTCGAAATCGATGCGCACACCGTCGAGGGTGTTGATCTTCTCAGAAGCGTACTTCACCTTCAGAGCCTCGAATATCTTGTCGGCCTGGGCCGGATCTGCGAGAGATATCTTCTTCTTTGCAATGAAATAGTCGGGATAGGTCTTGCGGAGTTTCGATGCGCTGAGACCTTTCTGCGCCATATTGCTCAGGAAGAGAGCGGTGCCGATGAGGGCGTCGCGGCCGTAGTGGAGCTCCGGGAAGATGATGCCGCCGTTGCCTTCGCCGCCGATGACTGCACCGACTTCGCGCATCTTGGTGGTAACGTTCACCTCACCTACCGCTGCAGTATAATACTCGCAGCCATGAGCTTCAGTTACGTCCCTGAGAGCTCTGGATGAAGAGATGTTGGAGCTGGTCGGCCCCTTCTTATGGTCAAGCACATAATCGGCCACGCTCACAAGGGTATATTCCTCGCCGAAAGGCTCTCCGTCTTCGCAGATGAAGGCCAGACGGTCCACATCAGGATCGACCGAGATGCCGAGGTTGGCATGCTCGCAGTTCACAGTGTCGCTGAGCCCCTTGAGGTTGGCAGGCAGCGGTTCGGGATTATGCGCGAAGCAGCCGTTGGGCTCCGCATTGATGGTGACGCACTCCACGCCGAGCCTCTCGAGCAGGCGAGGCATCACTATCGCTCCGACCGAGTTGATGGGGTCGAGCACCACTTTGAAATGAGCCTTGCGGATAGCTTCCCTGTCAACCAGATGGTTGGAGAGAACCTGCTCTATATGGATGTCAGTATAGTCTTTGTTTGTTACAGTGCCCAGCGAGCGGACTTCAGCGAAATCGAAATCTTCGGCAGCTGCAGTCTCGAGCACCTTTGCGCCGTTCTCTGCAGAGAGGAATTCGCCGTCGTTGTTGAGAAGCTTCAGGGCGTTCCACTGCTCGGGGTTGTGGCTGGCGGTGATAATGATGCCGCCGTCGGCCTTCTCGCCAATCACTGCCAGTTCGGTAGTGGGCGTAGTAGCCATACCTATGTTGATTACGTCTGCGCCGCAGCCGACCAGGGTGCCGACCACTATACTCTCAACCATGCTGCCTGAGATGCGGGCGTCACGGCCTACTACCACCTTCGCTCTCTTGCCTTTCTTGGGAAGGCATTTAACGTATGCTGCTGTGAATTTTACTATATCTACAGGGGTCAGGGCATCGCCGCAGTTGCCACCGATAGTGCCGCGGATGCCTGAAATTGATTTAATTAAGGTCATATCAATCTGTTTTGGAGCCACAAAGGTACGAAATTGATATAAATAGATTTGCAAGAAACGAGAATGTTTGTATCTTTGCGTCCCCAAAAGAATTTTAATATTAATTAAGCATAGTCATGAAAAAAGGAATTCATCCCGAAAGTTACCGTCTTGTTGCTTTCAAGGACATGTCGAATGATCACGTGTTCCTGACCCGCTCATGCGCAAATACCAAAGAGACCATCGAGATCGACGGCGTCGAGTATCCCGTGGTCAAGGTCGAGATCTCTAACACTTCTCACCCGTTCTACACTGGTAAGATGAAACTTGTCGACACCGCTGGTCGCGTAGATAAATTCTACAACCGCTACGGCAAGAGGAATCAGAAATAACAAGATACACCCAAGCTTTCTATAAAGAGACTGACGCATCGCGCCAGTCTTTTTTTTATCTTCTTCTACGAGTAGACAAGCAATCGAACAATACTACTGCGGTAGGTCGAACAGATTATGGACGACCTACCGCGAAAACGGCCTTATTTGCGGTAGGTCATCCCAAAATAGCCAGACCTACCGCACTGAAACCGCAGATGCGTTAGGAAAGCAAGATGGCTGGAGAGGCTGGCCCCCCGCGGCCTAGTAGAGCGGGGAGGTGTCCGTTGGATGCGAGTTATCGCGTAGCGATGACGAAGCAGACAATGAAAGGGTCCGAGCGAGCGTTAGCGAGCGAGTCCTCGGAAGCCACTTGCTTTCCGTAAGAATCTGCAGTTCCGATAGCAGGTGCGGTTATGGGTCCAAAAACTTGCAGTATAACCTCAAATAGGGTCAATTTTGCGTTTATGGGTCCAAAGTTTTACAGTATAACCGCATTGAGCTGGTCAATCGGGGTGTCCGAAGAATGCCCCGAAGGCCTTGTTTATCCTGCTATTGGACAGATAGACCTGATATGGGGAGAGCCCGGAACACAGAAGAGTGACGGATATGGCCTTTCAAAAATAATACAATACCATCCTGAAGTACTTGAAGATCTGCAAGGAATCATCAATGGAATGACAGTAATAGAGCCATCTTCTGATAATAGAATAAATCTTGAAAGCGATTGTTATAAAGCATCTGTAAGATTGACTTGGGACAATGTTCCAAAAAAATGGCTATTAACCGCTTATAAAAAGAAAAACAGTGTCCCCGACAATACGACAGACACTGGCGAGACCCTTGCGGGCGAGCGGAATGGCACAGCTACTCCGCAGAACACTGTTTCTGAGTTCCAAGGTATAAATAAATACTGAAAGAAAAAACAAACTACGTCAGCGAGAGTCCTTCGAAGCTGAGGGTGGGGAGCTGCATGGAGAAGAGGGTCAGGGGGTCGTCGCCGACGGCGGCGAGACGGTTCCACAGGTCGAGGTAGTTGCCGGTGACGTTCATCTCGTGGATGGGGAACTGCTTGCGGCCGTGCTCGAACCAGAAACCTTCGATGCCGTATGAGAAATCGCCCGTGATGGGATTGTGGTTGCCGCCGTTGAAGCCGGTGATCAGAACGCCCCTGTCGAGAGCCGCCATCTGAGCGTCCAGACCGCCCGCGTCCGGAACCATCTCCACAACTGAGACAGAATCCACAGTCGGGGCCATGCCCAGCTTGTCGGCATAGTAGCTGTTCAGGAAGTACATGCTCACGACACCCTCATCTATCACATTACAACGCCTAGTCGCAAGACCCTCTCCGTCATAGAAACGGGCCCCGAAGGCCGAAGGCTTGTGAGGATTGTCGACGATGGTCAGGCGCGAAGGGAACAGTTTCTTTCCCAGAGAATCCAGCAGAAACGAATTGTTCTGCTGAAGGGAAGCCCCGGAGAGCGCACCCAGAAGCGGAGACACGAACTTCGCCACGGAACCGTTCTCCACGACTACATCGTAGCGCCCTGCATCGATGCGCCGCGCTCCAAGACTGTCCAGCCCGCGACGGTATGCAACATCGGCACAACGCAAAGCATCCAGCTTAGAGAAAAAAACATTGGCGTCCGGCCACCAGCTCTGAGGCCTGCTGCCGTCCTTGTCGATGAAAGAACAGCCAGCCGAAAGCGTATAGAAAGATGCATCCCTCGTCTGGCAGAAGCCGGCGGTATCGGCCAGCACCTCATGCTCGAACGAACTGCCAAACTCAGTCTCGCAGGACTGCAGAGGCCCCCCGTCGATGTGGGAACAGAGACTCTCCGCCATCGCAAGAGCCAGAGCCTTACCCTGCTCTGCACTTACGCTTTCAGCCGCAGGGTCCAGGAGCTTGAGGTCGCCTCCCCCACCCTTGTAGCACAACTCTGCAGGTGCAAGATGCCGGCAAGGATCCTGCTCCAGCAACCTGGTCAGCCTCACTGCGTTGGAGATAAACTCCCGCAGCCCGGCCTCGTCCAGCATGTTGGTAGAGAAAGTACCGTAGCGGCCGTCCACGAACAGCTGCAGGAACACCGAGCAGTCGCTGGCGTTGTGGATCTTGTCCAAGTCGCAGTTGAATAGCGACACCGACGTCTGGTCGCTCACAGTATGGATTACCCGCGCGTCGCTGGCCCCTGCCTCCAGGCAGATGTCCAGAACCTTCTGTACCTGATTTGCTTGCATAAACACAAAGTTATATATTTGCCGGACATTAACCCAGACAAATCAAACCATACCATAATGAAAATCGACAACAACAAAGTAGTCCACCTCACCTATCAGCTCAAAGTGGACGGCCAGATAGCTGACACAGCAACCGCAGACAAGCCCCTTCAGTTCATATTCGGCCAGGGCTATCTGCTGCCCAAGTTCGAAGAGAACATAGCCGGCAAGGAAGTCGGAGACGAGTTCGAATTCATGCTGACAGCCGAGCAGGGCTACGGACTGGTGAACCCCGCTGCAATAATCGACCTTCCCAAAAGCGCATTCGAGATAGACGGCGTATTCCAGGCAGATTACGTGCAGCCCGGCAGGTCCATCCCCATGATGAGCGCCCAGGGCGGAGTAGTCCACGGCACCGTGCTCTCAGTAGACAAAGACACCGTCAAGATGGACTTCAACCACCCCATGGCAGGCAAAGACCTGCACTTCACCGGCAAGGTGGAACTGGTGCGCGACGCCACTGAAGACGAACTCAAGGACGGCCTCTTCGGAGAGCGCAAGAGCAAATGCTCAGGCAGCTGCAGCTCATGCGGCAGCGACTGCAACAAAGAAGACTGCGACTGTCAGTAAGCTATTTAGAAGCGATAGCGTTGGCCACCGCAATCCCGTCGAGGGCGCTGGATACTATGCCACCCGCATAGCCGGCGCCCTCGCCGCACGGGTAGAGGCCGTCAAGACTGATGTGGCAAAGAGTATTTTCGTCGCGCGGGATGCGAACAGGAGAAGAAGTGCGCGACTCTACGCCGAGCACAATAGCCTCCTGAGTGTAGAAGCCGTGCATCTTGCGGTCGAAGATGGGGAAAGCCTTGCGCAGCCTTGAAGCCACGAAAGAAGGCAGCAGCTCCGCCAGCATCGCAGAATCGACACCCGGAGCGTATGAACATGCTGGCAGCGAGGCCGACAGCTTGCCGCGGCAGAAATCTGTCATGCGCTGAGCCGGGGCACGGAAACTAGAAGAATTGGCGAACATCCGCTGCTCCACCGACTTCTGAAACTCCAGCAGCGCCAGCGGACCGTATTTTTCAAAACCAGAAACATCCTCAGGCTCCACGGAACAAACGATACCCGCATTGGCCTTCTTGCCGGAACGCGTCGAAGGCGACATTCCGTTCAGAACCACGGCGTCACCCTCTGTCGTAGAGGGCACCAGCACTCCGCCGGGGCACATGCAGAACGAGAACACGCCGCGCCCGTCCACCTGCTCCACCAGAGAGTATTCGGCATGAGGATAGCCCGGCTGCCAGCGGCGGTGATACTGGATCTCGTCGATAAGATGCTGCGGGTGTTCCACCCTCACTCCGAGAGCGAAACCCTTGGCCTGGAGCGCCCAGCCCTTGGAGGCGAACAACTCATATATGTCGCGGGCCGAATGGCCTGTAGCAAGAATCACATTTGCGGCGCTGTAGCAGCATCCATCCGCGCAGAGCACCTTCCACAAGCCGGACCGGGAAGCGGGCGGCACGAGGTCCACGACCTTCGAGCCAAAATGATACTCTCCGCCATGCTCAACTATGCAGTTGCGGATGGCCTCCATCACCCTGGGCAGCACGTCGCTGCCAATGTGCGGGTGAGCGTCGGTCAGGATAGCTTCCTGAGCCCCGAAAGCCACCAGCTGGCGCAGCACCTCCTGGATGTCTCCCCTCTTGGAAGACCTGGTGTAGAGCTTGCCGTCCGAGAAAGTACCTGCACCTCCTTCGCCGAAGCAGTAGTTGGAATCCGGATTGACGACCCCTTCGCGGACTATAGCAGAAATGTCCACCTTGCGGGAATGCACATCCTTACCCCTCTCGAGTATTACAGGCTTGAAACCTTTCTCCAGCAGCTTCAGGGAAGCAAAGGTGCCGGCAGGACCGCCGCCGATCACAATCACCTCGGGAGCGGAACGGACATCCTTATAGTCGAAGACATATTCGCGGGCAGGCTCGTCACCCTCGAGATAAGCACGCAACCTGTAGCGGTAGACCGGACGGCTTCGGGCATCGAGGGAGCGGCGCACTACGACGCACTCACGGACCCTTGACACAGGAGCCCCGCAAGCCACCGCAGCAGCCTTGAACAACTCCTCCCGGGAAGGGTCGTGAAGGATATCGAACGTCTGCTCGAACTCTTTCATATTATTTCATATTGAGATCCGCAGCGCGTGAAACGGGAGCTACATCGAGCGGAGTGAAAAGTCCTTTCTGATATTTGAAATGGCCCACGACCGCAATCATCGCGGCATTGTCGGTGGTGAAACGCAGCTCCGGCAGGAAAGTAGTCCAGCCCCTGCGCCTTCCCTCCTCCTCTATGCGGCCGCGCAGCCCGCTGTTGGCCGAAACACCGCCTCCAATGACCACCTGCTTTATGGAAGTCTGCTTGACTGCGAGCAGCAGCTTCTTCATCAGGATATCTATGAGATCCTTCTGGAAGCTTGCGCACAGGTCAGCCTTGTTCTTCTCGATGAAATCAGGGTCTTTGGCAATCTCGTCGCGCAGGAAATAGAGCAGCGAAGTCTTGATGCCGGAAAAGCTGTAGTCCAGCCCCGGGACATTGGGCTTGGCAAAGCGGAAACGGGACGCATCGCCTTCCTTGGCCAGACGGTCGATAACAGGACCGCCGGGATATCCCAGGCCGAGCAGCTTGGCGCATTTGTCGAAGGCCTCCCCCACTGCATCGTCTATGGTGCGGCCGAGAACCTCGAAATCGAGATAATCATTGACTTTGACAATCTGCGTATGGCCGCCTGACACCAGCAGAGCCAGGAACGGGAATGAAGGCTCCCTGTGGGGCTTGCCTTCTTCAATGACGAAATGGGAAAGGATGTGGCCCTGCAGATGGTTGACCTCGATGAGCGGCTTGCCGGCAGACAGCGCCAGCCCTTTGGCGAACGACACGCCGACCAGCAGCGAGCCGAGCAGCCCGGGGCCGCGGGTGAACGCTATGGCGTCCACATCGTCCATCGTCACGCCGGCCTGCTTCAGAGCCTGGTCGACCACCGGCACGATGTTCTGCTGATGGGCCCTTGATGCCAGCTCGGGGACCACTCCCCCATACTGCTCATGGACTTTCTGGGAGGCCATGACGTTGGAAAGAAGGCAGCGGTCGGCAAGCACGGCGGCAGATGTGTCGTCGCAAGATGACTCTATACCGAGAATAATAGTCCTTTTTCCCATCAGTTTAAGCCTCTGGGCTGCAAAGGTATCAAATTAAAACCTTATCTTTGTTAGATTGATGAAACTATTGCGCAAAATATTGCTCGGACTCCTGTGCCTGCTGGCCATAGCGCCGGTGGTGGCAGTAGTCGCTTTGCAGCTTCCCGGCGTGCAGAAGCGCATCTGCAACGCCGTTGCCGACAATATCTCATCTGACCTCAACGGCAGCCTCAGCATAGGCGATGTGTATTACGCCTTGTTCGACAGAGTGATAATCAAGGACGCACTCCTCAAAGACGAAGCCCAGGACACCGTCGCCTACCTCGGCAAGCTGTCTCTCAATGTAAAGCTGCTCAAGGCCATCACTGGCCGTGTCTCAGTCAGCAAGGTCGAGCTGAGCGACGCCCTGCTGAACCTCCAGGCCGGGCCGGATGGCAAGCTCAACCTCGTCAAGATATTCCCGGAGAAGGAAAAAGTCCGCGACACTACTTCAAAGGGCATACTGGCCTTCTTCGACAATATACTGGTGGATGTCCGCTCCATCAAGGTCAACGACATGGACATCAATTTCACCGGCAAGGAACCCACTACTTACCACCGCAACAAGAAAGGCAGGCTCATGACTCCGGGAGAGCACACTATCGACTGGAACGACATGCACATGAGGGACCTTGACATCGACATATCCGACATTAGATACAACCTGCGCAAACAGTCTGTCTCGTTGAAAGTAAACGGCATCTCTGTAGAGGAAAGCCGCGGCTTCAAGCTCGACGAACTCCGTTTCAAGGCAGCTCTGGACGCGGCCGGCATCCATATAGAAGATTTCAGGTACGCCGACAATTATTCCGACCTGAAACTCCCCTACGCCAACGCCCTCTTCGAGCAGTTCAGCGATTTCTCAGACTTCCTGCACAAGGTGTCCCTGGACTGCAGCCTCGAAGATTCAAAAGTCTGCCTGTCCTCTCTCGGCCTATTCCTACCTGGTCTGGACCATCTCACCCTGCCTCTTACGGCAAGCGGAAAGGTTAAGGGTCCGGTGGCCAACATGAAACTTTCGTCTTTCACAGTGGACGGCCCGGGTCTCTCCCACGTCGAACTGTCCGGCCAGCTCAACGGCCTTCCTCTGTCGGAGCAGACCATCATGTCGGCCAACATCTCGAACTGCTATTTCACCACAGCCGGCATTGAGGGCATAGCATCAAGTCTGTCATACAAACCGTTCAAGAGAGGCACCATAAGAAAGTTCGCCCCGGGCACGAAATTCAATTTCACCGGATTCATGGACGGCTTCTTCACCGACTTCGTGGCGTACGGAGGACTGTCTTCCAACATAGGCAAGGTAGACGTCGACCTTCTGTGCCAGGCCTACCTTCCGGAAGGCTTCTCGATGGACGGATTCTTGGATGCAAGCAACTTCGACCTCGGCAAGTTCCTGCAGAACGACAAGCTCGGGGAGCTTTCATGCAACGCCACCCTGAGCGGGTATACTTCGTCCGACAAGAGCAAGACCTACATGAGCATGGACTCCATCTATGTGTCCAAGTTCAATTTCAACGATTACGACTACAAAGGCATAACAGCTTCCGGCTGGGTAGACTACAACGGCATCTCCGTCAAAGCCGTGGACGACGACCCCAACCTGGATTTCGCCCTTACGGCGAACATTCTGAACGCAGGGGACGGCGAAAGGACATACGACGTCGACCTCGACCTCAAGCAGGCCAACCTGGCGGCCCTCCACCTCGACAAGCAGGAGGTGTCCCTGATAGGCATGAAACTCAATGGAAAGGTGACCCAGACGGGCAAGGACAGTTTCGTCGGAGACATTTTCATCAACGACATGGGCTGTACCAACGCCACCGGCCTGCACTACCTGGGCGACATACAGATAGACGCCAGCCTGCTGCCGTCCGACCAGAACCTTACCTTCAGGTCTTCTTTCCTGAACGGAACGATGACCGGCACCACCTCCGTCTCCGACCTTGTGAACGACGCCAAATACGCCCTGCTGAACGGAAAGCTGGACAATCTTCTCCGAGGCCAGACCAGCCCCCTGAAATATTCCGGAGGCGATTTCAATGTCAATTTCAAGGTCAGTGACATAAGGCAGCTCCTCGCCTTCGTAATGCCAGACATGCATATAGAGAACGGCACGGAGCTGAGCTTCAGCACCGACGGCAGCGGAAGCCCGGCCCTTTCGCTTACTTCCGAGCTGCTATCATACAAAGACATATATGCCCGCAATGTCATGGTATTCTACAACGGCGACGATTCCAGTTCCGTTGCGGCCATAGATGCCGACCTGGTGCGCATAGGTTCGCTTGTTGCAGTGAACAACCATCTCGGCGCCGACATAAAGGGCAACCAGGTGAAGCTTGACCTCGTCTACAATAATGACAGCGAAAACGAGGCTGACAGGGGCAACATCAAGGCCACTGTGGCTTTCCCCGACTCTTCCGCAGCCTACGACGTCCTGATAGCCATGGACAACTCTACTGTCATGGCCGACGGGAAAGAGTGGAAGATCCGGCCGTCTTCTGTTTTCTTCAACAAGAAGCGCATCGCTGTCAGGGACTTCCTTATGGAAGGTGAAGACCAGTTCATGAGGGTCGACGGCATCATCTCCGACAACCCTGAAGAGGCATGCACAGTGGAACTCAACAACTTCGACATGTCGCTGGCCAACCTGTTCCTGAAGGAACCCCTTTCTCTCGACGGACGCCTGACCGGAAACGCCACGGCAAAGTCCCTGCTCGGAGACTATGAGCTGACGGCCGACCTCGCTGCTGATTCCGTATTGCTGTCCGGCAATCTGGTGGGAGACCTCGCAGTCAATGCCACTTGGGAAGAGCAGGCAGAGAAGATCGGATTTTCCATCGTGAACATGCTGGCCGACAAGAAGGTGATAGACATCGCCGGCGACATGAACACCAAAGACAAGACGATGGCAGCGACGGCTACCATCGACAGTCTGCGTGCGGTAATCCTCACTCCTTTCCTTTCCAGCATAATGTCAGACCTCGGGGGCAGCATCTCGATGACTGCTGACGTGACCGGCCCCCTGGACAAACTTGAGATCAATTCGAAAGACGGCCACCTGAACGGATTCGAGGGCAAGATCACATATACACAGGTGCGATATGGCGTAGAAGGCGATTTCGAACTGTCACCTACCGGCGTGACAATCCGCCAGGCAAGCATGACCGACGGACTGAACGGCTCGGGCAGGATAAGCGGCGGAGTAAGTTTCGACCATTTCAAGGACATACGGCTCGACGTCCGCATGAGGGTGCGTGACATGCTGGCGCTGAACACCGGCGCCGGCGACAATTCCACCTTCTACGGGAATGCTGTCGCAAGCAACGGAGACATCTCGATCGTCGGACCGACAAGCGACATCAACCTGAACATAAACGCTACTACCGGACCTTCTACCCTGCGTATCCCGCTCGCATCCATAACTACCTCCACCCAGTCGATCCTCACCTTCGTCAACAACGAAGTTCCTGTGCTCAGTTCATATGACTCGCTGCTGCTCCTCCACAGTGCCAACAAGGAAAAGGACAAGGCAAAGGGCAATTTCGGAGTCAACCTGAGGCTGAGGGCCACCAACGATGCCGAGGTAAACCTCGACATAGACCGCACTTCCGGCAACACGCTTAAGGCTAAGGGTACCGGTGACATAAACATCAACGTATATAACGAGCAGTTCGACATTAAGGGCAGCTACGGAGTCGACGAAGGAAGCTTCAACTATAAACTGCTCGGCCTTACCAACAAAGTCTTCAGCATCAACAAGGGAGGCAGCGTCAACTTCACGGGAGACGTGATGAACACCGAGCTTGATGTCACTGCAGAATACGATACGAAGGCATCCATTTCTCCCCTGCTGGCAGACTCCATCTCTACTTCCGCCCGCAAGAATGTCAAATGTATGCTCGACGTGTCCGGCAAGCTGTCCAATCCCCAGCTCGACTTCGACGTCGACATCCTCGACATAGAGCCTGCCATCAAGGCCCAGATCGAGCCGGCGTTCATGACTGAGGAGAAAAGGATGAAACAGTTCGTGGCAGTGCTGCTTACCGGCAACTTCCTGCCCGACGACGCTTCCGGCATCAACAATGCCACCACCGGCGTCAACTACCTCAACCTGGGAGAGATAATGGCCAACCAGATCAACGACATACTCGAAGAACTGAACATCCCTGTCGACCTGGGCCTGAACTATCAGAACAACGACAGCGGCCGCGACGTCGTGGACGTAGCGATCAGCACCCAGTTGTTCAACAACCGCGTCACTATCAACGGCAACATAGGCAACCGCCAGTACAGCACTGCGGGCAGGAGCGACGTCATGGGTGACGTCGACATAGCCATAAAGCTGGGAAAGAAAGGTAACACCAGGCTGACGCTGTTCTCACACTCTCCTGACGATTTCAGCAGCTACCTCGACCAGACTCAGCGTAACGGCGCTGGTATTGCGTTCAGCAAGGAATTCGACGATTTCAAAGAATTGTTCTCAAGTAATCCCGACAGGCAGCCACGTCGTGAACGCGGAGATAGGCCGCGCCCTGAAGGGCGGCCTGACCCTGGAGAGCGAGGTTCACGTCCAGACAGGACTCGGGAGTAAGCCCCAGAGGCTCCCATACCATCCTTTTACGGGAAATACCGACCAGGACAGGCCTGCCCAGGTCCATGAACTCGTGCAGCCTTGCGAGCATCTCGAGGTTCTGCCCGGCTGTCTTGGCGAAACCGAAGCCCGGGTCCAGGATCCAGTCCGTGACGCCGGCAGCCTCGGCTTTGCGGCCGAACTCCCTGAAATAATCCTTGACGTCGGAAACGACATCTTTGTAATCGCACATGGAATCCATAGTCTGGCCGTTCCCCCTGCTGTGCATGGCGATGTACGGCAGCCCAAGTTCAGCTACGGTGGCCAGCATGGCGCCGTCCGCCTCCCCTGCGGTGATGTCGTTTACCATGAACGGTCCGATACGGTCGTAGGTGCGCCTGACTATTTCTGATGAGAATGTATCTACAGAGAAGATGCGCCCTGCGAAGTTAGACGCCACCTCGTCGAGAGCCCATTCCAGCCTCTTCCATTCGGCGGCCTCGCCGGGATATACGCTGCCCGGACGGGAGCTGCACGCCCCGATATCGATCATGTCCGCGCCTTCCTCGAACATAGATGCCACCCTGGCACGGAAAGACTCTGCGTTTTCAACCCTGCTGTGTCGATAAAATGAATCGGCATTCAGGTTAATGATTCCTATTATGTTAGTATATTTGTGCATACCACAAATATATACATAATTATGCTTATAGTGCTCGAAGGGCTGGACGGAGCCGGCAAATCAACGCAGGTAAAGATGCTCGACGCATATCTCCAGGCTGCCGGCCTGAAGACAAGATTCCTTCATTTCCCAAGATATGAAGCCCCCATATACGGAGACCTCATCGCGAGATTCCTCAGAGGCGATTTCGGAGGCAACGACGCCGTGCATCCCCAGCTCGTGGCCCTGCTTTACTCCCTCGACCGCATAGACGCCGCACCTGCCATCAAGGAATGGCTGGATGAAGGCTATTGCGTGATCCTCGACAGATATGTCTATTCCAACATAGCCTTCCAGTGCGCCAAGCTGCCCGACGGCGAGGAGTCGGACCAGCTCCGGGAGTGGATATTCAATTATGAATACACTGTTTCCGGTATTCCTAAGCCAGATTTCAACATTTTCCTCGACGTGCCGATAGGTTTTGTCGACAAGCAGCTCAAACACAACCGCAGCGGCAGCGACCGCGACTATCTCGAGGGCAAGAGCGATATCCACGAGTCCAGCATCGAGTTCCAGAAGAACGTCCGCAAGATATACCTGCGCCAGTGCGAGCTCGACCCCGACTTCATCCGCATCGACTGCGCCGACGCTGACGGCGAGATCCTCCCTGCCCAGACTATTTTCGACGATCTCAAACATATAATTTCGCAAAGGATCAAATGAGATTACCAAGAGCTCTTTGCCGGCTGGTCTTCGGCCTGACTTTCATCTTTTCCGGTCTGGTAAAGCTTCTGTCCCCCGTCGGGACCTCACTCATATTCAAGGAGTATTTCGCAGCGCTTCATCTGGGTTTCCTTTCAGGCACCGCCCTGTATGCAGGCATGCTGCTGGCAGTCTGCGAATTTACGGTCGGCATGTGCATCCTCCTCTCAGTCAGGATGAAGCTGTTCACGGCGATAGGTTTCTACCTGACCTGTTTCTTCACCCTGCTGACCCTGTATCTGGCCCTGTTCAACCCCATCAGCGACTGCGGATGCTTCGGAGAAGCCGTCCACCTCACTAACTGGCAGACCTTCTTCAAGAATCTGATTCTGCTGCCGTGCATCGCCCTGCTCTATTTCCAGCGGAACAAGATCGACCCCATAGCCCACCCTGCCGCCGAGTGGTCGTTCGCCGGATTGTTCTTCCTGGCGGCAGTCGCGCTATGGATCTATTCTTACCGCTACGTGCCGATATATGAGTTCACTCCCTACAAGACAGGCTCCTACATCTCCACTGACGATGACGACACCTCGTTCGAGACTACATTCATCTATTCAAAGGACGGACAGACCAGAAGTTTCACTCTCGAAAACCTTCCGGACTCGACCTGGACGTATGTAGAAACCGTGACCGAAATGACCGGCAAGGCCGGGCAGTATTCCGACTTCATCATCCAGGACGCATACGGCAACGACATCACTCCGAACATTCTCTACAGCGAAGACGCCATCCTGGTGTCTGTCTACGACCCGGCAAGACTAAAGGCCCGCGACTGGAAACGCATCGAAGATTTCTGCCACGAAGTCGTGGCCGCCGGGGCCGACCTTTACGTCACATCCTCCGTCACAGATTCCGCAATTCCTGACGACTTCCCTTATGAAGTGGGCTACGGAGACCGCAAGCTGCTGCTGACCATCAACCGCGCAAACGGCGGAGCGACCCTTTTCAGCGACGGCTATGTCTCCCAGAAATGGACTGCCGCCACCATGGAAGACGCGGAGCTTGACGAACTCCTTCAGGAAGACGGAGAGACGCTGGTGCTGCGCGGCGCCATCCGCAGCAATGTCATCGCATCCTGCCTCGTGCTCGGCATCCTGCTGATGATGATCCTCATCTACTACATCTGCAAAGTATCATACAAAGATTCGAGTCTCAACAAATGGAGGAGACGCATTAAGAAAAATGAACAATAAAATCCTATCCGCAATGGCTGCCGCATGCCTTCTTGCATTTTCCTGCACACCGAAGTCAACCCCTGATAAATTCACCTACAGTCTCGACGAATTCGCCGACCTCGAAGTCATAAGATATCAGGTGCCCGGCTGGGACGAGCTGACCTTCGGCCAGAAACAATACATATACTATCTGAGCGAAGCCGCCAAATACGGCCGCGACATAATCTGGGAGCAGAACTATGTCTATAATCTGCCCATCCGCAAGGCTCTGGAAAAGATCATTGCGACATACGACGGCGGAGACAGAGGCAGCACCCTGGACTGGTTCAATTTCTTCGTCTATGCAAAAAGAGTGTTCTTCAGCAACGGCATACACCATCACTACGGGGAGCACAAGTTCTTCCCGGAATGCCCGAGGGAATATATGGAAAGGCTCTTCAACGAATGTGGCTGCGATACCAGACTGCTTGAGATCATCTATAACCCCGACATTGCTCCTTTCCGCAAGTATCAGGGGGAAGGCGTCGACCTTATAAAAGCATCTGCCAACCATCTTTATGAGGGAGTGAGCCAGAAGGAAGCCGAAGCATTCTACGCCGCGATGGAAGACCCCCGCGATGAGCAGCCCCTGTCGATAGGCCTCAACAGCCGTCTCGTAAAGGAGCCTGACGGCAGCCTGAAAGAACTGAAGTATACCACTGACGGCCTTTACGGCAAGGCTCTTACCAAGGTGGTCGAGAATCTGGAAGCTGCAGCTGCGGTGGCCGAGAACGATGTGCAGCGCAGATATATCGCCCAGCTTGTCGATTATTTCCGCACCGGCGACCTGGCCACCTGGGACGAATACAACATCAGCTGGGTGCAGGACACCCTTTCCAGGGTCGATTTCATAAACGGCTTCATAGAAGTCTATGGCGACCCGCTGGGCCTGAAGGGCAACTTCGAGGCGATGGTGAACTACCGCGACGAGGAGGCTTCGCAGCGCACAGTCACCATCAGCGAGAACGCCCAGTGGTTCGAGGACCACTCTCCGGTGGATCCCCGCTTCCGCAAGGCTGAAGTTAAGGGCATCTCCGCCAAGGTCATCAACGCAGCCTGCCTTGCCGGAGACACCTACCCTTCTACGGCTATCGGCATCAACCTGCCCAACGCCGACTGGATCAGGAAGGACTACGGCTCGAAATCTGTGACCATAGCCAACATAACCGAAGCGTATGACAAGGCTGCCGAAGAGAAGCCGAACAGCGTCCTGAAGGAGTTTGCATGGGACGAGGCTGAGATAGAGCGGGCGCACTCGTATGCCTACATCACCGACAATCTGCACACCGACCTGCACGAATGTCTCGGGCACGGCTCGGGCCAGCTGCTGGAAGGCACCTCTCCCAACGCCCTGAAAGAGTACAGCTCTACCCTCGAGGAGGCGCGGGCAGACCTTTTCGCACTATGGTATCTGGCTGACCCCAAGCTCGTGGAGCTGGGCCTGCTTGACAATAAGGATGCCTACAAGGCCGAATACGACAGCTACATACGCAACGGCATCTTCACCCAGTTCACCAGGATAGAGCTTGGCAAGAAGAACACCGAGGCCCACATGCAGAACCGTAAGCTGATCGCCGACTGGTGCTTCGAGCAGGGAGCAGCGCAGAACGTGATCGAAAAGCGCATCCGCGACGGCAAGACCTATTTCGTAATCAACGACTACAATGCCCTCCGCGGCCTCTTCGGCAAGCTGCTGGCCGAGATCCAGCGCATCAAGAGCGAAGGTGACTACGCTGCCGGCAAGGCGCTGGTCGAGAAATATGCAGTAAACATCGATCCCGACCTTCACAGGGAGGTGCTCGAGAGGTATGCCGCCCTGAAGCTCAAGCCATATCGCGGCTTTGTCAATCCGGATATAGTTCCCGTAACAAAACGTGGAAAGGTAGTCGACTACGCCATTGATTATTGCACGAATTTTGTAGGGCAGCAGCTCGAATATGGCGAGAAATACGCCACTTTAACCCCCGCCACCTTGGAATAACCGATTATTATTCTTAACTTTAAACGAATTTTGGCTTTATATAAACCTTAATAAATATCAACCTCAATATCAAAGTTCAAAAATGAAAGATTTTTCAAGACGTCAATTCCTCAAGACTGCAGGCGTAGCCACCGCTGGTGCAGTTCTTACCGGTTCTGCAGCTAATGCAGCATCGAAGGCCGGCGCTTTCAACCCTGTACAGACAGAGCTTGAAGCCGCCAGGGCTGACGGACAGAAAGTCCGTCTTGCATGTATCGGTGCCGCCAACCAGGCTGCATCTGACATCGGTCAGTTCGACAGGTCAGGTCTTTGCGAGATTACCTGCATCTGCGACGTGGATATCAAGAGCAGGGGCTGCCAGCAGACCATCGCCAAGTATCCGAAAGCAAAAGTATTCCAGGATTTCAGGAAGATGTTCGACGAGGCTCACAACGACTTCGACGCTGTTCTCGTAGCTATCCCTGACTTCGCTCACTTCCCTGCAGCAATGCTCGCTGTTTCATACGGCAAGCACGTATATGTTGAGAAACCTATGACCCGTACCTTCAACGAGGCCGAGCTTCTGTGCGACATCGCAAACCGTCACCCGGAAGTTGCAACCCAGGTAGGTAACCAGGGCCACTCAGGCGAGAACTACTTCCAGTTCAAGGCCTGGATGGAAGCAGGCATCATCAACGACTGCCGCAAGATTACCGCCCACTTCAACAACTGGCGCCGCTGGTATCCTTACGATCCCGCAATCACCCGCTTCCCCGAGGCAGAGCCTATCCCTGAGGGAATGGATTGGGACACTTGGCTGACTACCGCCAAATATCACGATTTCAACGAGAAATATCACCCGGGCAACTGGCGCGGCTGGTATGACTTCGGTATGGGTGCTGTAGGCGACTGGGGTGCACACCTCATCGACACTCCCCACCAGTTCCTCCACCTCGGAGTTCCTTACGAGATCGATCCTATCCATGTAGTCAACCACAACGACTTCTTCTTCCCCTTCGAGACCACTGTACGTTACAAATTCGCCGCCCGCGGCAACATGCCCGAGTGCGAAGTTACATGGTATGACGGCGAGAAGAACATACCGCCGCTGCCTGACGGATACTGGGATACTGCCACCAACGCAGACAACGACATCCCTGCTATCACTGTCAACGGACAGACTGTAGACCCGAGAAGCCTCGGTGGCGCAAACGGCCAGAGACCTCCTCAGGGCCAGGGTGGACAGAGACCTCCTCAGGGCCAGGGTGGCCAGAGGCCTCCTCAGGGCCAGGGCGGCCAGAGGCCCGCAGCTGCTGCAGCTCCTGCAGCCCAGGGCGCTCAGGTTCCTCAGCCCGGTACCGAGCTGTACTGCAAGGGTCCGGATGGAAAAGACCTCATTATCAAACGTGGTTCACACGCTGCAGCATCACAGATCATCGGCGCTGCAAGGGCTAAAGAGCTCGAGAAATACATGCCTGTAGTTCCTGAGTCTCCGTCTAACCACTACGAGAACTTCCTTCTCGCAGCCATGGGCAGGGAGAAGACCCGTTCTTCATTCCAGGTATTCGCCCCGATGTCTCAGATGTTCGCTCTCGGCACCATCGCAATGCGTCTCAACCGCAAGATCATCTTCGACAACGTCACCAAGACCTGCGTCGGAGACCGCTTCGCTACCGCACTGCTTTGCGACCAGCCGCCGAGAAAGGGTTGGGAAGAATTCTACAAACTCTAATCATGAAGAATTCTTTACTTATTCTTGCAGTAGTCCTTCTGGCCTTCGCACAAAGTTGCGACAGGCCAGTGGACCACAGCAAGTATTTCAACCTCGACCAGCAGGTCACTGAAGACAACGTACTCACCAAGGCTGAAAAGGCCCAGGGCTGGCAGCTGTTGTTCGACGGCAAGTCTTTCGACGGCTGGCACATCGCCGGCACCGACCATCAGCCTGACAGCGTATGGCACGTTGCTGACGGGATGATCGTCCTCGACAAGAGAAAACCCTTCGCTCGCGGAGCCGGTGACATCGTTACGGACGAACTTTTCAAGAACTTCATCGTGAAGGTCGACTTCAAGATTACCGAAGGTGCGAACAGCGGCCTGAAGTATTTCGTCGACCCCGCTATGGAGAGCATCCCGGGTGGCGCCTCAATCGGCTGCGAGTTCCAGATGCTTGACGACGAGCGTCATCCCGACGCCAAGGCAGGCGTAAAAGGCAACCGCACCCTCTCATCTCTCTACGACCTGATTCCCGCACAGAAGGAAAATGCTCCCTTTGACCTGTACGATTTCAACACCGCCATGGTCTATGTATACGGCAATCACGTAGAGCACTGGCTCAACGGAGTGAAAGTTGTCGAATATGAGCGCAACACCCAGGAGTGGAACGCTCTCGTGGCCTACAGCAAGTACCGCAACTATCCCAACTTCGGTAACGCCGAGTTCGGACACCTGCTGATCCAGGACCATTCAGACAATGTTTACTTCAAGAACATTAAGATTAAAGTATTAGACTGATACAAATGAAAGATCTGGTCATTTCTGGCAAGAAGGTGAAAAAAGAGCTGCTGATCGCTCTGGGCTGCTTTATCTGCGCAGTCCTGATCAACATAGTCTGCATCATCGTCTACCACTCTCAATGGCATGAAATCTTCACACAGATAGGATTCACGGTCTTCGTAGCGGTAGCGCTGTACGTGCTGCTGCTCATCATCAGGCTGATAGTCCTTGCATGCAGAAAGATTTTCTGCAAGAGTAAAAAATGACATCCTTCAAGTACAGCGACGAAAACATCTCCGCACCGGTAGCCTACTCATCATTAGAAACGATGCACTCCGTTGCGGAGATTGTTTTGCCGTTCTACAGCGAGGAAAAATCGCGGACCATGATTGAAGAGGTCTGGACCCGCACAAAAGAAGCGGAAAGCAAGTTCAACCGCTTCGACAAGGGCAGCCCCCTGGCTCTTGTAAACAGGACGGCCGCGGAGGAAGAGGTCGCGGTAGATGACGAGATGTTCATGGTGCTGGAGATGTGCAGAGTGTTCTGCAACAGTACCGACGGATATTTCGACATAACTGCGAACCGGATCTCCCGCTCAGCCTCCAGGGGGGTGAAGAACTTTGAACTTGACGCAGACCGCCACACCGTCCGCTTCGCCGACCCTACGGTCAAGCTGGATCTCGGAGGTTTCGCCAAGGGATACGCACTTGAAAACGCATGTAACATCCTGAAAAAGCAAAATGTCACATGCGCCTTGTTGAATTTCGGGAACAGCTCCATCTACGCCCTGGGCACCCATCCCTACGGAGACCACTGGCCGATTTCGGTAGAGCACCCGTACTTCAGAGGAAAGTGCGCGCACACGTTTGAATTGAAAGATTGTGCTCTGTCCATCTCGGGCAAGAACAGACGGGGAGCCGGACACATTATCGACCCGGCCACCGGAGACCATATAGAAAGGGACGAGATGCTGGCCGTGACAGGCCCCTCTCCCATGGCCTGCGAAGTGCTTTCAACTGCCCTGTATGTCGCGCCGAGAGAGAAGAGAAAAGATATACTGGCCCGCTTTAAGGGCTATTCGGCAAGCGAGATTTACTGCTTGACCGACGGAAAGACGAAGGTTATTAAAGTATAGAGAAACATAAACATGGATAAATTATTGACCCGTAAAGAGTTCCTGTCAAACCTGGGCAGCATGTTCGCAGTGGGATCCGCCATCTCGCTGTTCCCGTGGCTCACTTCCTGCACCGAGAAGGGGCAGAAAGAAATCGAAGGACAGGTTGCAAAGCTGGGTATCATAGGCACCGGTTCCCGCGGCCAGTTCCACATTGCCAACCTGCTGGTTGACAAAAGCGCGAAGATCGTAGCTCTGTGCGACGACTACGAACCCCATCTTCAGGAGGCAGCTGCCATGTGCCCCGGTGCGAAGCTTTACAGCGACTACCACAAACTGTTGGACGACAAGGATGTGGACGGCGTCATCATCTGCACTCCCCTGAACTGGCACGCCGTGATGACTATAGATTCGTTCAAGGCCGGCAAGCATGTTTTCTGCGAGAAATCCATGGCTTACTCCATCCAGGAATGCAAAGATGTAATAGCCGAATGGCAAAGAAGCGACAGGGTGTTCGTCGTAGGACAGCAGAGACTCTTCGACCCGAAATACATCAAGGCGATGGAGCTCATCCATTCGGGTGCTATCGGCGAGGTTGTCGGCGTACGCAACTACTGGTACCGCAACAACGACTGGCGGCGTGAGTGTCCGTCTCCCGAGCTGGAGAGGCGCATCAACTGGAGACTTTACAATGCGAGCTCCCGCGGTCTTATGACCGAGCTGGCCTGCCATCAGCTGCAGAACGGCTCTTGGGCCATGGACCAGTATCCCGAGTGCGTTACCGGAATGGGAAGCATCCGCTTCTGGAAAGACGGCCGCGAAGTGTTCGACAACGTGGCAGTCACCTACGAATATCCCAACGGAGTCCACATGACCTTCGAGTCGATAATCTCCAACAAGCACTTCGGCATGGGCGAGTTCATCCTCGGCTCGGAAGGCACTATCGACCTTGTGAAGGGTATAATGTTCAGTGAGAGTCCCGCATACCGCAGTGGTATCGAGCAGTTCCTGATGCAGATCAAACAGGGTATCCTGAGCAACAGTGCATTTGCAGGCAGCAGCTGGTCTCAGGAAGACGCTTCTACCGACCCGGGCGTCCGCTTCACCGACAAGATAATCACCACCGACGGTTCAAGCAGCACTGGCGCGACCAACGACGGCTCTGTCGAACTGGCCCATGCGTTCTGTCATGCAGTAATCACCGGCCAGCAGCCCGACAAGATCGTCAAGGAAGCATACTACGCTACTGCTCTCGCCCTTATGGGAGACCAGGCTTCTCACGAAAAATCTACGTTGTATTTTAAGGACGAAGACCGTATCCTTTAGCTATTCCGCTTTTCCGGCAGCACGCTCAGCCCCGTAGGCGAACAGCGCAAAATCTCCCAGGCAAGGATCGCCTGGGAAGATTTTTTTAAGCCCTTGCGTAATCTCCAGAGCGGTGCGCAGGTCGGCCTGTTTGCGGCTTGTAAGCCCTGTCTCCAGAGCGACGCGGTGGACATGCACGTCCAGAGGGATTATCAGGTCTGCCGGCGAGATATGCTTCCACAGCCCGAGGTCCACTATGCCGTCGTTGCGCACCATCCAGCGGCGCAGCATATTGATCTTCTTGTTGGCGGCCGAAGGGTCGCTCTTCTGGCCGTAGATGCGGGTGCGCATCTCGTCCTGAGACAGCGCTTCGAGGCTGTCATTGCAAGCATAGAAGTCCTTGAGATTGCCACAGATACGCGCAAATTCACTCCATTTGACCGTGCGGTGCAGACTGCAGTCATCGCAGCGGTAGCAGCCGCGCATCACATACTCATACGGCCGCCATCCCATCTCGTCGAAGGCCCGGTTGCAGTCGCGCACGATCATGTCCCTGCGGCCCCACGCCAGATGGGCTGCAATAACAGCCGCAATCTCCACGTCCTGCAGACATGCCTCCCCCCTTTCCATCAGCTGAGCGAAGTGCTTCGGGAAGATGATGGGGTCGGTGGTGAAATACTCGGGAGAATTGTATTTCCTAGCGTATGATTCCAGCTCATGCATGTGACTAATTTACTACTTTTATCAGTATCTTTATATCACGAAACACTATTATTGATGATGGACGGATTCAATTTCGACGAAGTAATCGACCGCAGAAACACCTATTCAGTCAAATATCAAGCTCTTAAGGCTCTGTTCGGCAGAGAGGACATCACCCCTCTCTGGGTAGCCGACATGGAGTTCCGCTCTCCGGAGTGCATACGCGCAAAACTTGAAGAATATGTCAACTCGGGCATCTACGGCTATGATGCCGAGCCGCCCCAGATGAAGCCAGCCATACAGAACTGGCTCCTCCAGGAGCACGGCTGGAAGGTAGAGTGCGACTGGATAAGCTTCATTCCCGGCATCGTAAGGGGCATCGGACTTGCCGTGAACTTCTTCACCAAGCCCGGCGACAAGGTAGTAGTGCAGTCTCCCGTCTACCATCCTTTCACCAACGTGCCGAAGGGCAACGGCCGCATAGTGCTGCGCAACCCTTTGAAGGACGGAAAGATGGACCTCGATGGTCTGGACAGCCTGCTGACCGCCGAAGCTCCCGTGAAAATGATGATACTCTGCACCCCGCACAATCCCGGAGGCTATATATGGAGCCGAGAAGACCTCGTGGCGGTCGCAGAGATATGCCACAGGCACGGCACCCTCGTCATAGCCGACGAGATCCACAGCGACCTCTGCCTCTGGGGCAACCGAAACATCAGCTTCGCCTCGGTAAGCGACAAGGCCGCCGAGAACAGCATCACCTTCGGCGCTCCGTCCAAGACCTTCAACATCCCGGGTTTTGCATCTTCGTTCTCTGTGATTCCCAATCCGAAGCTTGCGAAGCCTTTCTACGAGTGGCTCGAGGCGAACGAGTTCAGCTCACCATCTGTATTTGCTTCTGTAGGCATGATAACAGCTTTCACCGAGGGAAAGCCGTGGCGCGACGCCGCGCTCAGGTATATTGAGAAGAACATACTCTTCCTGGAAGACAAGTTCGCCGCGTTCCGCGCCGGTGGAGTGCAGCTGATAAACCCCATAAGGCCGGAATGTTCATACCTGGTGTGGCTGGACTGCCGGCAGCTTCTCATAAGGCTGACAGGCAGAGACAATCTGCAACCCGAAGACCAAGCATTGCTGGAGGACTATTTCGTGAACAAGGTTAAGATAGGCCTGAACACCGGCACCATGTTCGGCCCGGAGGGACTGGGATACATGCGTCTCAACGCAGCATGCCCTCGCAGCATGTTGGAATTCGACCTTCCCGAAGTAAAATAAGGATCAATAAGTAAGGGTCTGAGGGTCGGTATTGGGGCCGAACACCTTCAGATGGCCGTCCTTGATCTCCATCTCGTCTATGAATACAACTCGCTCGCTGCCAGTAGCGGCAGTGCGGCCGTGGTATACGCAGTAGAGATGCTTGCCGTCATGCGAGCGGGTGATGCTGTTATGTCCAACGCCGGTGACTATGCCCCCGTCCTGGGTGTTCTTCTGGAGCACGGGGTTGTCGGCAGATTTTCCGAAAGGACCGAGAGGACTCCTGCCGGTAGCATAACCTACCGCATAGTTCTCTCCCGCATAGAAATTCGATGAATACATTATGTAGTAGATGCCGTCACGCTTTATTATGAAGGACCCTTCCGTCCAGCGGCGGTTCACTTCTCCAGAAGTTACGGAGCGGCTCTCCCACTCGGCCTGAGTGTCGGACATGGTCTTCGGCGGGCAGAGCAGCAGCACCGGTTCTCCAATAACTCCGCTGAAATCGGGTTTCAGCTCGACTCCGTATACCCAGCTCTCTTCAATCTCGTCGAAAAGACCCTGCTTCCTGACCCAGTCAGCCACTTCGCTCTCTACCGGATGTTTGTAGCAGCAGCGTGAGAAATAGAGGTAGCATCTGCCGTCATCGTCGAAGAGCACATTGGCGTCAATGGTAGGATAGCCGGGCTGGAACAGCGGGCCGCCCATCTCGACGAACGGGCCTGTAGGAGAATCGCTCACGGCCACGCCGATGCTGAAACGCTCCTCGTCGCCGTACGGGTCGTCCTTGGTATTGGCGCTGAAGAACATGTAGAACTTGCCGTCCCTCTCGTATACCTCAGGGGCCCAGAAGCAGTCCAGCGTCCATGAATCAGGATTGTTGCCGTGATAGATGGCTCCCTGATACTCCCAGTTCACAAGGTCGGCAGATTTATAGCAGCCGAAGCCGTCCCGCACTCCGCCGGTGCCGTACATATAGTAGTTGCCGTCGGAAGCCAGCAGCACGTAAGGGTCGCCGAACTTGACGTCGAGGGGATTGTTATACTCAATCTGTTTGCCTGACTTGCAGGAACATACGAGCAAAATTGCAGTCAATGATAAAAACAGAATCCTTTTCATATTTGTTCTACTTTGTTGTTTTTCACATACCAGATATAACCTTTGACGCGGGAGAATCCCATCTGTCTGAGCAATTTCATATATCTGCCCACCTGCCAGCGATAGCCCTTGCGCTCCTCTCCGAACTTGTAGTCTACCACTACAGTCTCCCCACCCCTTATGACAACCCTGTCGGGGCGCTCCACGTTGCCGTCGGTATTTATTATCGAGAGCTCGTTGTAGACAGTGTTGCCGGCATCGAACCAGCCGTAGCCCGATACAGACTGGACGGCCTCGGCCAGCATGGCCTTCACATCTTCTGCGTCTGCAGCGGGAAGCACACCTTCCGCCACTGCATCTTCCACAGCCCGCGGCAGATCTTCAGGCACGGAGACTGACGCCAGGATGTCATGCAGCACGACACCTTTCTGACGGGCCCCTGGCTCCTCGAAGAAATCCGCTCCCGAATATGCCATCTCTATCCTCGGCCTTGCGGGAACATCTTCTTCGCCACTTTCCTCCTTTTCCAGATAGGGTATCGACACGAAGCTGTCAACCGGTTCCTGGATCCTGTTATCCTTGTCGTCCGGGGCGGGAACATATCTCTGGGGACTTCCGAATCCATATACGTTTCCACCCTCCTCGACGGGTTTGCAGCACTGCTCGAGCATCCTGGCCATGCTCTCGGACACTGCGTCGATGCCTTCTTTCGAGCGCACTGCATAGATATACATCGCCTGCTTCGCCCTCGTCGTAGCCACATAGGCTGCATTTATCGCATCGACAGCCTTGAGGAAACGCTCCTTGTAATAATCGTCACTAAAGAAAGTGTCTTCAAGTGGTTTGACAAATTTCACCGGGAACAGACCTATCTCGCAAACCGCGGGCGGAGGTGTAGTCCACAGGTAGGACGCCTTCTTGGATATGAACGGCTCGTTGAAGAACGGTATCACCACAGCTTCCAGACTCAGACCTTTGGACTTGTGATATGTCATCACCCTGACGGCATCCTGCCCTTCTGGCACTGAAATATACCTGCTGCCTGAGGCAGTGTCTTCCCACCATCTCACAAAAGCGGCCACGTCGGAGCCATAGACAGAAGTGTATTCTGCCACAATGTCGAGGAAAGCGTTTATGTAGGGGATATCTCCCTTGGACACCTCTCCGACCCATATCCTGATGACGGTTTCGCACAGGTCGTACAACGCACCCTGGACCGACAGACTCTGACTGAGATCCACGCCAAGCTGCCGCAATTGCTCGTTGCAGACATCGTCGGTGCCGGAGCTGAGGTATTTGAGCACGGCGACCAGTTTCTGCACCTGGGGGCAACCTGACACAAGCAGCGATTCGTCAGTAATTACCGCATAACCCTCGGCTATGAGTTTGCGGGCTATATCAGACACCTGCTTGTTGTCCCTCGCCAGGACAGTAATGCTGCCGGCCGGGAAGCCGTGGGAGCGCAATTCTTCTATGGAAGAAACCATCCACTCCAGTGCGTTAGCCATGAACTCCGCCTTGCGGGCATAATCTTCAAGCTGCACCTTGACATAGCCATCCAGCTCTTTCCACTCCTGCTGGCCGGCATCCTTGTAGATGTCTGAGATTCCGGACGAGAACTCGTCCGGCAGCCATTCTCCTATGCGGCCATAGAGCAGGTTGTTGAATCTGATTATGTTGCGTGCGCTGCGCCTGTTGACGTCCAGTGTCTCGAACCTGGCGACCGAAGCATCGAAGTCTCTTGCCAGTCCCGAATTGAGAGTCTCCCAGTCGGAGCCTCTGAAGCGGTATATGCTCTGCTTTATGTCGCCCACAATCATGCAGTCCTTGCCCTTGGCCAGACTCTCGCGGTAAAGAGGCAGGAAATTGCTCCACTCCACCCGGGAGGTGTCCTGGAACTCGTCGAGCATCAGATGGTCGAAGCGGTTTCCTACCTTTTCATAGATGAAGGGAGCGTCTGAGTCGTCAATCAGCTTGCGTATTGTCTCCTTTGATTCCGACAGCATGACCAGGTTCTTCTCCCTCAGGATATCTGTCATCCGCGCATAAATGTCGCTGGAAATGCCCATGATGCCGACAGAGTCGATTATTATCTTGTCGGTCTCGTTGAGTCTCTTGGCGTATTCGTCGACGTTCCTGCTTCTCGGAGGATACTTCTGCCTGAAAGCAGCCATCCTGTCGGCAGCTTCCTTGCGGACGCGCTCTATTACCGCCCTGTCCTGTACGAAGGACAGACCGGGCAGACCTTTCTTTATCCTGAAATCTTCCTGGAGGAACAGCTTGCTGAACTCTTTGAGGCTGGATGCTATGTCATACGAACCTCCCTTCTCCACCGATTCCAGGGCGTACGCCACCATCCAGTCAAGCAGCGGAGCATTCTGTTCGTCATCGAGCGAATCAAGCATGGAATCGACAGCGGCCGATATCACTCCCTGCTCGTCAAGTTCGACACGGGACGAACCGTTCTGACCGATCTCCCGCGCAAAGGCACGGATTATCTGGAGGAAGAACTTGTCAATGGTTGTTATCGAGAAATTCGAGTAATCGTGGAGAATGCTGACAAGCACCTTGCCGGCTTTACGGCCGTCCTCGCTGTCTTTTTCAGCTTCTTTGGCCAGGGTTTCCAGCACGCGCTGCTTCATCTCGTCAGTAGCCTTGTTGGTAAAAGTCACGGCGAGGATATGCCGGTAGGCATCCGCATCGCCGGACTGCAGCAAGTACTGGAGATACTGCTGTGTAAGGGTGTGCGTCTTTCCGCTGCCCGCCGATGCCTTGTATATGTCTACCTTCGCCATGATCAATAACTGCAGAGCACCCTGACGGGGCAATAGTCACACTTGTTATCAGAAGGGCCAGCCGGGCGGGCTTCGAAACTGCCTTCAGACAGTATCTCTACAATCAGGCCTTTCAGTCTGTCCTCGAACGCTCTCAGCATGCTGTCGTTGCAGCTGAATGTCCTCAGGGACGTATCGAAGATCTGCTTCATCTGATATACGCAGATATCCATGTCACCGGCAGGCGCGGCCCCCAGCCCTCCTGAGAAAAGGGTTCCGGTCTTGTACCTTGCCATCAGATAAGCATACAGATACATCTGGAAAGATGAGTAAGGACGTTTGTCACCGAGGTTCACGTCGAAAAGCTTGTCTATTATCACATCTTCCTTGTCCCTGGTGCCATGGAGCTTGATTGAACCCGTCTTGTAATCCACTATCCTCACCTGTCCGGCCTTGCTGTCAAGACGGTCTATAAAGCCGATCAGATTCACCCTGACACCGTTCACATCCAGGTCTGCCACGATCTTGCGTTCTCCGTCCAGATAGGTGAACGGGGCGTATTCCATATCATACTCGAGGGTCTTGAGGACTATCTTTTTGAGCATCTCGAAAGTGACGCGCCTCTTTCCGGTCAGAGGCAGGCCGTTATACTTGAAGGCTTCGTCGAGTTTAGCGGCGATAAGGGCATCGAGGGCGTTTTTTGCGGCTAGCATCCCTCCTATTATTTCCCTGCTTATTATCTCATTCTTATGCTGCCCGTACAGCGTCTCCATCACACTATGGAAAGCCGTCCCGAAAGGCCCTGATTCGAAGCCCTCGTCGACTTTGTCGCTTTCCTTGATCCCCTTGACCTTGGTGTAATAGAACTTCAGCGGACAGCTCATGTAATCGTTGAGGCTCGAGGCGGAGAAACTGTGTCTTTCTTCGACATAGACTTTCCTGAGTTGCTCCATGACCTCGGCATCCTTGACCACGGCAGCCGTCCCCTGCTCGGCAGGGTTGATGGTATAGGTACATACCTTCTCTACGAGCGGCACGGCCTTGTAGTGGTGTTTGAGCTGCATTATGAAGCGGCTCGGCTCGCCGCTGTGCACTCCGAAGGTGCGGCTGTCATACATCAGCACGACCTTGCGGGCGCGGTAGATGCTGCGGTAGAAATGATAGGCCGATATGCTGTCGAACAGCTCGAAGGAGGGCAGGCCGAAGCCCTTACGCAGCGAATATGGAATATACGAGTCGGTGTTGTTCCTGGCGGGGAAAGTCCCTTCGTTGACAGACAGTATTATTACATTTTCGAAATCGAGGGCCCTCGTCTCCAGCGGCCCCATGACCTGGAGGCCGTGGAGCGGTTCACCACGGAAGGGCACGTTCAGCCGTGCCGTCATCTGCCGCAGGAAGTGGAAATAGGTCTCCAGCTTGTCGAGATACGGTATATCCAGGTCTCGGATATGACTTATCGCCTTGTAATAGCCATAGGCGAACTCTTTCTCCATATCAGATATGCTCCCGGCCAGCAGTTCTATGATGTGCAGCTGCCAGCCGTATGCGTCGCTTACGCTGTCGACCGGCCGGAATATGGCGGTAAGGAGTTCCTGCTGCGACTCCTCGAAGAGTGCGGCGGGAACCTGGATCAGATTGTTCAGGTTTATCCGCGTCTGGATTTCCTTGACAGTGTCGCCGCAGGCATTCAATATGAAAGGGTGGGAAAGTATGGCCGTGACGTCCTTATGATAAAACGTAGCCTGTCCGCCCCTTGACCTCTTGTTCTGCTGTAAAGGAGACAGGGAGGACATAAGAGCCGCAAAAGCGCTGTTCGAGAGGCCGTAGCCCATCGTCACGTTGATCTTCTCTATCGATTCCGGTATAGAATTGAGCAGCGGCAGCAGAAGGGACTCGTCCGGCAGCACTATGGCCGTACTGTCAGGATCCATATCCTTAAGATAGTCCGCCGTCTTCTTGGCCTGGCCTATTGCCGACGGCACGCTTACCACTTCGACCTGGGGATATTCGTCAGCTTTATCCTCAAGCTGATACACCGAAGGATACTTCGATTCGTATCTGGATATGAACGACGAAGCCTTGTTGTCCTTGTCCCGCACCAGCTTACCCTTGAAATCCCAGTAGAAATCCCCTTTTCCGGAGTTATTTATATAGCTGAAAAGGATTTCCTCACATGCGCTCAGGGCGTTGTGTCCCACGAACACTATGCGGTCGTATCCTGCCAGAGCCTCGTCGACACTGTCGTCATGATTCCTGACCAGCTCAGCCACCGCACGGGTAATCATACCCTCGTAGGCTATTCCCCTTGAGGCCAGGTCGGCCTTGAAAGCGTCGTAGAGCGGCCAGAGTATGTTCCATATCTGCAGGAAACGGGCCTTGCCCGGTTTCTCGCCGGAGTTGTCGAGAGTGATCTTCCAGAAATTGCGAATGGCCTCTTTCTGGGCCGGGCTCAGATATTCATAGCTGGACGAGATGCTCTCCAGGTCGCGGATGTTGGCGAACAGGTCCCGGGCATCCACCAGGTACTGGTCTATGTCATTGAAATCCGACAGAAGAGTATCGGCCTTGTATACGAATTCATCGAAAGAGTCGCAGACAAGACCGCTCTGGGCTCCCAGTTCAAGGTAGTGCTTGTAGAGGATGCTGACAAGCTCGATCTTGTCCGCCCTCTTAAAGGGAGACAGCTTGTCGAAAAGGTCGCTGATGGTCAGCAGCTCGGGTGAGAAAATCGGCTTTGAGCTGCACAGTCCCAGCCATTTGCGGAAATAAAGACTTGAACGGCGGCTCGGGAAGACGAAACACACCTTGCCCAAGTCACCGTCATAGTCGCTTACGTAATGCTTCGCGATCTGGTATAGGAAATTACAGCCGTTTTGCAAGTTCTTTTGCCAGTTCTTCGTATCCGGGTTTACCCAGGAGTGCGAACATGTTTTTCTTGTAAGCCTCGACGCCCGGCTGGTTGAACGGGTTGATGCCGAGCACATAGCCGCTGATGCCGCAGGCCTTCTCGAAGAAATAGAACAGACCGCCGAGGTGGTATGCGTCGAGAGTCTCGGTCTCCACTGTAATCTGAGGCACTCCGCCGTCGATGTGCGCCAGCCTGGTGCCGAGCATGGCTTTCTCGTTGCAGTATTCTATCCTCTTGCCGGCAAGGTAGTTGAGGCCGTCGAGATTGTCGGCGTCAGAAGGGATTTCAACCTTGCGGGCAGGATTCTTGACGCTCACTACGGTCTCGAACATAACCCTCTCGCCTTCCTGGACGTACTGACCCATTGAATGGAGGTCGGTGGTGTAGCTGACTGATGCAGGGAACAGGCCCTTGCCTTCCTTGCCCTCGCTCTCGCCGAAGAGCTGTTTCCACCACTCACTGAAATAGACGAGCTTGGGGTTGTAGTTAACAAGCAGCTCGACCTTCTTGCCCTCGTCGTACATGCAGTTCCTTGCGGCTGCATACTGGATGGCGGGGTTGTCGGCGGACTTGCTGCTGCAGAGAGCCTCCATGTCGCGGGCGCCGGCCAGCAGGGCGTCGATGTCGAAGCCTGCTGCAGCTATGGGCACGAGGCCCACCGGAGTAAGCACCGAGTAGCGGCCGCCTATGTTGTCTTCGATGACGAACGACTTGTAGCCTTCGCTGGTGGCGAGGCTCTTGAGAGCGCCGCGGGCCTTGTCGGTAACTGCGACTATCCTTTCGGCAGCTTCTTTCTTGCCGTATTTATCTTCGATGAAGCCTTTGATGATCCTGAAGGCTACTGCAGGCTCGGTAGTGGTGCCTGACTTGGAGATGACGACTGCAGCGACGTTGCGGATCTTCATCAGGTCGACCAGGTCGGCCATGTAGTCCTCGCTCAGGGTGTTGCCGGCGAAAACCACCTGCACCGGATCAGCGTCTATATTGACTGAGAAGTTGTGGGCCAGAGCTGCGATGGCAGCTTTCGCGCCTAGGTATGAACCGCCGATGCCGATTGCTACCACCAGATTCACGTTCTTTTCTTTCCAGCTCTCGGCGACGGCCTTGCAGTCGTCCAGAAGCTGCTGGGGCATTTCTGAAGGGAGATGGTTCCAGCCGAGGAAATCGTTACCTGCGCCCTGGGCGCTTTCAAGGACGTCAAAGGCCGCCATGGCCTTTTCAAAATACTGCTCTCTCTTGCTTTCAAAAGACTTGCAGCCCGTAAGATCAATTTTTATCATGTTGACGTTTTTATATTCTTATATACTTGCGAATTTACCAAATCTGACGCTTCATTCAAAATCAATATCGAGTGAAACGGGGCAATGGTCGGAGCCCTCATATTCAGGATGGATGGCGGCGCCTTTCATGTGAGCAGCGATATTGTCCGACACTATGAAATAGTCTATCCTCCACCCTACATTCCTCTCGCGGGCGCGCATACGGTAGCTCCACCACGAATAGGCGTCGGTGGCGTCGGGATAGAAACGGCGGAACGAATCCACGAAGCCTGCGTCAAGCAGTTCGGTCATCTTCTGCCTCTCCTGGTCGGTGAATCCTGCATTCTCATGGTTGGTTGCAGGATTTTTCAGGTCGATCTCTTCGTGGGCCACGTTCAAATCTCCGCAAAGGATTACGCCCTTGGCCTGAGCCAGCTTCGAGAGGTAAGCCCTCATGGCATCCTCCCACTCCATACGGTAGTCCAGCCTGCGCAGGCCGTCCTGCGAATTCGGCGTGTAGCAGCACACCAGATAGAATTCAGGCATCTCAAGGGTTATCACCCTTCCCTCATTGTCATGCTCCGGCATACCGATGCCGTATGTCACCGACAAGGGGGTGTGACGGGTATAGATGGCTGTGCCGCTGTAGCCTTTCTTTTCAGCATAGTTCCAGTAGCTCTGGTAGCCCATGAACTGCAAGTCCAGCTGGCCGGCCTGCAGTTTGGTCTCCTGCAGGCAGAAGAAATCCGCGTCGAGAGCCTCGAAGGCTGCGTCGAAGGCCCCTTTGGAATAGCAGGCCCTCAATCCGTTTACATTCCAGGATACTAACCTCATGATATATTTGAATAGTCTTTGATTTCTGTCTTGAGTCTCGCAAGATTGTCCGCGAGGATCTTGTTGGCCGGTGCCCTTAGCAGCGGGTCGTTCTCCAGCACGCGGGCTGCCGTTTCCCTTGCATCCGTCAGCACGGGATTGTCCTTCGCCAGGTCGGCTATGTGCAGGTCGATTGCAAGGCCGCTCTGCCGCGTCCCTTCGAAATCGCCGGGGCCGCGCATGCGCAGGTCAGCCTCCGCCAGTTCGAAGCCGTCAGTGGTGCTGCACATTATCTCGATGCGCTGCCGGGACTCTTTGCTGAGCTTGTAGCCGGTCATCAGGATGCAATACGACTCCGCAGAGCCGCGCCCTACCCTTCCGCGTAGCTGGTGCAGCTGGCTCAGGCCGAAACGCTCCGCACTTTCTATAACCATCACCGAGGCGTTGGGGATGTCCACTCCCACCTCGATTACAGAAGTCGCCACAAGGATGTTCGCCTTGCCTTCTACGAAGAGGGCCATGTCGTGAGCTTTGTTCTCGTTGGTCTGCTTGCCGTGCACCACTGCTGTGACATATTTCGGCGGTTTGAACTCTTCAGTAATGGCAAGATAGCCCGACTCCAGATTCTCGTAATCCATCTTCTCGGACTCCTTGATGAGCGGATACACCACGAACACCTGCCGGCCAGCATCTATCTGCCTGCGCATGAAATCATAGACCTTCTGACGATGGTTCTCTCCGACGTGCTTTGTCACCACCGGCTTGCGGCCTGGCGGCAGCTCGTCAATAACAGAGATATCGAGGTCTCCGAAAAGGGTCATGGCCAGCGTTCGCGGAATCGGGGTGGCCGTCATCACCAGAATATGCGGAACGGTTTCGGATTTCGACCAGAGGCGGGCCCTCTGCTCCACTCCGAAACGGTGCTGCTCGTCGATCACGGCAAGGCCGAGGGCCGCGAACTTCACTTTGTCTTCGATAAGGGCGTGGGTGCCGAAAACCAGTTTTATGCTGCCGTCTTCAAGCCCAGCATAGATCTCCCTGCGCTCCTTGGCCTTAGTGCTTCCTGTCAGCAGGGCGCAGCGTACCTTTTCGGTATTGACGAACTTGGCGACGCCGCGGTAATGCTGCCCGGCGAGCACTTCTGTAGGAGCCATGATACAGGCCTGGTAGCCGTTGTCGATGGCCTGCAGTGCTGAGAGGATAGCCACCAGCGTCTTGCCGCTTCCCACATCGCCTTCGAGCAGGCGGTTCATCTGACGGCCGCTCGTGACGTCGGCCCTGATTTCCTTCAGAACACGCTTCTGGGCGCCCGTAAGAGGGAATTGCAGATTGTTGTATGTTTCGTTGAACGCTTCGCCCAGCCTCTTGAACACGAGGCCGTTGGAGGCGCGCATACGGACATTCTTCTGTTTGAGCAGCGACAGCTGGAGGTAGAATAGTTCTTCGAACTTCAACCTCTGCTGCGCTCTGGCAAGCGACTGGACATCCTTGGGGAAATGGATGTTGTGCAGGGCTTCCTTGAGCGGGCAGAGCCCCTTGTCGGCAATCAGCCAGGCCGGCAGGGTCTCCTGAATGCTGTCGGCGCATTTCTCCCACGCCAGGGCCTGCAGCTTGCTTATCACTTTGTTGGTGATCAGGCTGTTCTTCAGGCGCTCCGTGCTGGGATAGACCCCGGTCATGGCCCCGGTTCCGGGTCTGACCGACGATGCGTCGTCTATCTCGGGATGGACCATGTTGATCTCGCCGTTGAAGGCCGAAGGCTTGCCGAAGACTACGTATTCCTTGCCGGCCTTGAGCTTGTCGGTCATCCATTTCACTCCCTGGAAGAAGACCAGGTCGATGGAGCCGGTGTCGTCGCTCAGGGTGGCCACCAGCCTCTTGCTGCGGTTCGCCCCGACGATGCGGATGTCGCGGATCACTCCCCTCAGCTGGATATATGCGCTGGCGGAATCAATCTCGCTGATGGCATAGAAGCGGGAACGGTCTACATAGCGGAAGGGGAAAAAGTAGATGAGGTCCCGGAAAGTGAAGATGCCGAGCTCTTTGCCGAACAGCTCTGCACGTCTCGGACCGACTGAAGGTAAGTATTTTATATCACTGTCGAGGACACCCATCATTTTGCAAATTTACGCTATTATCATTAATTTTGCGACTCAAATAACGTAAGATATATGGCACATAGAATAGTAGTCGGCATCACACAGGGAGATTCCAACGGAGTAGGTTACGAAGTCATCATCAAGGCCCTGTCTGACTCTAGGATGCTGGACATGTGCGTTCCGATCCTTTATGGCAATTCCCGCACTCTCGGCATGTATCGCAAGATGATTCCCGAGACCGAACAGATAAGCACCAATGTCATCAACAGCGCTGCAGACGCCCGTGGCAAACGTCTGAACATAATCAACTGTGTCTCAGACCAGCTCCCGGTAGAGCCGGGTCAGCCTACCGAGGCCGGGGCGAAAGCTGCCGTGCAGTCTTTGGAAGCCGCTGTCAAAGACATGAAGGAAGGCTTGATCGACGCCCTTGTGACAGCTCCCATCAACAAACATACTGTAGCAGCGCTCGGTTTCGGTTTTCCCGGCCACACCGAATTCCTGGTCAACCAGTTCGGCGCGAAAGAAGGCATGATGTTCCTCTGCACTGAAAGTCTGAAAGTCGGCCTGGTCACCAACCACGAGCCTCTGTCCAAGGTTGCCAGACTCATTGACAAGGACCTGCTGGTGCGCAAGCTCAGGCTGATGAACGACTCCCTCAAGAGAGATTTCGCAAAGGACCGTCCCAAGATCGCCGTACTCGGCCTCAATCCGCATTCAGGAGACGGCGGCAGCCTCGGCAGTGACGAGATCGAGAAGATAATACCCGCCATAGAGCAGGTCAATTCCGAGAACATACTGGCTTTCGGCCCCTACTCTCCCGACGGATTCTTCGCCAGCAACATGCAGTATAATTTCGACGGAGTTCTGGCCATGTATCACGACCAGGGTCTGATTCCCTTCAAGGTGCTGGCCTTCGACAAAGGCGTCAATTTCACGGCAGGCCTGCCCATCGTCCGCACTTCTCCAGACCACGGCACTGGCTATGACATCGCCGGCAAGAACATGGCCAATCCAGGTTCCATGATATCCGCCATCTACATGGCCATCGACATCTGCCGCAACCGCATGGAATACGACGAGCTCAGCGCCAATCCTCTCGAGATCAAGCATTTCGAGAGTCCCAAGAAAGAGCGCACCATCCTTCCGGAATAATCAGGAGCGATGTCCCGCGGAACCATACAGATGTTCACTGACGGCGCCTGCAGCGGCAATCCCGGCCCGGGCGGCTATGGTGTGATTTTGCGCTACGGCGACTCCGAGAAGACCATGTCTCAAGGTTTCAAGTCTACTACCAACAACCGCATGGAACTGCTGGCTGTAATAGTAGGCCTGGAAGCCATCAAATGGAAAAACGCAGACATCGAGATTTACAGCGACTCTACATACGTGGTTAACGCCGTCACCAAGGGATGGCTCGAAAGATGGGTCCTGACCGGATTCAAGGGCAAGGCTAACGTCGATCTCTGGGAAAGATATCTTCAATGCGCCCAGGGCCACAACCTGCGTTATATATGGGTAAAAGGCCATGCCGGCCACCCGGAAAACGAACGCTGCGACCGCATGGCAGTCGCAGCATACAAGTCAGACGATCTTCTCGAAGACGCCTGATACAAGCCTATTCAGACTTGTATCTTTCGTAAAACTTGCTTATTCCGGCCTCATCGACGGTGCCGCCGTGCACTATTACGCGATAGCGCAGTTTAACTTTTTCGCCTTTTTCAAGCACTGTAGCTTCTCCGTCTTCCGGCCAGTACATCGGGGTCGGAGACATGAAGCCGTAGTCGCGGGTGAACCACGGTGAAGGGAACCATTTGTTGGAAGGATGCTGCAGGATCGCTATTCCTTCGTAGCCGGTAGACTGACGCTTGCCGTAGAAGTCCATCCAGGCAGCCCTCTGGCCGAAGGTATCCTTCTCGCCGCTCTGGCCTTCGCTGTTGACCATCACGCCGCCCTGCTTCACAGAGAGGTCCTCGGCCATGCGGACGCTGAAGAGCGAATGGTTGGTGACAGGTATAGTGACATCCATGAGCATCTCCATCTCGATGTCGAAATCCAGCTGGAAGATATCTTCAGCGGGAGATGTGATGGTGATGAGCCTCTTGTCCTTGACCGGAGCGTCGGCGTCCGGACGTTTCCAGATGCATTCATCTTCGATTACTACCTTGTCGCCGCCGGTCTCCAGGATCCTCGCCCCTATCGAAACGATGCGGCCCCGCTCCAGTCCTTCCTGCCAGTAATTGCCGCCGTTGACACGGTCGCAGCCGAAGAACAGTGAAGAATGGTGGGGGTAGATGCCGTTACGCATAGAAGTGACGCTGGCGCCTGAGACAGGACTGTTCACGGGGAAGAAGAACGGATATTTCTCGTCATCCTCGAAGCGGTAGCTGGTGAAGAACAGGTTGCCTATTGTAACGTCTATCCTGTTGCCGATCTGGACGGCATTCACGGTCCTGCGCTGGGCGGGCCTGCCGCTCATGAAGGGATTCTGCGCCGCTGCGCTTAGTGAAGACATTACCGCAAGTACTACGACAAGAGCTTTGATGGTCTTTTTCATATCTATAATATGTTCATTGACTGTTCCTTGATCTTTTCGAGCTCATCCTTCATGCGGACTACGCATTTCTGGATGCCGGCATGGTTGGCCTTGCTGCCGAGGGTGTTGATCTCGCGCCCCATCTCCTGGGCGATGAAGCCAAGCTTCTTGCCCGGGAACTCCTCGCTGGCGACAGTCTCGCGGAAATAGCGGCAGTGCTGGGCAAGGCGCACCTTTTCTTCGTTGATGTCCAGTTTCTCTATGTAGAAAATGATCTCCTGCTCCAGACGGTTCAGATCTGCGTTCACCGCGAGTTCCTTGAGCCTGCTCTCGAGACGCGCCCGAACGGCGGCGGTGCGCTCCGGCTCGAACTCCGCAATCTGGGGGATGTATGATTCGATAGATGCAACCTTGGCCAGGACGTCTGCCTGCAGCGAGAGGCCTTCTCTCTCCCGGAAATCCTTGAGTGCGGCCACAGCGCTCTTTATCGCTGTGAAAAGAGTCTCCCACTGGTCTTCGTCGATCTCGGGCTTGCCGCTGCCTACCACGTCGGGCAGGTGCAGCAGAGAGACGAACAGCTCCGTATCCGGAACATACTGCGGTTCTGCCTGCATAGCCGCAGCCTTTACCTGTGCGTAATATTCGGCCAGCACGTCGCCATTAACTTTGTGGGCCAGCGCCGACTGGTCTTTGTTGTCTAGGCTTACGAAGAGGTCGATGCTGCCCCTGTTAAGCTCGGCGGCCAGATACTGCCGGAGCATTATCTCCTTGTCGCGGGGGATAAGGGAGGTTTTGAGGGTTATGTCTGCGTTCTTGCCGTTGAGGGAACGGATCTCTACAATATATTTCGAACCGGAGATAATGCATTCAGCCTTACCGTATCCGGTCATTGATTTTACCATCTGATATGAATTAGCGTTGCTGAGGATAAAAGTAGCGCATTTTTACTATTTTTGCAAAATACTAACGCATACATTCAACATGGCTACGACTGAAATCGAAAACGGTGCTGATACCGGTAAAACTCTGAACTTCCTGGAAGAAATCATAGAAAAAGACCTTGCTGAAGGCAAGTACAAGGCAATCAAGACAAGATTCCCTCCGGAGCCCAACGGATACCTGCACATAGGCCATGCTAAGAGCATCTGCCTCAACTTCGGCCTGGCGAAGAAATACGGCGGTACTACCAACCTCCGCTTCGACGACACCAACCCCGTCAAGGAAGACACAGAATACGTAGAGTCCATAAAAGAAGACATCCACTGGCTGGGCTTCGACTGGGCCAACGAGTTCTATGCTTCCGACTATTTCGACCAGCTATATGAATGGGCCGAAGAGCTCATCAAGAAAGGTCTCGCATACGTCGACGACCAGAGCCAGGAAGAGATCCGTCTCGGCCGCGGCACCGTCAGCCAGCCCGGCACCGAGAGCCCCTACCGCAACCGCAGCGTAGAGGAGAACCTCAAGCTCTTCCGCGAGATGAAGGCAGGTATCTATCCCGACGGCAGCAAGGTGCTCCGCGCCAAGATTGACATGGCCCACCCGAACATGATGTTCCGCGATCCGATAATGTATCGTATCATCCATGCCGACCATCACCGCACCGGCAGCAAATGGTGCATCTACCCCATGTACGACTACACCCACGGCCAGTGCGACTCTATAGAGCACATCACCCACTCCATCTGTACTCTCGAATTCGACGTCCACAGGCCGCTCTACGACTGGTTCATCGAGCAGCTCGGCATATTCCCCTCTCATCAGTATGAGTTCGCCCGCCTCAACCTGACCTACACCGTTATGAGCAAGCGCAAGCTTCTCGAGCTGGTGCGCAACAACTATGTCGACGGCTGGGACGATCCCCGCATGCCTACGATCTGCGGTATCCGCCGCCGCGGCTACACTCCGGAGTCCATCCGCATGTTCGCAGAGAAGGTCGGAGTGGCGAAGAGAGACAACGTGATAGACCTTTCGCTGCTCGAATGGTGTCTCCGTCAGGACCTCAACGCCCGTTCGAACCGCTACATGGCCGTCCTGAACCCGGTGAAGCTCATAATCGACAACTACCCCGCCGACACTGTCGAGTATTTCGACGCCCCGCTGAACCCGGCAGACCCTGACGGTCCGAAGCGCAGGGTTCCTTTCGGCCGTGAGGTGTACATAGAGCGCGAGGATTTCATGGAAGATGCTCCCAAGAAGTATTTCCGCCTGAAACCGGACGGAGAAGTGCGTCTGAAATATGCATACATCGTGAAATTCGCATCTCTGGTCAAGGATGCCGACGGCAACATCACCGAGATCCACTGCACCTACGACCCGACCTCTAAGCCGGGTGCCGGCGAATGGCGTTCAGTGAAGGGCACCATCCACTGGGCCAACTGCAATGTATGCGAGAAGATCGAATGCCACATCCTCGACCGCCTCTTCACCGAGGAGCAGATGGGAGCCATCCCCGAAGGCGTAGACTACAAGACCTACCTCAACCCCGAGTCACTTATCGTAAAGACAGCATACGCCGAGCCCGACCTGCTGAAGGACGACAGCGGCATCGCAGTACAGTTCGAAAGGACCGGTTATTTCTACAAAGACCCCAAGAACGGGGCTTACAACAAGGCCACAGGCCTCAAGGACTCGTTCAAGATCAATTAGTAATACTTGACTTCGCTGCCTTCCAGGGCGCTGAGCAGGTTGTTCGCCATGCGGCTGGCTCCGAAGCGGAAGAATTCCTTGTTCAGCCATCCTTCGCCGAGGACGGTATCTACTATGCCGTAATACAGCGAAGCGTCATCGGGGGTGGCTATTCCTCCTGCAGGCTTGAAACCTACCTTGCGGGCTGTTGCTGACACATATTTGGCTATGCACTCGCACATTATGTATGCTGCCTCGGGCGTAGCCGAGATAGAAGTCTTGCCGGTGGAAGTCTTGATGAAGTCGGCTCCCGCCTCCATGGCGAGGAAAGAAGCCTGGGCTATGTTATCATAGCTGCCGAGCGAACCTGTCTCAAGGATGACTTTAAGCGTCACATTCCTCTTCGCAGCCGACTTGATGGCTTTCTTTATTTCCGAGATCTCCTTTGAGGCATCGCGATAACGGCCGTCCAGGAACGAGTTGAGGGCAAGCACTATGTCCACCTCGTCGGCACCGTCGCCCACAGCCTTCACACATTCGAACACCTTGACGTCCAGGAAGCTCTGAGACGCAGGGAAGCACCCTCCCACCACAGTCACATGGACCTCGGGATTATCCCTGGTTATGGCTACTGTCTTGGCGAAATTCGGATATACGCAGATTGACGCCGGCAGAGGGTAATCGGGGTACAGTCCGTTGAATTCGTTGACCTTCTTGGTCATGGCCGCAATCCTGGTCGGAGTGTCGGTAACTGTAAGGGAGGTCAGGTCTATCATGCCGAGAGCTTTGGCATAGACTTCCTTGTTCTGCCATTTTGCGAGGTTTTCCTTGACGGCGGCGACCTTCTCGTCTATATTGGTCGGCACGTATCCATATTTCTCAAGATAGTTCATGGTTCAGGTTCAGCTTCAGGGTTTTATCTGTATTATTCCAATTCTGTTTCATCGGGAGAAGACAACTCTTGCCGGTTCCTCCTTCCCCTCGGAGTCCTTGCGGCAGGCTCGTCCGGCACAGGCAGTTCCTCCTCTTTCGTTCCCATCCTGGCCTCCATAGCTTTTTCCTCGCTCTCGAAACGGTCGAACGTAACTTTGAAGATTTCCTTGAACTTGACGGGATGGTGGAGATAATAATCCAGGGAACGGTTGAAATCTTCGACGCTGTAACCGTATTCGTCGAAAAGGGCGCCATAGACAGAAGTGGTGTCCGCCATGTTCGAATAATCTCTGGCATACTCGATCTGGGCGTCCAGGACATACATGTCATGGAGTATCTTCGACATCTTTCCGGGAGGGATTACACCTTTGTGGCTGCAGCCTGACAGCAGCAGCACAATCACCAGCAATATGACCGGACATCTTCTTATCATATTACAAATGTAATAAAAAATAAGAGTGTTATTTGTATCTTTGCGTGTCAAGCAAACCCATTTTGATATATGAACGTACTGGTTATAGGAGGAGGCGGCCGCGAGCACGCAATCGCATGGAAAATAGACCAAAGCCGCATCGACCATAATATTTTCTGCCTTCCCGGCAATCCCGGCACTGCCGCTTTTGCCACCAACATCCCCGGAAAGGTCACTGACTTTGCACTTGTGAAGGAAACTGTTGAAAGCAAGGCCATCGACCTTGTAGTTGTAGGTCCCGAAGTGCCGCTCGTAGAAGGCATCGCCGACTTCCTGGCCGCAGAGGTGCCGTCAGTGAAGGTTATCGGTCCGTCAAAGCAAGGTGCGATGCTCGAAGGCAGCAAGGATTTCGCCAAGGATTTCATGACCAGGCACGGCATACCCACTGCCAGATACGCAACTTTCACCGCAGCCGGCTATGACGATGCCTGCGCTTTCCTGGAAGGGATGCAGCCGCCTTACGTGCTGAAGGCCGACGGCCTTGCAGCCGGCAAGGGCGTACTGATAGTGTCTGACCTGCAGGAGGCGAAGTCGCTGCTGAAAGACGTCTTCGACGGCAAATTCGGCGCCGCAGGCGACAAGGTGGTGATAGAGCAGTTCCTCGACGGCATCGAGATGTCAGCTTTCGTGCTGACCGACGGCAAGGACTACCTGCTTCTTCCGGAAGCCAAGGACTACAAACGCATAGGTGACGGAGACACCGGCCTGAACACCGGCGGCATGGGTTCTGTCAGCCCTGTCTGCTTCGCCGACGAGGCCTTCATGGAGAAGGTGCGCAGCCGCGTCATCGAGCCCACCATCGCAGGAATAGCCAAAGACAAGCTTGACTACAAAGGTTTCATTTTCTTCGGCCTCATGAATTGCGGCGGAGACCCTTACGTAATCGAATACAACGTCCGCATGGGCGACCCCGAGACCGAGTCTGTCATGACCCGCATCAAAAGCGACCTGCTGGAGCACATGGTAGCATGTGCCGAAGGCACCCTTGGCGACGAAGTAATTGAGATATCAGACAAGGCCGCCGTGACTGTCATAATGGCTTCCGGCGGATATCCTGAAGCATACAAGTCTCATTATCCCATCCAGGGACATGTGGAGAAAGGCGCACTGGTCTTCCATTGCGGCACTGCCTTCGAGGACAACGCCATCGTGACTGCCGGAGGAAGGGTACTTGCCGTGACAGCCAACGCCGCGAACATCGAGGATGCCCGCGAAGATGCATACAACGCCGTCGGAAACATTTTCTTCGAAGACTGCTACTATCGCAACGACATTGCTTGCGACCTGCTCTCACTAGCAGGCGGTGACGAAGACTGATGAGCTCGCGCTACGACATAAGCCATTTCGCCATTCCCCTTGCCGTCACTGCGCTGATCCTGATTGCAAGTCTGCCTTTCATGCCGTGCATGGCAGCGGACTGTATCGGATATTCCCTTGCAGGCCAGCTTTTGCGCATCGACTGGATTGCCGGCAATCCCTATCTGTCCAAGATAGTCGCTTTCATTCTGCTTGCGGTGTGGCCGTTTGTCTTCTTTGCCATGGACAGGCTTTACCCGCTGCACCTGGGCCCCTGTCTGCCGCTGCTCTATGCCGTATTTATCTTCTCCTGCCGCGACGCCCTGTGCCTCAGCCCGCTCCATATTGCGGCATTCTTCCTCGCCTGGGCTTTTTTCTACAGTTTCAGAGCCTCGATGGAGCCATACGATGCCGACAACCCCTTCGTTTCGATGATGATGCTGTCGGCAGCGTCCCTGTTCTTCGTGCCGCTGATATGGATGGCCCCGCTGATGGCCGGCCTTGACAACAACAACTCAACCCAGAAAGGAAAGACTATAACCGGTTCGATATGCGGCTTGCTGCTGCCTCTGGTCTTCGTCACCGGCATCCATGCAATCACATCCGGTTTCACCGACATCCTGTCCCCTGTTATACGCTATGGCGAGATGGCCGTCGGCATCGACGCCGGCCTGCCGCAGATACATCAGTCAGCCACCGTGCTGAAGGTGATCCTCTTGGTCATCTCCACGATCTGGGCCGCCATAATGTTCCTGACAGTGTTCGGCACCCTGGACATTGCTGCCGAAAGAGGCCATATACGATGCCTGCTGTACAGCGCGATGCTCGCCGCAATCATACTGGTGTTCGGAAAATCCCTCAGCTCGCTTCCCTGGATGCTGCCTCTGATGCCGCTGTCGCTGTTCATGTATGCATTCTTCAGCAAGATGACACAGAAAAGAGCAGGGATCTTCCTGCTCTCGCTGCTGCTGTTGCTGATTGTCGCTGAAAGGATAGTCGTCCTGATATAGGACGGCTACATGGCCATTCCGCCGTCTACCGGAATAACCTGCCCTGTAATATATGATGCCATGTCGCTGGCAAGGAAGAGACACGCAGCGGCCACATCTTCCGGAGTACCGCCCCTTCGCAGGGGGATGTTTGCCTCCCACTCTTTAAGCGTCTCGGCCGGCATCCCGGCCGTCATGTCGGTCTTTATGAAACCGGGCGCCACAACGTTCACGCGCACCCCTCTCGAACCGACCTCCCTTGCTACAGACTTTGCGAGGCCTATGAGACCGGCTTTAGAGGCGGAATAGTTGCTCTGGCCTGCATTGCCGTGCATTCCAACCACCGAACTGATGTTGATTATGGAGCCGCAGCGGGCGCGGAGCATGGCAGGAGTTACTGCATGCATATAGTTGAACGCGCTCTTGAGGTTGGCGTTTATGACTGCATCCCACTGCTCTTCGCTCATGCGCATCATCAGACCGTCCCTGGTGATGCCGGCGTTGTTTACAAGGATGTCTATATGCTTGAATTCAGCCAGGACCTGCTCCACCACTTGCGCCGCGCTGTCGAAAGACGAAGCGTCGGATGCTATGGCAAGCGCCTTCACTCCGAATGCTTCAATCTCGCGCTTAGTCTCCATCGCAGCATCTTTTGAAGTCATGTAAGTAAATGCGATGCAAGCGCCCTCGGCGGCGAACTTCAGGGCGATCGCCTTGCCGATTCCTTTAGCTGCGCCGGTGATCAGCGCCGTCTTGTTCTCCAGTAACATAGTGACTATATGAATTGCGCCGTAAGGTCGTATTCGTCCGCGGCCGTTATCTTTACTTTCATGAAATTGCCCTGCATGGAAGCAGGTATCGCAGCTGCAGGGATAAGTATCTCTCCGTCGACGTCGACAGATTCTTTCTCGCTTCGGGCGTGAACCATCCCGTCGCTGAAACCATCCACGAGCACCCTTTCTACGTTCCCCACCCTGCTTTCGTTATACTCCAGCGAAATACCGCTCTGGAGTTCCATCAAGGTCTCGTATCGTTCCTGCTTTACCCTCTTCGATATGGAATCTTTGTAATTGAGGGCTCCGTAGGTATTCTCTTCCTCACTGTATGTGAATGCACCCAGGCGTTCGAAGCGATACTCGCGCACGAAATCCAGCAGGTCGCGGAACTCCCGCACTCCTTCTCCCGGATGCCCCACTATCATGGTAGTGCGGAGTACGATACCCGGCACGGCCTTGCGGAACTTGTCGACCAGCGCCCTTGTGGCGTCGCCGTCGATGCCGCGGTGCATCATCGCCAGCACTTTGCTTGACGAGTGTTGAAGGGGGATGTCCAGATATTTGCAGACCTTGTCGCAGCCGGCCATCATCTCAAGGACGTCCTCAGGGAAATCCGAAGGGTAGCTGTAATGGATCCTTATCCATTCTATGCCCTTTATGTCCGCCAGCCGCCCGAGCAGCGTGCCGAGCATCCTCTTGCGATAGAGGTCGAGGCCGTAGAAGGTAGTGTCCTGTGCAATCAGCAGCAGTTCCTTCACCCCTTTGTCGGCCAGCATCTGCGCTTCTGCCACCAGGTCGTCCATGGGAACCGACACATGGCGACCCCTTATCGAAGGGATGGCGCAATATGCGCAGCTGCGGTCGCAGCCTTCCGAAATCTTCAGGAAGGCATAGTGCGACGGTGTGGTGAGATGTCTCTGGAGCGATATAGTAGGGTCGTACTTGATGCCGGCGGCCTCCAGCATCGCCGGTCCGTCGTCAGCCCCGAAAAAGCCGTCCACTCCCTCTATCTCTTCGGGCAATTCCTTGCGGTAGCGCTGAGACAGGCAGCCGAATACGAAGACCTTCTTCACCAGACCACGTTTCTTAGCTTCGAGGACGGTGAATATCGCCTCTATGGATTCTGTCTTGGCGGACTGGATGAAGCCGCAGGTGTTGAGGGCCACTATGTCCGGCCTTGCCATGTCAAGCGGCTCTTCTTCCGGCACAATGACAAAGCCCGCCTGCTCGAACTGGCGCAGCAGGCGTTCTGAATCCACTCGGTTCTTTGAGCAGCCTAAGGTTATGAGCTGCAGTTTCAAATCAGTTGGCTTTCCTTTGTACTGACTTGGTAGACTTCTTCGTAGAAGCGGCTTTGGCGGTAGCAGCCTTGGCAGAAGTGGCCTTTGCGGGAGCCTTTGCCTGCTTGGCGGCGGCTATCTTGGCTGCCGACTCGGGTTTCTCCTCTTCCTTGTGGAGCTCGGGAGACTCTTCCTCGTCATCCACGAAGTCAAGAGATGCGTACTTCTTGAGCAGGTTATACCACTCGACTACTTTCTTCATGTGAGACAGATAGAAACGGTCGCGGTCGTAGCTGGGAACAGCCTTGGCGAAGAAGTCCTTGATGACCTTCTCGTCAGATTTCTGCGACGGAGCCTCTTCATCGCCCAGGGCAGCGTTCATCTTGCGGAACACTTCCTTGAGGGGAAGCTCGTCTTCCTCTGTATATATGGACACATCAGCGAGGGTGGTCATCTTCATGTTGCCTGAGAAGGCAGTACGGTGACCGGTGGCGAACGCCTCTACGATCACTCCGTTCTTTGACTGTGCGAGATAGTGGAAAAGGCCTGACTGGCCTGCTATTGACAATACTTTCTTTAAATCTGTTGCCATTTCTGTATTAATGATAATAATTGGGGGATTATCGCATCCCTGTCGTTTGTTTCAAGTATATAATCCGCATATTTGCGGCGCTGCTCATCGCTTATCTGGTTAGCCATGCGCTTCTCGACGGCTTCGCGGCTCAGGCCGTCACGGGCCATCACCCTTTCTATCCTCAGCTCCCTGGGAGCCGTCACCAGCAGCACGTAATCCGGCATTTCGCGCAGATAGGGCTTGTCCAGCAGTATAGCAGATTCAAATATAACCAATTTTGAACTTTGTTCCTGCAGCCAGCGGGAGAAATCGCGGATGACAGCCGGATGGACGACGCTTTCCAGCCTGGCAAGCAGGTCTGCATCGCTGAATATCTTCGCCGCAAGGGCGCGGCGGTCCAGCCTGCCCTCCACGACTACATCGTCACCTGCGACCCGCGCCACTTCGGCCAGCAGAGCGGCATCCTCGTCGTAAAGCTCCTTGGCCCTGCTGTCGCAGTCGTAGCCCGGGATTCCCAGGCCCTCGAAAGTCTTGACCACATTGGTCTTTCCGCTGCCAATGCCCCCCGTACACCCTATGATCACCGGCCTGCTCATCTGTCTGTCATTATACATTCCAGAGGAAGCGGCGATATCTCGTAAGAGAATATGTTATCTCCTGCATTCACCATCCGGGGAATCACCTTGCCGGAGCGGGATTCGGCGTAATCCTTATAATCCACGACAACTTTCGGTTCGAAACCATCGTCCACACCGGTGAAAGCAGTCCTGTAGACAACATTCACCCTGCTCGGAAGGACCATTATCTGCCGGCCTCTGGGCACGTTAGTCACTTCCACGTCCACTACCGCCGACTTCTCGACGTAGCGGGCCACAGTGAACGAATAGTTGACGCGCTTCATCTCGAGGCGGACTCCCCTGACAGGCTCCAGCTCTATGCTTCCGCTGCCGGAGCGGTCCACGCCGGAAAGGGAAAGGAACTTGGTCTGCACGGCGTCGATGAACTGGACGTCTTCGGTGCGGCCGTATATCCTCACGGAATCAGGACTGACCTTGACTTCTGAGGTAAGCATATACTGGCTCTTGCAGCTGACGTTGCTCTTGATGTCGACCGGCACCGTCTTGAACGAACGGGGAGTAAAGTCGAAGGTGAGCTGCCTGGTGTCGAAGAATGCCGGCTCGAACTTTTCGCTAAGCGCCTGGGCCACCTCCATCTCGATGTCTTCGGTCCAGAGGAAGAATCTGTCGGGGACGCCTTCAACCGGATGGAAGAACGAAGGGTCGACATCCAGACGGATCTTCTCGACCTTGCCCCGGCGAAGCTTCTTCAGCAGCACATAATAGCCGTCTCCCTTGCCCTGAAGGACAAGGAGCTCATTGGAAACTGCTTTTTCGTCATAGCCGGCCAGCGAAGATGTCACTTCGACACTGTACTGCACGTAGGTGTCGTAGCCAAGCGACATGTCATACAACACCCACACGAAGAGGGACAGCACAAGCGCTATCAGCAGGATGTACCAGTCCGACTTCAGCGTCTTCCAGCGTTCTGACTTGAAGACCGGCATAAAGAGTCCTAGGCCTGCTGCTGTGCATCCGAGAAGTCTTTGACAACGGATGCCTTGTCAACCTTGATCTTGACGTTCTGGTCGATCTCCAGGAAAAGGGTGTTGTCCTTGACCTCTACTACTGTGCCGTAGATGCCGCCGATAGTCACCACCTTGTCTCCTTTCTTGAGACCCTGACGGAATTTTTCAACTTCTTTCTGTTTCTTCTGCTGGGGACGGATCATGAACAGCCACATTACGACGAAAATGAGGACGATCATCAGAAGGAAACCCATGCTGCTGCCTGCGCCCTGAGCGCCACCTGCAGCCTGAAGGAATAAAGTGAGGAATTTCATAGTCTATTATTTTATCGTTATTGTTCTTTGGATACTCTCTGCCCGCCGTCAAGCAGGCCGCGGCCTGTCTTTACGATTTCGCCTGAAGCCATCTTGGCCTGGATTATCTTGTCGAGTAGGCCGTTCACGAAAACGCGGCTGTTGACTGTGCTGTAGTACTTGGATATCTCGACATATTCGTTTATGGTCACCTTCGCCGGGATGTTCGGGAAAGCTACGGCTTCGGCTATGCCCATTACTATCAACGTGGCGTCGGTAGACACGAGACGGTCGGAATCCCAGTTGTCGAGGCTGTCGCAGACAAGCTTGAAATACTCGTCATAATGCAAGAGCGACACCTTGAGCAGCTCGAGCACGAAATCGCGGTCCTCTTCCTTGATGAACACTCCGGGCAGGATCAGCGGATTGCCGGCCACCATGCTGTCGATGGCGTAGAGGATATTGTTCAGCACATAGTTGACATCGTCGGTCCAGTAGATCGAGAGGTCTTCGAGGATGGCGTCGAGAGAGGCGTTGTCTTCGAATTCTTCCTCGAATATGCGCCTGGCAAACAGGCAGTCTTCCTTGAATGAATCCTCGCCGGAGTTCATATACTCGGCATAATAGTCAGAAGCCGTAATGGAAGCGAGAAGTTTCTTTATGAAAATGTCGTATTCTCCCCATACGAGACCCTTGCCGCTGCAATATTTCTGGAACTCGGCATTGTCTTCAACCGCCTTGAAGAAACGGTTGTTCACGAATTTCATGTTGGGGTTGCGCTCCTCTTCCGTGGGGTGGAACTTGTTTCTGAGAGCCTCTATCTTGTCGAATGCGACCTGCTTCAGGCTCCCGCAGACATTGAGCAGGAAATAGTAGAGGTCGACAGTTTTTTCACACGAACGGATAAGCTCTTTGCGGGCTGGCTCCAGGGCTGCCGGACCGTCCTGCCAGGTTGAAAAAAGAACTTTGAATGCCTTTATACGTAATAATCTGCGGTTAAGCATATCATCTCATTTTATCTGACAAAGATAGCTTATAATAATAAAATGTTTCTATCTTTGTTAGAGAATTAATCTAATAATTGAAGAGAAATGTATTTTGAAGATTACGACAATCATGGCGGACAGGAAAGAACCGGGGACGACGTGTATTCAAAGCCAGTGAGAGCCGGCAAGAGGACTTATTTCTTTGATGTCAAAGCCACCAAAGGCAATGACTACTACCTCACCATCACTGAAAGTAAGAGAAGGGTTGAAAGAGACGGGAAATTCGTCTATGACAAGCACAAAATCTTCCTGTACAAAGAGGATTTCGAGAAATTCTCCGACGGGCTCAAGGAAGTCATCGATTACATCAAGGAGAAATGCCCTGTTACAGAAACTCGCCCTTACGAAGACAAGCCGTACGACAAGGACTATTCAGATGTCAATTTCGACGAGCTCTAAGATATCCTGACACCATCAAAAAAGGCTGGCGCGGTGCGTCAGCCTTTTTTGTTACCGGGATTCCTTCAGCTTCGGATATTCGATCCGTTCGTGGTATATCTGCTGCAGGAACTTCTTGAAACATTCCCTCACTTCGGCGACCTCCTTGAAGGTAATCTTGGACTCTGCTATCTGGCCGTCCGCGATTTTTGCGTCCATGATAGAATCCACCAGCTTCGAGATAGACTCCGCATCGTGACTCTTGAGGGTCCTCGACGCTGCCTCGATGCTGTCAGCGAACATAAGGACAACCTGCTCTTTCGTGAACGGGAGCTGGCCATGATAGCGGAAAGCGCCTTCGTCGGCGGGGTCTCCTCCTTCGTTTATATATTTGTTGTAGAAGAAGCCGGTGAGGCTCGTTCCATGGTGGCTCTCGATGAAATTGATAATAAGCGCAGGCAGCTGGTTCTTGCGGGCTATCGCCACGCCGTCGTCTACATGCTTTATGATAGCCGCTGCGCTCTGCTTGGCTGTCAGATTTGCGTGATAATCCACGTCGGAGGTCTGGTTCTCGATGAAGCACAGAGGGTTCATGATCTTGCCTATGTCATGATACAGCCCTCCTACCCTTGCCAGCACAGGATTGCCACCTATCTCACGGCATGCGCTCTCAGCCAGTGATGCCACCTGCAGTGAATGCTGGAAGGTGCCGGGCGCTTTCTTGGACATTTCCTGGAGCACGGCGTTGCTGGTATCCGTAAGCTCCCACAGCCTTGAGACAGACACGTATGAGAACAGCTTTTCGAACATGAAGATAAGCGGATATCCCACAAGCAGCAGGACCGAATAGCCGAGAAGACATATTATCTCCACCCTGTGGAATCCGTTGCCGGAGGCCAGCGCATAAGCCACATACACCAGGAGCATGCCGAAGAATACCAGCAGTGCGGAGAAGAACTGACTCCAGGTCTTGCGGTAGAATCTGCTGCTGCTCACCAGGATAGCACCCGCCAGCACGTTCATTATGTACAGCTCCACTCCCCCGTCGACGAGGAAAAGCAGGGGCAGAAGCGCAACGACGTAGGTGGCGTATGTTGTAGAAGGCTTCAGCCACGACTGGGCTATTATAACATACAAGCCGAGCGGGACTATCATCCTGTAGCTCTCCCTGACATTCATCATCACGGTTATGGCGATGAAGACTAGCAATACGAGGGCGGCTATGAATGTGAGCTGCCTTCCGTAGCGGAATATTATGTTGTCAGTCAGCTGGATTGCACACACCAGCAGCCAGAGCATTATTATAACGAAAAGAACATGGCTGAAGAACGACGCCAGCTTCGAATCGTTATAGCCGTAATGGGACAGATATTCCGACTTGTAGGAATCCAGCATCTGGTTGATCTCCCTGGTCACTATCTCGCCCTTCGACACGATCAGCTGGCCGGCATACACCACGCCACTTGTAGGAGACACATATTCCACGGCGTTGCGGTGCACCAGCATTGTCGTAGCTTCATCGTAGCTCAGGTTAGCTGTTATGTATTCCCGGATGTTGAGAGAATTGAAAAGCGAATCGGTCAGCTCCTCGCCGAAGCGGTCCGAAATGGTTTCCTTGAGGCTGGAATAAGCCTCATCGACCGTATAGAGTTCAGCGCCCGCCGTCTCGACTGCTCTTTTACCTTTCTTTATGAATATAACCTTGTCTGCTAGGCGGTCGTCCACGGAGGATGCGATCACGCCCTTGTCATATATGGACTGGAGTGCAGACGCCGTGGCATATATGAAATTCTTGTCTGCGGACGATGCGTCAGAAGCCGTCTGTTTCAGAGATGAGACCCTGTCGTCTGACACTCTGGACTCGAACTCGTAGTAGTCCAGCACCTCGGAAGCTTTTTCCTCCATCTCCATCAGACGTTCTTCCTGGGTCTTCAGTATAGGGAAGTCGAACGGAGCCACCAGAGTCTCGTACATCCATGTGCCGCCAGTATGGTAGCTGTACTTGAAGGTTCCTTTCTGGGGAAAGATGATGAGCATGAGCACGCCGAGTATTACCAGCGTCACAATCACCTTATGCTTCAACAAAAAAGGCTTTATCTTCATCTCGTCAGTTTTTAATCCGCCCGCTAAGCATCATGAGCCGAGCAGAGCCTTGTACATCTTCAGGCAGATCCATGCGTCTGTAGCTGCATAGAGCTGCTGGGGACGCGAGAGCTCCGGAGCTTCCCAGTTCGAAAGCTGCTGGGCCTTCGACACTTTCCTGCCGAGGATTATGGCCGTAAGCTTCTTTACGCTCTTGTCCTTTATGCCGTAGCGTTCTGCGAACGACTGCAGGTCCATGAATCGCGCCGCCTTGAAATCCGCATAACGCTGAAGTCCCCTGATGTCATCTGCCACCGCCGCTCCCACTTTCGTTATGCTGTTGTCGGCAAGTATCCTGGCGAGTTCTGCCGGCATGCCGAGCATCTGGAGGCGGAAGAGGTAGGCATTGGTCTCGCTGGAAAGCTGGAGCAGGGCCGTACCGTTGCGGTGCGCCTTGTTGTTGAAGATCGGCTTGGTCTCAGTGTCGAAACCGATCATCCTGCATGAAGACAGATGCCGGATGGCCTCGTCGAATTCCTTTCCACGGCCGGTGACGACTGTGATGGGCCCGTCGAAGGCTATGAGTTCCAGCGACTCTATTTCTTCTGGTGTTACGCTTTCCTTAAAAACCATAAAAATAGCTTACTTTCTGCTTGTCGGCGCGCAGCGCAAGGTTCTTGCCGCGCCTCAGGGCAGTATAGCACTCCACAGCTGCGCTGAGCGACGGATTGACGAAGATAATGTCGTCAGCCAGTATGCTGCGGTAAGGGTAAGTTCCGTTTCCGAAAGAACTGCGGTACTGTTCGAGCAGCGCCAGACAGTCCTGCCTGTAATCCTCGCCCAGGCCGTCCACTATTATAACCTTGAGCGGTGATTTAGTCGAGGCGTCCTTCAATTCCTCGACTATCTGCGAGAGTCCTTCCCTGCTGTTCTTCCCGCTTATTAAGGAGATTGAGCGGGTGTTTCCCTGCTCTGCAGATATCTTGCGGATTGCTTCAGAATACGCCAGACGGTCATTGCTGCCGTTGCTCAACAATGCAACGGTCAACGATGCTATATTGTTGTCCGACAGGGAGTCGAACATGGCTCTGACTCCGGCGTCAACGGCCGAGATCACCTTCACTCCCGCTCCGTTGTGTTCAGACAGGGACATCATCTCGTCCAGGCCTTTAGCGGGCAGAAGTGCGCCGCCGGCCACTATTATCTTGGAGCGCTCCTTCTCGAACGAATCCCAGTAGCGGTCCTCCATCAGGAAAAGAGTGCTGTTGAAGCAGTCATCGTCGCTGCGGGCTGTGTAATACTGGAAGTATTCACCGGCGAAATCGAGGATTCCGTCGCTTCTGCGCACGCCGGTGATGTTGTCGAAGCAGTCCATGCCGGTGCAGGTCTCAAGCAGGGTCATGCTGGTGGAGTCCGCATCGAATATGCCGATAGGCAGGGATTTCAACTCTCCGTAGTGGGCAAAGTCTATAAAATTGACTGAAGCAGTATCGTACATCACGGTACGCACTGCGGCCGGAAGGACGACTTCGGCATGGTCCGTACGAAGCTTGCATCCTGTAAGCAGCGCAGTGAGGGCTATCGCTGCGACGGCAAGCCTATTTACGATACGTGAACTTTCCATATTCAGATTCGATGACTACTTTGGTATCTTGCGAAGCCTCGACACGGCCTATGATGCGGGCGTCTATCCCGAACTTGCCGCTTATGCCGACAAGGTCGGCGGCAACGGCTTCCGGCACATAGATTTCCAGCCTGTGGCCCATGTTGAACACTTTGTACATCTCTTCCCAGGGGGTGCCGCTCTCCTGCTGTATCACGCGGAACAGAGGGGGCACTGGGAACATGTTGTCCTTGATGACCGTAAGGCCGTCCACGAAGTGGAGCACTTTGGTCTGGGCGCCGCCGGAGCAGTGGATCATGCCGTGGATGTCGCTTCTGTGCTTAGCGAGCATCTCTTTCACTACCGGAGCGTAGGTGCGGGTCGGGGACAGCACCAGCTTGCCATAGGTAAGGCCGGTCTCAGGCTCGATTTCGGTGAGCTTGCGGCTGCCGCAATACACGAACTCTGCAGGGGTATGGGCGTCGTAGCTGTCGGGGTAACGTTCAGCAAGGTATTTAGCGAACACGTCGTGACGGGCGCTGGTCAGGCCGTTGCTGCCCATGCCTCCGTTGTAGCTGTCTTCATAGACTGCCTGGCCGCAGCTGGACAGAGCCACTATCACGTCACCTGCAGCGATGTTGGCATTGTCTATTACATCTGCCCTGCGCATGCGGGCCACTACTGTACTGTCGACAATGATAGTCCGCACCAGGTCGCCCACGTCGGCAGTCTCGCCTCCGGTCAGGACCATGTCGATGCCCCACTGACGCATCTTCTCCATGAAAGAGACAGAACCCGAGATTACGGCGGAGATAACTTCTCCGGGGATAAGGTTCTTGTTGCGGCCGATGGTAGATGAGAGCAGGATGTTGTCGGTGGCTCCCACACAAAGCAGGTCGTCGGTATTCATCACTATCGCGTCCTGCGCGATGCCGGCCCAGACGTCCATGTCGCCCGTCTCCTTCCAATATAGATAAGCAAGGGAACTCTTGGTGCCCGCTCCGTCGGCATGCATCACCACGCACCAGTCGGGGTCTCCGCCCAGGTAATCCGGTTCTATCTTGCAGAATGCCTTCGGGAACAAACCTTTGTCAAGTTTCGAAATGGCCTTGTGAACGTCTTCCTTCGAAGAAGAGACGCCTCTTTGTGCATATCTGTTCGCTTCGGTGTCTTTCATGCCGCAAATTTAACATTTTTTACTTCTTTTTTAGTACTTTTGCGCGACCTTGTAAATCTTAATACTCGCAATGCTTACAATATCAAACCAAGCCCTCAACCTTCCAGTATCAGCCATCAGGAGACTGATCCCTTATGCCGACGCAGCCAAAGAGCGCGGCATCAAAGTATATCACCTCAACATGGGACAGCCTGACGTCGATTCGTCGCCGCAGGCCCTGGAAGCAGTGAAGAACAACCAGATGCATGTGCTGAGCTACACCAACTCAGCCGGAGACAAGGCTCTTCGCGAAGGCATGGCCGGATATTATGCAAACCTCGGCATCGAAGTCAGCCCCGACAGCATCATAGTCACCCACGGCGGCAGCGAGGCTCTCCAGATCGCCATCGCAGCCACCTGCGACCCTGACGACGAGCTGATAGTCTTCGAGCCTTTCTACACCAACTACAACACCTTCGCGGTACAGCACAACATAACCCTGCGTCCCATCACCACCCGCATCGAAGACGGCTTCAAGCTGCCCGAGATGTCGGAAATCGAGAAGCACATCACCAAGAAGACCAAGGGCATCCTGTTCTGCAACCCCAACAACCCTACAGGCGCGCTCTACAGCCGTGAGGACATCGAGAAGATCGGCCAGATCGCCCGCAAGCACGAGCTCTTCATCTATTCAGATGAGGTATACCGCGAGTTCTGCTACACCGACGAGCCGCACTTCTCAGCTCTGCAGCTCAAGGGTCTGGAAGAGAATGTCATCCTGCTCGATTCCGTATCAAAGAGGTACAGCCTCTGCGGAGCCCGCATCGGCTTCGTTGTCTCAAGGAATCCTGAGGTTATGAAATATGTGCTCCGTTACGCTCAGGCCCGCCTCTGCGTTTCGACCTACGGCCAGATTGCTTCAGTCGGCGCTCTCGACACTCCCAGGGAGTATTTCGAGGCTGTCCGTAAGGAATACATCCACCGCCGCGACGTCTTGCTCGCCGAGATCGCCAAGATGGAAGGTGTCATCTGCCCCGTCCCGAACGGAGCTTTCTATGCGGCCGCCGAGCTTCCCGTCGATGATGCAGAAAGGTTCGCCATCTGGATGCTCAACGAGTTCAACATCGACGGCAAGACCGTCCAGGTGACTCCCATGGCCGGTTTCTACGCTACCAAGGGCATGGGCAAACGCCAGGTGCGCCTCGCCTACGTCATCAAGGAGCCCGACCTGATCGAAGCCTGCCGCTGCCTCAAAGCCGGCCTCGAAGCATATCCTCACCGCATCTGACAGCCCGTTGTCTACTTATTGTAAAAGATAATATCCGTCTTTAAGCCTTCGGTTTGCGGACCCGGTTAGCTCGTTTCATGGCCATCAAGATTATTGTTATATTTGAATCATAATAATAGCCCCTTTTTAGTTATGAGCCGCGACAATAATCAATCTGCGAAAGACCGCAATCTCAATAAAGCTACGGTATATCTGACCCGGGAGATTACCCCCGAGTCATTGGTAAGGATCTACAAGACGCTGGGCATCCCTGCAACGGGCCGCGTAGCCATCAAAATGAGCACCGGCGAAGGCAGCAACCCAAACTACCTGAAACCAGAGCTTGTCAAAGACCTCTTCTTTGAAGTGGACGGCACCCTTGTGGAGTGCAACACCGCCTACGGCAACGAACCCGAAGACGCCTGTGACGACCGCAACAATTCGGCCAATCACTGGGAGGTTATCCGCCGCCACGGTTTCATGGATCTTTTCCCCGTGGACATTATGGACGAGTACGATGAGATACGAATTCCGGTGAAAGACCGCTCGCACATCAGATACGACATAGTTGGCGGACATATGGCCAACTATGACTTCATGATTGCCCTCAACCACTTCAAGGGGCACCCGATGGGCGGCTACGGCGGCGCCCTGAAGAACCTCTCCATCGGCTGCGCCAGCCAGAACGGTAAGGCGTATATCCACTCTGCCGGAAAGATGGAGAAGCTGGATATGGGGCTGTTGTGGACAGAGGAGTATGTAGGAGACCAGGACGGCTTCCTGGAAAGCATGGCTGCCGCAGCTCAGGCTGTTGTAAACTACTTCAACAAGAAACAAGGCATCATCTACATCAGCGTGATGAACAACATGTCCATCGACTGCGACTGCGTGGATCATCCAGAGCCCGTGAAGCTGGAAGACTACGGTATCCTGGCATCAACCGACCCCGTAGCCCTGGACCAGGCCTGCGTCGACATCATCAACCAGCAGAAGGTAACGGCCACCAACGATCCTACCGACCTGCTGGACCGCATCGACCAGCAGCACGGCGTCCACACCATCGAGCACGCCGAGACCCTCGGCCTGGGAACCCGCCGATACAATCTAGTCAGCATCGACAAGTAATCAAGAGACGACACATCCCCGCGTATTTATCGTTTTGTAATTATGAAACAGGTATTAGGTTATTTCTTGGGCTTTGCTGTTTTCATCGTGGGGATTCATGCTCTGATATGGTGGGTGTCGGGGATGCCGTCACTGGCCGACATTCCCGTGACGCGTTTCTGTCTGGCTGTGCCTATTGCAATGATCGGACTGGCGCTGAGCCTCTGGAGCATCATCTATATGAAGCAGGTCGGGAAAGGAAACCCGTTCGACGCCATGGGTCACGAAGTTGCTCCAAGGACGAAGCATCTAATGACCGACGGCCCGTATAAGTGGAGCCGGAATCCGATGTTGTCGGGGACTTATCTTTATTATATCGACGTCCTCATTGCTTTATGGAACTGGCGGGCCATTCTGGTATTTGCCTTGATCGCTACCGTGATGATGCTGCAGGTGCATTCGGAAGAGAAGCGGCTGGAGGCCGATTTCGGGCTGGAGTATCTGGATTATAAGAAAACGACGGGACGTTTCATCACTCTCAAGCGACATAGCCGATAAAACAAGTAAAGTCAAGTTGATCCCCTGCATTCTGAGCAGTGGCTTAATGTCCTATGTTTCGGCGTCTTGTATCATTGTCGGCATTATCTTTGTTTATTCCTTGCTCCAAACGGATAATTCATGAACATCAAACTATTACTGGCGTTTTTACTATTTCCCTTCTGCGTCTTTGCACAAGAGCGTGTCACTGTCAAGGGTCGGATTATCAATGAGAAAGGTGAGGCCGTCGAATACGTACAACTCGGCGTGCCTAAACTTCAGATCGGGACAATCTCCACGGTGGATGGCCGGTTTGAGATAGCGGTTCCTTGCGATACCGTCGAGTTCTTCCATGTATCCTATCAACCAGCCGCTTACCCAGTCACGGGTGATGTGGACGATGTCGTCATAGTCCTTCATGAACAGGAATTACCGCCAGCCGTATTCATAGGCGGAAACACCAAGGAGAAGTACCTCATCCATCCAGGAGTGAAGATCGATGAACGGATCGGAGGCGCCGATTTTTACCGTCCCGGCGGTGGTGGGAAAGGCGCGGAACTGGGCTGTATCGCAAAGGTCAGGAAACCCTTCCTGATAAAAGACATCCAGTTTACGATCCAGGACAACCACATCCCGGGATGTGTCGCTTCCATAAATGTATATCGGATAGAGGGAGATCCAGAAATTTTCATCAACGTATTGCACAAGCCCATCTATTTCAACATCATCGAATCTGATTCCCGACAGGATTATAGTATTCAGCCAGACGAGACCATCCTGCTAGAACCTGGCAGATACTTCGTCGCCTTGCAGGTTGTGGCCATTGATGACGAAGCAGTACGTAGAATCTTAGAAACACCCGAATCAGAACGCCACCCCAGGGCCTTTCATATGTCCACCGCGCTTTATTTCAAGAGCAGTTATGAGCGCTATGCCGCCATGGGGAAAATGGTAAAGATTCCCGTCAATATTGGTGTTGGAGTCAGAGGGTTGGAGTATCAATAATCAGCCATCTAAAAAGAAAGCATTTTTCTTTGTTTATCGAAATGAATAGGCCCCGACAGTTTTGATGGATTGCCGGGGCTTGCTGTATGTAGGTATGGTTATACCAAAGTGTGCGCCGACTAGCGCCTCAGGAGTAGTCTCCAAGGCCTATATGCAGCGCACACCCCCCTGTTTAAGGCCAGTGTGCGCCGTCAATCGCGTCTATACGCTCTGTGGGGCACATCATCGGCGCACACTTTGGC
>JAFZVU010000088.1 GCA_017617655.1 Bacteroidales bacterium
CTGGCCTCGACTTGATGATGATTATCATGAAATCGGAATCCAGGCATTTTCAGCCACGCTCGAAGATGACACTGGAATAAAGTTTTATATTAAGACGGAGATGAGTTACAATATTCTTGCAGCCGCTTCGCGCAATGATGACTTATGTCAGCAAATAAAGGGATTGCTATGCAGGAACTTCATGGAGTCTATTTATTCATTCTTCAAAAGAGGAGAAGTATTGATATCAAATGTCGATGACATAGAGGCATTATTGAATGACTATATGCCGAGGATTATTGAAAAAGGAATAGGCCATCACATTGCATTATATGAACCAAAAAGTGGAAACTGGTAGAAAATTACTAATAAATGAACTATGACAACAACGAAGATACCAACGGCGGCGAAGGCTCCATCAGCCAAGCCGCAACCCAGACAGGAAACAAAGATTCAGGAAGTTCATCGTGGCATTGCTTTATTGCCGAAGAATAAACCCATCCTTGTGGTAATCCCCTACTGCTCCCAGGGAGCGCAGGGCCGTGAAATCGAGTACGCCGTCGCAGGATGGCGCAAGCACTTCAAAGAGAACTTTCTTATCGTCCTTGCTGGAGAGGATCATCCGGTAACCAAGACCGGCGATGACATCTGCTGCATTGAATCTCCGAGAGTGCCCGGCAAGGAAGGCCAGTACCGCCAGCATTTGGATTATGTAAGCTGCTTCCGCAAGGTGCGTCAGGCATTTCCCGACCAAGATGGCTTCATTTTCGTCGCTGACGACTGCTATGCCGTTAATGATTTTGACCTTGCCGACGTGCAGACGCTCAAGATTAGCGGCGAGAGCCTTCTGAACTTTGACCTCAATAGCGACAACCCCTGGCGCAGGGATGTGGCGAAGACACGCGAGCTGCTGCTCAGGGAAGGCTATCCTACCCGCAACTATACGACCCATCTGCCTCAGTGGTTTGAATGGCGCAAGCTCGAGGAACTGTGGAGGCGATATGACATGGACAATGAGTCCTATGTCTTCGAGACGCTGTACTACAACATCTACTGCGGCGACCGCAAGCCCTTCTGGAAACTCAACTTTGCGACCGACCATTTCAAGTGCGTTGTGAACCGCAGCGACATCGACACCATTGCTCCCGGCAACAACGTGACCGGTCTTGAATTGCTCAAGAGGGCTACCGAGGGATGGAAGCTATGGATCCAGAACACCGTCGATGGCTGGTCACCTCTGCTCGACCAATTCTTGGCTCAATATTACGGGATATGACAACTGAAGAAATCATCGCCGCTTTTGATGCGATAAAGAAATCGGAACCTAAAAGGTTCTACAACGCTTTGGGATATTCTGAACCAGGACAACCTGTCGAAGAGGGAAAGATAGACTACATGCACCCCTTCTTTGATGGAAGTTATGAAGTGGGTCTTGTTATAGGTGCGAGATATGCCCTTGACCATTTTGTCAAGCAGCCGCACTTCGGGAAATTGCTCAGTCGTATTTTTCATAAAAGATGACCAAGACAATCGCCATAGTCCACTATAACACTCCGGAGCTGACGACGGCGCTGGTGAAGTCCATTCGCAAGCATACGGCCGGCTGCAGAATTGTCATTTTTGACAATTCGACGCTCCGGCCTTTCCCCGCGATGGACGGCGTTGAGGTAATCGACAACACCATGGGCCAGATCATCAACTTCGGCGCATTGCTGGAGAAATACCCTGACCGCGTGAAGACCTGCAACAACCACGCATCGTCGAAGCACATCGCCTCAGTGGACTGGCTCTTCGACTATCTGCCGGAGGGCTTTCTGCTGATGGATTCTGATGTGCTGGTCAAGGAGGACATCTCGCCTCTCTTCAACGAGCGCATGGCATGGGTGGGAGCCGTGGAATATACCCCGCAATACTGGTTTCAGGCGAAGCGCTGCTATCCATTCCTCCTCTGGATAAACGTGCCCTTGTGCGCAGCTCACGGCATCCGCTTCTGGCATGAGGGCATGTCCTATAAGCTGAGCCATCAAGGGCCGCCGTACTATGATACCGGAGGATCTTTCTATGAGGACGTGATGGCTGCTGGCTTGAGAACGAAGGAGGTCAACATCGGCAGATACATCGAGCACTTCGGCGCAGGATCTTATTCGGACAACAAGAGCTTTGAGGACTGGCTGAATAAGCACAAAGATTTATGGAGGGACTGATATGATTTACATCAACTACGAAACCCTATGCAAGGACATCCGCAACAACCTGTGGAAGATTCCGCATGATGTCTGCGGAGTGGTGGGTGTGCCGCGCAGCGGGATGCTTGCCGCCTCTATTATCGCAGAATACCTCAACGTGGGTCTTGCCTCGCTGGATGCGATGATTACTGACCCTGATGCGCTGCGCCGTCATGGCGGGCGCAGGCTGCGCCAGAACGACGGCAACAAACTGCTGATAGTGGACGATACCTGCTACTGGGGCAACGCCAAGAAAGTCTGCGAGGATTACTACTTCAACACCTACCCCATCTTTGAGAAATATGAGATCACCTATCTGGTGGTATATCTTGAAGGTCCGTGCACCAAGGCAAAGCCGGACATCTGGCTGCGGGATATCAGGGAGGAGGCTGCCACCGGCCCATTCGGATGGGCCATATATGAGTGGAATCTTTTTGCCCATGGCCGCCTTACTGCCCGCACTCTTTTCGACCTCGACGGAGTCATCTGCCAGGAGCCGCCGGACGAAAGGGATGTTGACAAGTATGTTGAATATATCAAGCACCCCGTGCCGCTCTTCGTGCCTACCGTCAACAATATCAACATCTGCACATATCGCCTGAATAAATACCATGACGAGACGTGGAAGTTCCTTGACAGTCTCGGTTATAATGGGGCCAACATAGTGATGGCAAGCGACCGTGTCTTGCCAGCATGGGAGTTCAAGGCCGGCATCTACAGGGATCCGCACTGGATGCTCTTTGTAGAGTCGTCGGATTGGCAGGCCCGCAGGATCCACGAAGCAACCGGCAAGCCAGTAATAAGCATTGAAACCAACAAAGTGTATGGATAATGAAACACCTTGAAGCTCACCTCCAGCAGACCTGTGTCATGTGGTTTAACATGCAGCATCATAAGTATTATGGGCTGCTGTACTCATCGCTCAATGGGCTGCACACTACAGCCACCCAGGCCCGGACGGCCAAGGCTGAGGGTATGATTGCCGGAGTGGCCGACCTCACTCTCAGCGTGGCCCGTCATGGCTACCATGGTTTGTTCATTGAGCTGAAGAATGGCAGCAGAGGCCGGCAGTCAGAGTCTCAAAAGGTGTGGCAAAAGAAGGTGGAAGAACAGGGCTACCGCTATGTCATAGTGCGTGACTTTGCCACATTCAAACGGGCCATAGAAAGCTACCTCAACGATAGTGTTGAACAAAGAAAACTAATATAACAGATGCCAACAAGACCTAAGAAACAACACACATACCCGAAGACTGAGGCATCGGGATTTACGGCTCCGGACTATCACAGCAGGCCGGAATACCATACAGCACGCTGGACGTGGAGGCGCAAGGCTTTTCTTGAGCAGCCCGAACATGTCTTCTGCGTGAGGTGCAAGAAGCAAGGCATCTACAAGCTGGCAAAGGTCGTTGACCACATTATACCTGCCGAGATCTGTGGCGACTTCTGGGATGAGTCGAACTGGCAGGCGCTGTGCAAAAGATGCAATGCCGTAAAGGCTGCGGAAGACAAGGTGCTCATCCAGCAGCACCGCAAGGGGGTAGGGGGGTCGAATCTCTACGGCCGACCTTCCCAAGACCCCGCCCCCAGCTTCGAGAACACACATGCAAGTTTTCAACTTTTTGAAAAGGAGGGCAGTCATGGGCAGTAGAGGACCGGCGAAACAGCCGCAGCAGCTGATGAAGTTGAAGGGCACGGACCAGCCGTGCAGAGCACGCTCTGAGGTGATCGTCGGAGAGAAGATCACGTCCATTGAGCAAGTCGACGCGCTGTGCGACTATTCCTACCTATCTCCTCGCGGCCAGCGCATTTTTCTGCAGCGCTGCGTCTTCCTCATCGGACTCCATGTTCTGGAGGCTTCGTATCTTGATGCGCTCATGCTCTATGCGCAGAACTATGACATGGCGTTGAGGTGTGTCAGGAACATCACGAAGGAGGCGTGGTTTAAGCCAATTCACAACGAAGCGGGAGTGGTGGTAGGATATGCGGAAAATCCGTACATCAAGCGCTTCGATAATCTATGTAAAACCATTAACAGCATTGGCACGCAGTTCGGATTCACACCAGCCTCAAGGGCACGGCTGCATGTCGAGGATGAGAACAGCAAGAAGAAAGACATTATGGACATCTCTACGGATGTCATTGAGATATGAGACTCGACTATAGACAACGGATAGCGGAATACATCGGTGCGGTGCAGTCGGGACGGAGGGTTGCCGGTCACTATGAGATTGCGGCGGTTGAGAGGCATCTGCGAGACTTGCAGCGCCAGCGCACCGATGCCTTTCCCTACTGGTTCGATGAGGCAGAAGGCATCAGACGTTGTAATTTTTACGCCAAGCTACATCACTGCAAAGGCGAGTTTTCTGGCCGACCCATAATTCTCGAAGGGTGGGAGGCTTTCATTATCGCCGTGATCTTCGGATGGAAGCGCTGCGGCAACAACTACAGGCGTTTTCTCCGTGCTGACGTTGAGGTGGCCCGCAAGAACGGAAAGACCACCTTGGCTACCGGACTGGGCATCGAGATGATGTCCCAGATAGAAAACGAGCCTGGCGCAGAGGTCTATGCTGCCGCCGTGGATCGCAACCAGGCGAAGCTCTGCTGGGACGGAGCTAAGCAGATTATCCTGAATACGCCCTCCCTCTCGGAAATTTTCAAGACATACCAGTTCAGTATCGTTGACATGAGGATGGCCAGCAGCTTCAAGCCGCTGTCTAAAGACACCCAGAACAAGGACGGCCTCAACCCTTCCTGCGGCATCTGCGATGAGAGGCACGCATGGAAGACCAACGACATCTATGAGCTGCTGCGCACGGGTATGGGTTCCCGCCGTCAGCCGCTGCTCTTCTCCATCACTACCGCCGGCCTTGACCGCAGCCTCCCCTATTTTGAGGATCTTATTCGCATGAAGGGTATCCTCGACGGTTTCATCGTCGATGAGCAGCAGTTCGTCATGATCTTCGAGCTTGACAAGGATGACGACTGGAAGGATGAGCGCAACTGGTTCAAGGCTAACCCCAATCTGGGGGTATCTCTCAGCCTCGACTATCTGCGCAGCGAGTTCGCTGACGCTGCCAGCAAGGGAGGCGCCAGGGAGGTGCATTTCAAGACCAAGAATCTCAACATGTGGGTGGATGCTCCGGAGGTGTGGATTAGCGAGGACAAGGTCAAGGCCTGCGACTACGGAACGGATCCGGAGTCTCTGAAGGGGTGCGAGTGCTACGGCGGCTTGGACTTCGCCAGTCACGTCGACATCATCGCCTTTGAGCTGTACTTCCCCACCCTGCCCCACCGCCCGGTGCGCAGCTTCTACTGGATACCGGAGGCGAAGGTCGAGCAGCCTTCCGATATCGTGGACTACAGGGCATGGAAGCAGCAGGGATGGATCAAGACTACCAAGGGCGAGGTTATCGACATAGACTACCTTGTGGCCGACATCCTCGACATCTGTCGTCAGTATGACGTCAGGAACATTGCCTTCGATCCATACAAGGCCTATCACGGTCTGATACAGGGACTGCAGCAAGGCGGACTGGACGACGTGCTTTCCGAGTTCAGCCAGGGTATCCGCAACATGAGTGAGCCTACGAAGGAGCTGGAGAGGCTGGTGACTGCCGGAGAGATAGACCTTATGGGCAACCCTATCCTGCAGTGGATGTTCCGCAACTGTACCCCATACTATGACGCCAACGACAATATCAAACTCTTCAAGGGTCGCGCCCGCAACAAGATCGACGGCGTCATAGCGCTTATCAACGCCATCGGCGGCTATATGGCCGATAAGGTCAACAATAAAACCATTTATGAGACGCACAGCCTGCGCATATTGCCATCATGAAAGAGAAGGTTGAAGCAACGGAACTTGTAACGATGAGAGGTTTTACCGAAGCCTTCTGGAGGCTCTACTCTCAGGGAGGGCAGACGCAGGAGGATGTCTACCTCACCCTTGACGGGATATACTTTGCAAGGTTCAGAGAACACCGCTTCAAGTCCTTCGACGCCTTCCGTAAACGGCGGAATCGCAGCATAAAAAAGAAAAAATAGCCCAGAATCTGCAGAAATGGACAAATGTCCACTGATATCGTATGGGCGTCTTCCAAATTTGAGCAAAGACGCACGTCGATATGGGATTCCTGGATATTTTTAAGCGTAAAGCAGAACCTCAGAAAAGGTCTATCTATTACGGCACTCCGGACGCTTATGAGAGCATGCAGAAGCCTCTGCTTGACTTCGGATTGACCGTGAGTAATGATGCCGCCCTCAAGATGACGGCTTATTATGCTGGTGTGCGCCTCATCGCCGAGAATATCGCAGCCCTACCCAAGCGCATCTACCGCCACGTCGGCTCGGGCGACTTGAAGCCCGTGGATAATCCGCAGGCTCGCGCCATAAGCGCAAGGCCCAATGCCTATACCAACACCTTCGACTTCTGGTTCACCATGGTTGCCTGGCTGCTGAACCGTGGCAACGCTTACGCGCTGATGGCTTACGATCCGGACTACGGCATCGAACTGCATCAGATTCACCCCGACAGCGTCCAAGTGGTGATGGTCAACGGCCACAAGTGGTACGATGTGCGCCTCCCCTCTACTGACAGCCGGGCCAGCCGCCTCAATGGCCAGTGGCCCAACTATGAGATGCTGCACTTTATGCAGTTCAGCATGGACGGTGTCAACGGTCTGAATCCCGTCGTCTATAATGCCATAGCCCTGAACAAGGGAGCTGCCATCGAGCGCTTCATTGCGGATTACTATCGCAAAGGCGGCGACAAGAGGGCTGTGCTTGAGACGGACAACACTCTCGGCGAGAAGGCATACGATCAGTTCATGGAGCGTTATCGCAAGACTGGCCAGGGTGGCACTCCCCTCCTGGAGTACGGCATCAAGTTTAAACAGGTCAACGTGGATCCGGTGACTGCCGCCCTCATTGAGAGCGAGACATTCAGCATCGACGACATTGCAAGGATGCTGAACATACCGCCGCACATGCTGGCCGAGATGTCACGTTCTACCTTCAGCAACATCGAGCACCAGACAATCCAGTTCGTGCAGTACACACTGCGGCCCCTTGTCAAGCGCATCGAGGTCGAGATGGAAAGCAAGCTCTTCGCGTCTACATACAGCGTCAAGTTCGTCCTTGACGGCCTGCTCCGTGGCGACACTGCCGCCCGCACGGCATTCTATCACGGAGCCATCCTTGACGGATGGATGAACCGCAACGAGGTGCGCCGCATGGAAGGCATGTCTGCGGCCCCCGGCCTTGACGATTACCTATACCCCACCAACGAGAATACTGTCGGCATGGAACCACCTCCTCCCGACCAGAAAAAATAACACACATACTATGGAAGAATTGTTCATAAGGGTGTCGCAAGCCGGCACCAAGAGCGGCGAAAGGAAGATGACCTTCGTGGCATCGGATGCCACCCGCGACAGCTACGGCACAGTGCTGATGCCTGACGGATGGATGCTCGATCGTTTCTCAAAGAATCCGGTCATCGGCTACCAGCATAAGGTGCAGTGGAGCGGCAGTCCGGACGACATCATCGGTAAGGGCCGCGCCTATATCGAAGACAACCGCCTGATGGTTGAGGTCGAGTTCGAGCCGGCCGAGCTTAATCCCATGGCCGAGAAAGTATGGAAGAAGCTTGAGTTCGGAACCCTTAACGCAGTAAGCGTCGGCTTCATCCCGAAGGAAGGCCGCTGGGGTGTCGGCGAAGAGGCCCCCGGCAAGGCCAACGAGACCTACTACTACACTCGCATGGAGCTGCTCGAGGTTTCCGTCGTGGCTATTCCCGCCAATCCTAATGCGTTGAAAAACGACATGGAGCCTGAGAACGACCGCCTTGCTGCTCTCCGCAAAGAGGCTCTTGCAAACATCGAGAAGACCGTAGAGAAAGCTCTCGAACCCGTAAAAGAAGAGGTAGCCAACCAGGTTGCCTTGAAGAACCGCAAGGCCATCGCCATTGCCGAGACGGAAGCCCTCCTCCTCCAGAATTAATCCATTCTAACCAATTCATATCATCACAATGAGAGAGATCAGACTTATTCTTGAAGACCTGCAGGCCAACCTCCGCGCCATGCAGGCTTGTGATCCTTCAGACGCTCAGACCCTGGAAGGCCTCATGGCCAAAGACAAGGCTCTGAAGCAGGAACTTGAAGCAGCCCGCGCTGCCGAAGAAGCCGAGAGGCTGCTTGTAGCGCGTACAGTACAGCATGAGGCTCAGCACGGCAACGAGTTCAGCCTTGTAAGATTCATCGCCGGTGTCCTCGCAGGACGCATGGAAGGTTTCGAGGCCGAGATGGCAGCAGCCGGAGCCGACGAATATCGTCACCTCGGCATCAGCCAGAAAGGTTATGTCATCCCTTCTGCCCTCCTCATGCGCAGCGCACAGGGTCAGAATGCCGGCACTGCCGGCGAAGGTGGCAACCTGAAAATCACCACCCAGAGGTACATCGAAGACGTAAAGGAGAAGCTCGTCGTATCAGGCATGGGAGCATCAGTGCTCACCGGACTGGTAGGCTCAGTTGACCTTCCGTCTGTAGGCAACATCAACGTGAGCTTCCTCGATGAAGCCGTCCAGACATCTACCAAGGTTGCTGACGTTGCCAAAGTAACCCTGTCACCCCGTGGCATCCGTGCCAACATGGTAACCACCCGTGACCTCATGAAGCAGACCTCTATCGACGTGGAGCGCATCCTCATGGATCGCCTCAGCGACGCCGAGGCAGCGTGCATCGACAAGGCCGCTCTCGCAGCCATCGTGGCAGCAGCAACTTCTGCTGGTTCAACCCTCAATTGGGCCAACATCGTGGCCATGGAAACCGCCCTCAATGCCGTCAACGCAAACCGTGGCAGCATGGGTTATGTCCTCCCTTCAGCATCATGGGGTCTGGCGAAGACCACACTCAAGAGCAGCGGCGTAAGCGGCTACATCCTCGATGCCGATAAGAACATTAACGGCTACAAGGCCGACTTCGCCAACCAGCTGGCATCGGGCGTCGTTGCCATCTTCGGTAACTTCCGTGACCTGTACATAGGCCGCTGGGGAGGTATCGACCTCCTTGTGGATCCCTACAGCCTCGGCGACACCGGCGAAGTGAAGATCCAGCTCTACAGCTATGCCGACGCGAAGGTTGCCTTCGCAAAGTCATTCAGCAAGCTCGCCACTGCCGGCAGCGGCTCTGGCGATGGCTCAGGAGTGTAGCGTAACATGATGGACGAGACCATATTGACAGACAGTGGCGCGGTGACACGCCTTATGGGCGATTTCAAGAACCATCTGCGCTTGACGACAGACGACGCTGACGCCGACCTGCGGTCCAAGCTAATGTCCGCCCTCTCTTCGGTGGGCAACGATGTAAACCGCATCCTTGCGGCAAGCACGGTGACGGCCACGGCCGTAGTTGACAGCCTCGGCGGCAAGATACGCCTTACGCTCCGTGGCCCGGTCCGTGAGGTGTCGTCCGTGTCTGTCAATGGTGTCGCCCTTGTGCCCGGAGAAGGATATGTCGTAAGCGGCAACCGCCTGACGATAAACGGCGACTATAGCGACGCCTTCGTGGAGATTGTCTACAAGGCTGGCTATGCAGACACGTCGATGCCGTCGGATATGTGGGAGGCAGTGTGCCTGCGGGGCGCAGGATCCTATGCCAACCCTCTCGACACCGTGCAGGAAAGGATGCGGGCTTCCGACATCCTCATCAGGCCTTATCGTTACAAGGAGTGGCAGTCATGACGTCCAATGCCGACATAGGTGCTATGGACACCCTCGTGACGCTGCAGTCATGTACCATCACCCGCAACGACCAGGGGGCGAAGGATAAGACCTACGCCGATTTCCGGAAGGTGTGGGCGAAGATTGACCACAGCGTGGATGAGCAGGTGGCCTATCGTAACCTTGAGGCAGGCCATGTCATATATCTGACCATCTACAAGGTCAAGGAGCTGGACACCCGCTGGCGCGTGATCATTGACGGCGATGCGTGGCAGATCTCGGCGATAGACGACATGGACCGTCTTTCGCCGGTCTACCGCCTGACGCTTGAAGCAATCAACAAGTCAAAGCGATGAGCGTGAACCTGCAGATAGAAGGCATGTCGGACTTCCTCCGCTGGACCGAGCGAGCACCCGATGATATGGTGAAGCTTGCCAAGGTAGCGATGCGCGAAGGCGCGAAGAGGGTGGTGATATCCATGCGCCCTCAGATCAACGAGCGCTGGAAGAGGCTGCTGAAATATAAGGTTTCCGGCGGCCGCAACGACAAGGACCTTGCCTGCGACATCGGCCTCTTCAACGGCCGGCAGCGTCAGGGACATCAGCCCGCATCCGGAGATGTTGACGACTGGTTCAAGGCATACTGGATGAACTATGGCACGCTGGCCCGCCGCGATCCGAATCATGTGTTTATGAATCCGGTGCAGCCTGCCTCGAGGGCAAGGTCGCAGCGCCGCCGCAACAGAGTCGGCCAGCCTCATCAGAACTTCCTTGAAAAAGCCATGCTGGGCTATGAAGACGTGTTCTTCAACGCCTTCTCGCAGAAGATAGCAGACAACATTGAAGATTGCTATGAACGATAAGGAAAGCATAGGAAAAGCATTTGAGGCGGCGGTGGGCGACATCGCTCCCTGCTACCTCGCGGAAGCCGAGACGGACACCTATCCGTACATTGTCTATTACCAGTACGTTGAGGTGATAAGCAGCAAGGACGGCCCTGAAGCTCTGCAGTCAAACCTTTCGGCCACGATAGTGTCCGATACTTTTGACGACGCCGAAGATATCGCAGGGGCCGTGTCAGCAGCGATGATGACGGCCGAGAGCATGCAGCCTTATCGCGTCATACCGATGACCTTCGACCGCGACTGCGCCGGCAACGTCTGGGAGTTCACCATGACATGGGTCATACGGCAGCTCTCGATACCCGATACGCCTGTAACACCCGAAGAAACAACTAACACAAATCAACACTCATCATGATTGAAGGATACAACATCGCACTGCAGATCAACGGCAAGACCGTTGTGGGCAGAACTCAGGACGACCTCGCCATAGCCGCCCGCCTCGTCGAGAGCCTTACCAAGGACAACCAGGGAGAGACCGACGTGGTTGTAGCGGGCCATGACGTGACCTTCTCAGCTCAGGGCCTTGTCGCCGTGGGCAACTCCGATGCCTCGAAGCTCGACCGCGACGACATCATCGAGCAGTCCCTGAAAAAAGGACCTGCCGCTATCATCCCCCTCACATACCTGTTGGCTGGCGGCGACACTTATAGTGGCAATGCCATCATGACCCAGTATACTGAGGGTAGCAACGCTTCCGACATTGCAACTTGGCAGATCAATTTCCGCATCACCGGCAGTTTCTCAAAGACCCCGGCCGGCAGCGGCAGCGGAGTGTAGCGTATGGCAAGGCAGACAATAATGGTCGGTGACGTCGAGATGTGCGTCGCCTGCAACATGAACGCTCTTATGGACTTTCTCCAGGAGCGCGGCACAGACGACTTCTCGGCGCTTGCCGATGTATCGAAACTCAAACCCTCCGACATGCTGCCTTTGATGGCGGCATGCCTCCGCGAGGGCGAGCGCCTTGAAGGGCGCGAATGCACCATTACTGCGAAGGATCTGGGAGCCATAGCAGACTTCGGCCTGCTCAACTCCTTCATGGAGATCTTTGGCAAGACAATGGTTCCAGCCGTATCTGGCGGAGAAAAAAAATAGCCTCCGGAGATGAAGTCCCCACTCTCCGGATTGGTGACATAAGGGGCAGGGCACTCGGCCTGCTGCACATCGGTCCCCGCGACTTCGGCCTGCTGACGGTGGGCGAGTTCGTGGAGGCCTGGAAAGCCTACCAGGACGAGAAGAAAGCCGACAGGATGCACATGGGGGAGCTGGCACGCGGACTCGCGGCCCGCATCCTCAACCCCTTCTGCAAGGGAGCCATCCGCGATGTCGTGCGTTTCTGGCCGATGCCCTGGGACGATGAGAGAAAGGCGGGAGATGATGCTGAGATGCGCCGCATCATCGAGATGCCGCCGGAACAGCAGCAGCTTAAGGCGCGACAATTTCTTGAAAGAATAAGATACAATGGCAAAGGTCAGCCCGAATCTCAAGACTAAAGTCACAGCCGACACCTCCGGTTTCACGAAGGGAATGGCGCAGGCGAAGAAGGAAACTGCCGCCTTCGAGAACTTTGTCAACGATGCCACATCAAAGATGGCGTCCGCCTTTGGCGTAAACACCGCCCAGATTGAGAAGTTGCAGAATGCTGTCGGCGGTCTCGGGCGCAAGCTTTCCGAGATGGGAGGCAAGGGCGCTGAAGCACTTGGCAATATCGTAGCGTCAGCGGGCAAGGCTGCAGTGGCTATCGGAGCCATAGGCATAGGCGCTGCCGTCTCTGCCTTCAAGCTTCTCAATCAGGAAGCTGAGACTTTCAAGAACACGATCCAGGGAGCCAACATAGCGCTCCAGACTCAAGCTTATCTCAATACCTACCGCCAGGCGATGCACGATGCCAACGAAGAGATTGGGCAGTCGATAGCGGAGTCTGAGGCTCAGGTAGAGCGGTGGTGGGGCAGATTCACGACAAATCTTGCATCAACGGCCGCCGTGGCCGTGGCAACGCCCGGCAAATGGTATGATACCTTCCTTCCCACCGGTATTATCAGGGCCGCAAAGCAGGTATCCGAACAGGTGGGCACAGCGACACAGAAGGCAGAAGATGCCAGCGACATCGCCGGAGTAATCTACAGCCTTACGCGAAGGCAGTCTGATGCGTCACGCGACTGGGCAGATGCCGAAGCGAGGATTACCGAACTGCGCAGGATAGCGGCAGATGATGATTATGACATTCTCACAAGGACACGGGCACTTGCTGAGGCTAAGGATCTCATCACAAAGAAACAAGCCGAGCAGTATGATATCCAGCTCATGATATCCAACCTTACGGACCTCATGAGCGAACAGGCAAGCGACAGCATTGAAGATGCAGAAGCTGCCAACGCCGCCTATGTGTCTGCCGTCCAGAATCTGGCGGCCATGGATTCCGAGCTGAAAGCACTGAACAAGCAGCAAGCTTCGTTGACCAAGCAGGCGCAGAAAGAAGCGGACGCTCGCAAAGAGTCGGCAGCAGCCGTCCAGAAAGGTGTGTCTCGCTTGCAGCAATATGCCACCAACCAGATAGAGATGTACGTCAGCGAAGAAAGCGTCACTGCCATACATGATTATCTCGAAGGAGCTTTGGCACATGCGCCCATACAAGTCCCCGTAGGCATCGACATCACTCCGGCGAAGCAGAATATGCTTGACCTAACCGAAACGCTGCAGACTACATTTGTGGAGGCTGTAGAGGGTATTGCAGAGGCGCTCGGCAACTTGATAGGAAATCTCACCAGCGGCCAGGGAGGAGTGGCCGAATTTGGTCAGGATCTGCTGACAATGTTTGGCACGTTTGCCCAGAAGTTCGGAAAGGTGCTTGTAGCCTTCGGTGTTGCAGTTGAAGCAGCCAAGGAATCGGCGGCATCCTTCAACGGCATCGCAGCCATCATAGCGGGCGGTGCGCTTATCGCCGCTGGCGCAGCAGTCAAGGCCGTTGCTTCCAATATGGCAACAGCAATGGGAGCTGCGGCATCCTCCGGCAGCTACATAGCTTCATCAGCTTCCTATGGATCATCCGCCCTTACCAACGACACCCTCAAGGTTGAGGTTACCGGAACGCTTACGGCCAACGGGTCGCAGCTTGTCGCCGTCTTGAATAATGAGAACACACGCAAGAAATATACGACATAATGGCCTATGCAGTTCATTTCCGCTTTCAGTGGCGCAGTCAGAACGACAACGTCTTCCGCATAGACATCCTGGAGGATGGCTATAGCGGCAGCATCGTACAACGTCCGCTGGGTGGCGCACCGCAGCTGCGCCGGAACAAGAACGGCAACATCTGCGGATCGTCGCTGGAGTTTCTGGCGCAGGCGCAGATTAACGATGAGTTTGTAATGCTCTACACTTCCGATGCGCAGGCCTTCCGTGTAGATCTATATAACGGCAGCACCTTGATATGGCAGGGCTTCATCACGCCCGAGCTGTATAGCGAGCCTGACATCGCACCGCCTTACAACGTGAAGGTGACTGCTACCGATAACCTCGGTGAGACGAAGTTGTCGGACTATTCCGCCCAGGGCAGAGTGTCTGTGTCCTCCCTGCTGGAGTCTATTCTTGACGTGACGGGTCTTGACTTCCCCATCCACTGGCTGTCTACCATGCGTCCCTCGGATCCCGCGGCCATAGACGCAGAGGATATGCCGGACTCTGTCACCGTGAATTTCGACCATCTGGCTGGCAAGACAAATTATGACATACTGGAGCGGTTGCTGCAGCTCTTCCATGCAGTCATAGTGCAGCAGGACTGCGCATGGCTTATCGTAAGGGAAACCGACATCGAGGTCCTTCGCTCTGGAGCTACCATCACGGCCCCGGACGGTGCGACCTTCAGCATCGCCGATTTCGGCAGCGTGAGGACTAATGACTGGTGGCCGGTGGGCTACCTTTCGCGGACGGTTATGCCGGCCAAGCGGTCGAAGATTATCGCTGCTCCCAACAACTGGATAGTAAACCTTCTGCCCGACACCGCAACATCGTCTACCAACGCCAACCATGTGGAGCCGACGGATGGAAGCACGCCATACTATGAGCTTAATCCGGTAAACTCCAGCCAGGAGATCCGGACGTGCCAGGTGGTTTTCCAAAGCCCCTTCTCAGGCTTCGTGCCCTTCAAAGACCTTGTCCTGTCACTCGACGTGCAGACATGGGGCCTGATTGTTAATCCCGTATCGCCTCCGCACACCCCGAAGTGGGGCGCGAAATGCGCCGAGGTCAATGTTAAAATACTCGGAACTGATGGAACAAATGTCGTCGAAAAATACATCGACAATCAGGGCGGGTTCCATGACAGCGCAGTCTCTGCGCTCGACGTGGATGCCATATATCGGGAGGTGGCCGAAACCTTCTATATCAACCTTCCTCTCTATACCAAGATGGTTGAGGTGGGCTACACGAAGATATACCAGATAACGGTCACCATCACTACTTATCCCGATGACGGCGGCTACAGCCGCATGAACATCTCCAACTGGTATCTTAACGTCGATGAGCAGAACGCCGGCTACCAGGTTACTTGCGAGCTTAACAATGCCGCTCGCGGCAAGGATGACAACGTGGATCTCCCGGTGGCAGACAATGACAATAAGGAAATCGAGGGTCTCTTTGTCACCAACGGCCTCAAACTCTCCTCTGCCGTCACTGCCCATGCTGACGAAAGTATCGAAGAGTGGCAGTCCGACAGCATCCCCTCCATGGCGCTGCTGGAGCTGCTGGCCCGCGACTACTGCCTGAGCATAGCAGTTCCCCGCCTCCGCATGGAGGGGCGCATGAACGTGCCGGCCGGGGAGGCTATGCCGCTGCTCTTCCGTGGCGGTGGCCTTATATACTGGCCCGAGACATGGGACTGGAACCTAAAGGAAGATGCCGTCGACATCTCCATGCTTTCTCTGCCTGCCGCAGCCATAACCGTAACGTCGATTGCCCGCACTGCGGAAGGCAGTGGCGGCAGCATCGGCGGCTACGCTTCCGGCAGCGGGACTGGCGGTGGTGTTAACTTCTTCGAGGAGGACGGCAACGGCGGTGTCAAGCTCAAGGATGAATACAACGGCCTCTGGGCTGCGGGCTTCATGTCGGCCGGAGGTATCAACTCCGGTGGCGGCGGTGGCGGCGGTGTTGATATGGGCCGTGTTTGGCAAGATCTGACAAACAACAGCCAGTTTGACTACACGAATTACTCTTCCACGACCAAGATAGACATAGGCCACATTCCTATGCTTGACATTTGGAAGGATTTGTCTGGGGATAGCTCACTTGCATCCTACAACGCCAATACGAAGATTGCCGAGTCGCATATCCCGGACATCTCGACTTCAAAGATCAGCAACCTCGGATCGTGGTCCGGCAGCGCGAATATCACCACTCTCGGGACTATCACGACCGGCACATGGAATGGTTCTACCATAGACGTTGCCCACGGCGGTACTGGACGCACCAGCTTTCCGGATGCCTATGCCGTCCTCGTGGAGTCCAGCTCCGGCGGCATCGGCAATGTCACGAACAACAATACTTCTACAAGGAAATACCTGTCGCAAGTCAACGGCGGCGTCCCCTCTTGGGAATCCATCTCGGTATCGACTCCCGTGGCCACGTCCAGCACCGTCGGCGGCTTCAAGACCGGCTTTTCATCTGCCAACAGAAACTACGCTGTCCAGATAAATGACAGCGACCAGGCTTATGTCAATGTGCCATGGAGTAATACCGACACGACCTACAAGCTGAAGATTAACGGCACGACCTATGGGGACTACACTTTCGGCACTAACCTTGGCACGGTGTATTCTCCGACATCCACCGGCACGCAGGGATACCTCCTTGTGGCCGACAGCAACGGATACCCCGACTGGACCAACAAACTTACTCTGACGGGTTCGATTGACAATAATGTCGCTCTCCAGGTAGGTACGTCAAGTGCAAACCGTAACATGCGCATTTACGGCGAAATCCGCTTCAATGGCGACACCGCCAAGCTGAACTACACCACTGCTGGCGGCATCGCCGTAAATACCGATTTCAAGGTGGGTACAGCATCAGCGCCGAAGGATGCCACAGTATATGGCAAACTCTCCGTAGCAGGTAACGGCGAGGTCGACGGCAACCTCTATATCGGCGGCACGACGGCTTACATCAACTATGTTTCCGGCAACTCCGGACTGCATACCAACGTCGGATTCTATTCCGACTCCTTCATCAGCGCCGGAGGCGTCTCTTCGTCTTCGGACGAGCGCATGAAGACGAACCTGCAGCCTCTCGCCATCACCGTCGACCAGATCGCCGGCGCTCCCGCCGTGGAGTTCGACTGGATGCTGCCGCACGCCGGCCATGGCGCAGGGTCCATCGCCCAATACTGGGAGCGCTTCCTGCCGTATAACGTCCGGGAGTGCGGCGGCTTCAAGACCATGGAATATGGCAACATCGCGCTGATATCGGCAATCATGCTCGCCCGCAGGGTCAAGGAGCTTGAGGAAGAGATAGAAACACTCAGGAGGGCCGCAGCATGAGTCATACCAACGGAATAATCAAGGCGCCTGTCAACATCGCTGCCGACATCGGGTATGTGCTCGGAACCAACAGCGGCGACATCGGCTACAACATAACCAACGGCGCAATGAACATCTGGCCGAAGTACAAGCCTTTCCGCAATGCCTCGAAGGGCTGGGACACCACCACCAGCGCCGGGCACTCCGCAAGGAAGACCGCCCTGGCTGCGGTGAACTACGGCTTCACTGACCCCAATATCGCGGGTCTGCCTTCCACAAGGATTTTCGACCCGTCAAACGCCAACTCGCTGCAGAAGTTCTACATCAACAGCGCCAACGATCCCTCCGGCAAGCCGCTGAACGGCTGGCAGTATTACCGGCCGACCAGCACGCCTTTCCGCGTCCTTGACTTCGACGGCTACCGCCATGGCGCAGGCCACCCCGTGGCTATTGCTCCCGGCAACGCCGGGACGGTGAGCCGCCAGTATCAGAACACCACATTCTCCTTCGCGCTGGCGCCCCTGGTGCATGACAGTACCCAGGTATTTACAGGCGACGACGGCCAGCTCACCCTCGCCGACTTTCCGGACCTCGTCGGCAAATATTTCGGCGCCGTGCTGCAGAAGAACAACGACCCCAGCGTGAGGATCTTCGCCACGGGGACGCAGCTGAGTGCGAACACCCAAAGCGTGTCGGTGACATTCACGCCGTACAACTTCCCGTCCGGACTGCTGGGCGACTTCACGGCATACTTCTTCTTCTCGGACACGCAGATCCCCCAGGGCACGTCGAGTGAGAGCGCCCTTGTCTATCCCATCCCCGGGGTGTGGGTGCGCACCGTCACCATCGTGGCGTCGCTCTACACCGCAACCATCTCGGCCACCAAGGTCGGCAACTCCGTCCGTGCCGAATATACCATCAGCAATGCCGGAACGTCGGCGCACACCTTCGCCACAAACGAGATGCGCTGCCGCTATGCTTCCGTCACCAGCTGGAATGCCGTCGAGGATGCGGCCGAGAGCGCCCAGAACAAGGACCTCGGCAGCATCACCGTGGCTGCCGGCGCTACTGCCACCGGCGTCGTCAACTTCACAAACATAGACTCCACCCTTGCGGCGAGCTGCCGTATCTGGGGCAAGTTCGGCAACAATGACGAGATAGCGCCCTTCGCCGTTTCACCTCTCACTCCTAACCCCGCCTAACAAACAACAATAATTATGAAAATAACACTTGATCAAGCCACAGCCCTCGGCAATGCCGGGATCCGCAAACTGAACTACGCCAAGCTCAACCCCGTGGACGCCATCAGCGCCTACCGCCTGCGCCGCGACATCGTGCACATGCTGGACGACTACTCCAAGGCGCACAGGGACATCGTGGAGCAGGTCTGGGAAGACAAGGAGCTGCTGGCCAGGGTTGACAACTACGAGATGACTCATGACGGCATGACGCCGGAGGATTACAAGGCGGCGATGGCTGCCAACATGCCGAAGGTGTATGCCATGATGCTGGAGGTGGGCAAGGAGGAGCGCGAGGTCGCCGTCAAGCCCGTCGCCTTCGCCTCATGGATGCAGCTGCTGCAGGACAACCCCTGGCTCGCCGGCTTCGAGGAGCTGCTGGCTGACTTTATCGACGATTCATCTGAAAAATAACATACCATGCCTGTAATTATCAAGCCCATCCGCAGGGGCACTACCGTAACGCTGCGGGCGACACTGACGGACAACGGCGTCAGGATCAGCTGGGACACCCTCGACAACATCGAGGCGTATATCTATTCCGAGGAGCAGCACGTCATCTCAGGGCGCTGCACAAGCGTTGTCGACGGCGAGGATGATACCGTCCTTGTCTGCACCTACGCGGCCAACCTGCCGCAGTATCTCGGCAATCAGCGTCTGGTTATCATCTGCGACTACCAGGGCCAGCGCAGCACCTATGACAAGCGGGCCTTCAAGTTCGTGGCCACTACCGAAGAGACTCTCGTGGACGGCACTACCATCGCCGCCGACACCACCGACGTGCATATCGACGTCGCGGATGTCGACAGCAGCGTCCTCACCGGAGCGATCCAGGCAGCGCTTGATGCTGCGGGGCTGGCGACCGAGGCTGCCGCCGCAGTTCAGGAGCTTTCCGACGCTGACCATGCCCGTGCCGAGGAAGACCATACAAGAGCCGGGAACGATCATACTCAAGCAACGCAGGATCACACGCAAGCTGGGCAGGACCACACGCAGGCTGGGCAGGACCACACCCGGGCCGTCGATGATCACAATACTGCCGGAGAAGACCATACCCGCGCGGAGAACGACCACAGTCAGGCCGGAGAAGACCATACACGCGCGGAGAACGACCATACTCAGGCAGGTCAGGATCATACGCAAGCAAGTAACGACCATACTCAAGCCGGGCAGGACCACACTCAGGCAAGCGGAGATCATGACACTGCGGTAGAAGACCACCGTCAAGCCGGACTGGACCACACTCAGGCAAGCGGAGATCATGACACTGCGGTAGAAGACCACCGTCAAGCTGGACTGGACCATGAAACCGTACTCGCCCTCACGACCGGTCTTATCGCCATCATCATGGAGGACGGTCTGTTGAAGTTCGTGCAGAACGCCGAGAGTGGGACAATGGAGTCCGGTAATATCACCAGCAATGGCTATGTGGAATTGAATTTTGTCGTATAATCAAATACCATACATATCATGACATTAGCAAAAATCACAATCGGTCCAGTGCCTCATTCAAAGGGCACCTGGTATCCTAATGTAGCCGAAGATCCGGGCTATATGAAGGAGGCGGAAGTGTTCCATAACGGCTCAACCTACCGGAGCACTATTGACAACAACCACACGGAGCCGTCTTTCACCTACAACTCCGCAACCGGCGAATATACCGTATCTGCAGGTTGGGAGCTTGTAGCTGTCGGGACAAACGCCGTAGACCTTCTTAACGGTACTCTTGTGCCGAAGTACTCGACCAACCTCGACTCATGGGCAGGTAAGCCTCAGAGCGTTTCAGAGGTACAGACGCAGCCCGTGATCACCACCGGAGGTGACGTATCTATCGACAGTAGCATTAACGCCATTTTGCAGAGCCTTGTGGCAAAGACTGACTTCGCCGCAACTGCTCTGCTGTCTACGGGATTCAACCTTCTGCGTAATGCAGTGGCTGTAGGCGATGGATGGTTCTTCCCTGTCCCCGCGCTGCCTTTTGGAGCAATCAACTCGGCGGCACAGCCTAACGGTATCCTGTTCACGGATAGCAATAATGACAACCTCAAACCTACTGTGCGTTTCAAGGCCCTGTCAGCCGGTGTGCCTACTTCTGTTAGCGACGGCTCGGCGTGTGCCTACACCGACGCTGGCGGATATCGTTTCTATACGACAGACCAGGCCGGCTATATCATTGTCAGTGGTATCAACAGGGCTTCGGTCTGCGCGCATATCGGATGGAGCGGTCGCTATGACGAATACATCTCTATCTCGGCCGCTTCGGATGCCGGGGCATCTATCGCGCTGGCTGCGGCCATACATTCAATGCATAGCTATGACGAGATGCTTGTTGTCGCTGGCCAGGGTGACCGCATCGACCGCATCAGTGCGACACAAGTGCGCCTGACGGCGTACAACGATAAGGTGAAGCCCACCTGGACCAACACTCCGGACGATGCCGAGAATCCCACGTCATATACACACACTGCCACTATTTCAGGCATGCTGAGCAATGGTGTGGCTGTCTTCCAGAACGACAACATCGAACTCAGTGTAGACGGCACTACCATCAGCTATACCGATGCCAATGCGACCGCAAGCACTGACTGGGTGAAATACCAGAAGTCTGCCGCCGCAACATCCAACTACAACCTCGCTACGGCCTTCGCCGTGGAGGACTGGGGCTGCATCATCCTTCAGGGTGCATCAGGAGAGGCCTTCGTGGAGATCTCCTACGCTCAGGGCATACCGGACAATGTCCGTGCCCTTGTCAGCGGCGTGCTGGACGGCAAGCTCGAAGTGATAGCGCAGGCTCTCGCCGAGCTTTACGCTCGTTATGCAGCACTCAAAGCCAAGCTGACAGAGAGGGGTTCTGACTTTGACCTGAAGGCCCGCACGGTTGACACCGAAGACGAGCTGGTGTGCGGAGTACCCCGAGTCCTTTACAGCTCAATCGCCGGTGCGCCGTCTGCAGCCGTCATGCCCGACAACTGGGATGAAGATAAGTATGGTGCATGGACCGGCGTGCCTCGCGACCGCCGCCAGGAATACGTCGACGGGGCCGGCAAGTGGTATAAGCCTACCTACAGGCTGACCAATTCTACTGAAGACTGGATAGCAATAAACTAATTCTTGAGAGATATGATAAAGCAATATCAAAGTCCGGAAGAGCTTGCGGCAGCGGGCCTTCCTTCAATCGAGAGCCGTATAGCGCAGGTGCTCTCCAACCGTACCATCGTCAGCGATGGTGTCAACGTCATCAAGGATATACCTCAGCTGGGGGATGCCATATACAAGGATACGGCGGGCAGGGTCTACATCATCGACAAAGACTCCCTGCGTGTGGCTGCGCTGCCATCAGGGTGGACATACCTCGGCCCCTTCCTGTATATGTATGACGATGAGACGATGGCCATCTTCAAGGGTGACTATACATCTCTGCCAACAGCCAAGTATGCCGATGTCGTGCAGTTTTCTATCACGGCCATCACCGCGACGACAATTAAGTTCTGGCTAAAAATGGCCGGGGCCTATGACACTTTCGTCGGCATCGAGGTGTCTCTTACCTCTGCCGAGATCAACGCTACCAGTGCAGGCGAGATAGATGCGGCCCTCAATGCTGCCGGCAATTCCGGAAATGTGGGCTACAGCAACCATAAATATTGGGCATACCTCGCCGATGCTGCCGGCAACAAGGTGGACAGTGGTGGTACTCAGATCATCGTGCAGTGTGACCAGTGGCTCGACCATCGTCAGTACCAATGTTCGGACAGCACGCACGCCCTCGTAGGTTGCACTATGACACTATCCGTATGGGGCGACATGCCGGCAAGCAACGTCTACTTCAAGCGCAATGGGCGCAACACTCAGGCGAAAGGCGTCATGAATATCGATAGCGGCGCTACATACTGGTCTACCAATGGTCGCACGCCAGACGCCGACGTGGCCGTGCACGGCGAGGCAGGGCAGACGGATCCCATGACGAAGGCCGCATACCAGTCGTCCCCGTATGCCGCCGCTATCCGCGCCTACTATCCTACATACGAGGCATACATAGAGGGCGAGTTCGGCCTCATGTGGCCCGAGCCAGCCTATGGCGCTTTTGCGCTGCCCGACGGCAAGGCTCTGACGGAGAAATATGGCCCGATGATGGCTACCGTCAAGGACGGGACTACCAAAGCTAAGTTTCCTGCTCTGAACTGGGCATACAACCTTGGTAACAACAACCATCTGTGGGACGTAAGGGAGGGAGCGCTCATGCTTTCCGATGCCAATCGCGCTGCCATCAATGCTACCCAGAGCGCTAACGGCAAAGTAACAATCGCTTTATCCAACCGATGGTTTGCCGAGAGGTGCAGCGCGAGCTACGCCTGGATTTTCTACGGCACGACCCGCACGCTGTACAGCACCAACGTCCGCACCACGTTTCAGGTGGGGGCGGTCACGCTTTTGAAAAAATAATAAATCTTATCGGTCTGCGACCGTTTCGTAAGAGCGGTCGCGGCCATTGATATACTATGGAAACGCGAAGCAACAAGGCCAAGAAAGATAAAGGGAGCATTCTTGTGGATGTGACCAATCTACTTGCCATTCTGTATCCGGCGATACAGAAGATGCCGAAGATCGAGCGCATAGAGGGCGCTCCCAGGGAGATGAAGACTGCCTGCTACGGCATCATCCGCCATTACAGTGTTGCCAAGGAGAATCCGGAAGTACGGATGTGGCATATACGCTCCATGTTCGGGGATTACGGGGTATTGCTCACGGCCTTCAGTCTTTGCGTACAATATGGGCTGTTTACGGACTCTGTGAAGCTCGCAGTGGCCGTACAGCTGGAAAGAATAGAAGAAGGCATACGCAAGTGGCGCAACGCCACGCGGTCACCTAAGAGTGAGGAGCAGTTGCAGGTCGCCGACGGCCCGTCGGAAGAGGCTGCTGTCAGTATTATTAGGTAAAAGGGAGTACGACTATCATTCATAGTATTGTCATCATGTACTCTAACCGCTTTATCCAACCGATGGTTTGCCGAGAGGTACAACGCGAACAACGCCTGGAATTTCAACGGCACGAACCGCACGCTGAACAACAACAACGTCAACAACACGTTTCAGGTGGGGGCGGTCACGAATTTACCATAAAGACACTTATGACTGACGAACAGGTTTTCTCAATAATGCTGCGCACGATGTATGAGGCCCGCCGCAACAAGCGCTACGGCCGCGACTGCTCGGACTTTGAAAGAGACTGGGTGGCCCTGCTCATACAGATGATGCGCCGGCTCCAGGAGAGGACCTTCCGCGTTGACCACAACTATGCCTTCCTCACTTCCATTCCGCGCTGGCGCGAGATTTTCGCCACAAGTTTTGAGGGTCGCATTGCTGACCATCTGCTGTGCGATACGCTTGCTCCATATATCGAGCAGGAATTGCACTGCAGGACTTTCAATAACCGGAAGGGTATGGGTAATCAGGCGGCTATTAATCGCGTCATACAGGACATCTGTGAAGTTTCTGAGGGCTGTACCCAGCCATGTCGTGTGATGAAGTGGGACCTCAAGGGCTTCTTTCCTAATGCCCGGTGTGACGAGATCGAGCGACGCTTCGTTGAGGTAATCGACCGCCATGTCGATGATATAGCGCGCCGCTTTGACGACGAGATGCCCAACTTCCTCAAATGGCTCACCATGATATGCGTCCACTGCCGGCCGGCAGAGCATTGCAAACTTCGGACCCCGAAGTATCTCTGGGACCGACACATCAGTCCGGAGAAGTCTCTTTTCACGAAACCCGCCGGCATCGGCACACCCATCGGCAGACTTACGTCGCAGATGGGGATGGGTCTTTACCTTAACGCAACCGTGCGCTGGCTCAACGATGAGTGCGGCATCCGCTCGACTCTCTTTATGGATGACTGCGTGATGGTCGTGTCAGAGTTCCAGCATGAGTACGCGCTTGCCCTCATGTCGGAGCTTCGCCAGCGTCTTGCAGCCATAGGCATAAGGCTCAACGAGCGCAAGTTCTATGACCAGCCCTACCAACACGGCCTGGAGTTCCTCGGCGTGCATATCAAGCCGTGGAGGGTTCATCTGAATAACAACACCTACATCCGCGCGCTGGCGAGGATCAGGGAGTTCAATGCCCTGTCCGACAAGCTGAAGTATATCGACTCTTTCATATCGAGCATCAACAGTTATACCGGCCAGCTGAAAGCCTGCACGGATCATAAGCGCATCATGCGACTTTATGAGATGATTTCCCCGGAGTGGTGGGATTACTGCTGGTGGGATGAAGGCCGCTGTTGCGTCAATGCCTTGCCGCCATACGGTATCAAGGTAAGGTTGAATCGAAAATATCATTTGAAACTAAAATTGAATAACCATGACACAAGAAGAAATCAGACAGGAGTTGGAAATCCTGTACCCGCAGATCACAGACTTGCGCGAACAGCTTAAGAGCAAAGACTACATCGGCGTCAAGATTGCTATGGGCGTAGCCCGCAAGACCGATTACACTGAAGAAATCGCCCAGACGGAAGTGTGGCGTGCCGAACTTAACCAGAAGATGGCCCGCCGTGACGAGCTGCTGGCGATGCTTGATGAGGAAGAAGTGCAACCCGAATAAAATTACTGCTATGAATAACGATCTGAAAAACATCCTTAAACTTTGCGGCATGGCTGCCTATGTTATAGCAGTCATCGGCGGCATCGGATATACCGCCATGCAGCATCATTACCTGATAGCAGCCGCCATCATCGTGCTTGCTGTAATGGCATGGCCCACTTTCCGCAAGCTCTGGCCCGAGAAGGAGGTGGCCGAGAAATGAGCGAGATACTTATCAGCGCAGCCCCCTTGGTGAAGATTGCAGTCTTCGTCATGCTACTCGTGCTACTGGCGATGATAATCGACCTGGGAGCCGGACTTTACAAGGCAAAGCAGCGCGGCGAACTGAGGACGAGCGAGGCCTTACGCCGGACGCTGTCAAAGTTCATTAGCTACGAGGGTGGTATCGCTATTGCTATCATGGTAGACATACTCATCAGCTTCGCCCGCTTCTATGAACTTATCGGCATTAAGCTGCTCGTCGCAGTGCCGGTAGTTACCATCCTTGTCGGCATCTTCCTGCTTATCGTGGAGTTCATGTCGGTCCGCGAGAAGGCAGACCGTAAGACAAAGAAGCAGCAGGATCTGGTTATCGAAATGCTGGGTAAAGTCCTCACGAAAGAGGAGGTGACACAGATAATCAAGACAATCACGGAAAAACAAGCAGCCCTCGATACAGATGAGTAAGTATTTCAAGGACGCCGAGTTCCGGCGCTGCACGCCCTCCTGCTCCATCGACCAGATGGACCCGGGCTTTATGAACAAGCTCGATGAAGTCAGAGAGATTGCTGGCATTCCGATAGTGCTAACGAGTGCTTGGCGAAGCATCATTTGGGAAAAAATGCACGGAAGGTCTGGCGATGGTGATCACCCGCAGGGTAGAGGAGTTGATGTCAAGTGTAACACGTCGCAGAACCGATACAAGATTGTCCGCGCGGCCCTCATAGTCGGCTTCCGCCGAATCGGTATAGGCAAGACCTTCATCCATTTGGGGGATGCCACTAATCTTCCACAAGACGTAATCTGGGACTATTATGAATAATATCGACCAAGACAACGGCGACAAGCTGGTGGCCTGGCCGCTGCTGGTGCTGCTGACGCTCATAGTGTCGGTGCTGGTCTGCGCCTGCAGCCCTCGGGTGGTCGAGAAGATTCAGGTGGAATACCGCGACACGACCATCATCAAGGAAACGGTGCGCGACTCCCTCGTCCACGTCCCGATCCCACTGGAAGACTGGCAGGTCGTCGTCGACGTCACCGAATCCTCGCACCTCGAGACATCCGTCGCAAAAAGCGATGCCTTCGTGGGACTGGACGGCCGGCTGCATCACAGCCTGAGCAACAAGCGCGACAGCCTTGCTGCCGTCGTCCCCATCCACTACCATGACACCTATACCGCCACAAGCTCACAGACGACGCACGCGCTCATCAAAGAGGTCAAGGTAGAGAAACCCCTTACCTGGTGGCAAAGGCTCCGTCTGCGGGCCTTCCCGTGGCTGCTGGGGGGTGTTGTTGCCCTGCTCGGCTGGACATTCAGAAAACCTTTATTAAAACTAATACGAAAAGGAACAGAGACGTTATCAACCTGCTGAAGCTGGCCTTTACAACAAGAAGTTCATCGAGTTTGCCATCAACTATCTCAAGGATCCGGACAACCCTTACGGCGACCATAAGATCTGGGGGTATCTTTCCGGCAAGTAAACACTTATGGATTTGCATAAGTGGCGCACAATCACTACATTTGTGCATCATTGCTCTGCAATGGTATAAGGGATGGGGATGCGGTGCTCAAGCTGCATCCCCAGTTTTTTGCAGTTGTTGACGTATTGTTGACGGAAATTTGCGCAGGTCCAATTCCGGACTGTCAATAAGAGGCTGAGTCATAAATAGAAAAAGGGCGCTTCGTGGCGTCCTCTTTCTATTTTAACCTAAAACTTAACCTATGAAAAACTGTTTGTCTAAGGATTAAGCAATAGGCGTGCCAAAGTTTATTCTTTAACTTCTTTTACTGAAATTATTTTTACGGGTTCCTCAGGAAGGTTGCGATTGTTGGTCTTGACTGAAGCGATTTTGTCGATCACGTCGAGGCCGGAGATGGTTTCGCCGAAGATGGTGTATTCGCCGTCGAGGTGCTTGCAGCCCTCTTCGCTCTGCACGAGGTAGAACTGTGAGCCTGAAGAGGCTTTCTCGGGATTGACGTTGTCGCCTCTGCGGGCTGCGGCCAGAGCGCCTTTCTTGTGGGTCTTGCCGGGAACGATCTCAGCGGGGATGGTGTAGTTCGGACCGCCGGTGCCGTACTGGGCTTCCTTGCCTTCCTGCTTGGTGAACGGGTCGCCGCACTGGATCATGAAGTTTTTGATCACACGGTGGAAAAGCATGCCGTCATAGTAGCCGCTGCGGGCGAGCTTCACGAAATTATCGCGGTGCAGGGGAGTTTCTTTATAAAGCTTTACTACGATGTCGCCCTTTGTGGTGGAAATCTTGAAGACGGGCTCTTCTGCGATCTCTTCGGGTTCAGCAACTTCACCCTGGGAGAATGAAGGCTGGTCTGTATTGATATCTTTCGGTTGGGTCTTGTTGCCGTTCTTGCAACCTGTGAATAAAAATGCCATGGTAACGATAAGTGATAATGTCAGTATCCGTTTCATAATGTTGATTATTTACAGGGCAAATTTAGCCATTTTTCGTATTTTTGTGTGAAATGAAAGACCCGAGATGGCAAATCCGTTGAAACAACTGGCAGGCGAGACCGCCATATATGGTCTGAGCACCATTCTGGCCCGTGTCGTCAACTTCATGCTGGTTCCTCTCTACACGGCGATCCTGAGCCGCTCGGACTATGGTGTCGTCACAGAGTTCCTGTCTTACATAGCCATCCTGCAGGTGGTCCTCGCGCTGGGCCTGGAGACGGGCTGTTTCCGCTACGCCACAATCAAGGAGATAAACAACTCTTCCAAGGTCTTCTCCACCGCCTTCTCCATAGTCTTCATCCTCTGCGCGGTGTTCTACATCTGCGTCTCCGCATTCTCGGGCGGCATCTCGACTGCCCTGGGTTATGCTGAGAACGGAAGGGTCATCAAATATGTGGGGCTGATACTATGGATAGACACCATTACGGCCATAATCTTCGCGCGCCTGCGCTATGAGCACAAGGCCCTCAAGTTCGCCATAATCAAGACTCTGAAGATATTCACCGAACTCGGCGTGAACCTGCTGCTGTACCTCCGCTTCCCGAAGTTCGCCGCTGCCCATCCGGACAGCTGGATGCTGCGCTTCGTAAGCGCCACGCCCGATTACACCTACGCAATCTTTGCCATCCTCATAAGCTGCCTTGTGTGCCTCATCCTGCTCCTGCCGGAGATACTGAGGCTCCGCTTCAAGCCCGACAAGGAGCTGGCCAAGTCGCTGCTGATCTATTCGCTGCCGCTGATGATCGCCGGCCTGCCCGGAGTGCTCAACGACTTCATGGACCGTATCCTGATGCGCTTCCTCAACGCCGACCCGGCCATCTGGAGGGCTGACCTCGGAGTCTACCAGGCCGGAGTGAAGATAGCCGTGATAATGTCGCTCTTCGTGCAGATGTTCCGCTACGCCGCGGAGCCGTTCTTCTTCCAGAGAGAGAAAGACAAGGATAACAAGGCCCTCTACGCAAAGGTGATGAGCTACTTCGTAGCCTTCTGCATGTTCGGCTTCCTGGTGGTGACTTTATACCTCGACGAGATCGGCCTCATCCTCGGAAAGAACTTCCGCGAAGGCCTCTCCATAACCCCCATAATGCTGATGGCCTACGTGCTGCTGGGAATGCAGTTCAACATCAGCATGTGGTACAAACTGAGCGGCAAGACGGGCTATGCCGTGTGGATTACGCTGGCCGGACTGGTAGTGACGCTGGCCATAAACTTCATCTTCATGCCCCGCTTCAGCTATTACGCCGCAGCGTGGGGCCATGTCGCAAGCTACGTGGTTATGATGGCCATCTCTCTGTGGCTGGGGAACAAATACTACCCCATCCCTTACAACTGGGTGCAGATCGCCCTCTGCATCCTGCTCGGCCTGGGCATCTACATCGGCTCGCTGTTCGTGCCGCAGCTGAGCCTCTGGCCGAAGCTGGGCGTCCAGACCCTGCTGCTGCTCTGCTATATGGTGCCGGTAGCCCTGAGCGTATTCTTCTACCGCCGCAAACAAACTGCCTGAAACAATCATATATATGAAAGTCAAAATAGTCAACAAATCTGAATACCCCTCTCCTGCCTACGCTACTCCCTATTCGGCCGGAGTGGACCTCAAAGCCAACATAAAAGAGAGCGTGACTCTCGGCTCGCTGGAGCGCACAATGATCCCGACGGGACTGTTCATCCAGCTGCCGGAAGGTTACGAAGCGCAGGTGCGCCCGAGAAGCGGCCTGGCTGCGAAGCACGGCATTACCGTCACCAACAGCCCCGGCACCATAGACGCCGACTACCGCGGCGAGGTGTGCGTACTGCTGGTAAACCTTTCGAAGGAACCCTTCACCATTGAGCCCGGAGAGAGGATCGCCCAGATGGTGATTGCCCGCCACGAACATGTGGAATGGGAAGAAGTGGATCAGCTCGACGAGAGCTTGCGCGGAGCCGGCGGATTCGGTTCGACAGGCAAGAAATAGGCTATGAAAGATTTGTATGACATATATCTGGAGTGCGGGGCCAAGGTCTGCACGGACACCCGCCGCATAGTTCCCGGCTCGGTATTCTTCGCTCTTAAGGGCGACAATTTCGACGGCAACGACTTCGCCGCTGCAGCCATAGAGCAGGGCGCAGCATACGCAGTGGTTGAAAGGCTGCCCGAAGGAGCAGACGAGCACTTCGTCAAAGTGCCGGACACCCTCCAGGCCCTGCAGCAGCTGGCCCGCATCCACTGCATGCATTTCGAAATACCTGTGGTGGGCATCACCGGCACCAACGGAAAGACAACTACCAAAGAGCTGGTCAACGCTGTCCTCGGCGCCAGATACCGCACCCTCTGCACCAAAGGCAATCTCAACAACCACATCGGAGTGCCGCTCACCCTGCTGGGGCTGAACGCTGAGCATGAGATCGCCATAGTCGAGATGGGAGCCAGCCATCCGGGAGAGATTGCATCTTCGGTGTCGATGGCACTGCCCACCTGCGGCCTGATAACCAACGTGGGGCGCGCCCATCTGGAAGGCTTCGGCTCGTTCGAGGGAGTGAAGAGGACCAAGGGAGAGCTCTATGACTTCCTCAACGCCACTTCCGGGACCATATTCTACAACGCCGACAGCGCCGACATCTGCGGCATGGCGGAGGCCCGCGCAAAGCTCACCAAAATACCCTACGGTGTGAAATACCAGGGCATCAGCATCCTTACCGCCAATGTGCAGGAGCCGTTCCTGCGCATCGAACTGCCCGGCGGCCGGATTGTCCGCACCCATCTGGTCGGAGCTTACAACGCCGACAATGTACTGGCTGCACTGTGCGTCGCAAGGCACTTCAAGGTGGACGAAGACGCTGCGATCGCTGCGATAGAGGCCTATGTTCCTTCGAACAACCGCTCGCAGATGCTGAACACCGCTGACAACACGCTTATTGTCGATGCATACAACGCCAACCACACCAGCATGCTCACGTCGCTCGACAACTTCGCGGCGACCGGCTTCAAGGAGAAAGTCCTGATACTTGGCGACATGTATGAGCTCGGCGACTTCTCGCTGCAAGCCCATGCCGACGTGCTCCGCAAGGCCTGCGCCATCACAGATGAGCTGTTCCTCGTGGGCAGGGGTGAATTCAGGGCCGCAGCAGAGCAGGTCCCCGAAGCTGCCGGTGCAAAATTCTTCAGGACAGCCGAAGAGCTCCGCGACTATCTGGGGGAACATCCGCTCAAAGGCAAGACCATCCTGCTGAAAGGCTCCAACAGCAACAGGCTGTTTATTCTGCCCGATATTCTTTGATTGCACAAATTTCTTATAAATTTGTAAGAGAATATGGATACGGCGATAGTCATACTCAACTGGAACGGACTGCATTTCATGAAGCGGTTCCTGCCCGTGCTGAAAGCCGACACTCCGAAGGAGAATTTCTTCATCGTGGTGGCGGACAACGGCTCTACGGACGGTTCGGTGGATTGGCTGAAGGCTGAGCATCCCGACGTGCAGCTGATCGAGTTCGACAAGAACTACGGCTTCACAGAGGGTTACAACCGCGCTTTCAGGGAGATTGAGGCTGATTACTACATCCTGCTCAATTCCGATGTGGAAGTGACCCCGGGCTGGGCCGAGACTCTGATAAACTTCATGGAGGACAATCCGGACGCCGGCATCTGCCAGCCGAAGATCCTCTCCGAGGCCAACCGCGACACTTTCGAGTACGCCGGCGCCGCGGGAGGTTTCATCGACCACTTCGGCTACCCGTTCTGCCGCGGCCGCATCCTGAGCAACATCGAGAAGGACCACGGCCAGTATGACGAAGAGGAGGAGATTTTCTGGGCGGCCGGAGCCTGCATGGTGGTGCGCGCCTCGCTCTACCACCATCTCGGAGGCCTCGATGACCTGTTCTTCGCCCACATGGAGGAGATTGATTTCTGCTGGCGCGCCAAGCTGCTGGGCTTCCAGGTATGGGCAGTCCCGCAGGCCAAGATCTACCATGTCGGCGGCGGAACCCTCCCCAACAACTCTCCGCGCAAGCTGTATTACAACTACCGCAACAACCTGCTGATGCTCTACAAGAACCTGCCGGGCAACGTCCGCTGGAGGATTATCACCATACGCAAGTTCATGGATTTCCTGTCGGCTATGGTTTACCTCGTCACTTTCAAATGGAGCTGGTGCAAGGCTGTCTTCAAGGCCCACCGCGACTACCGCAAGCTCAAGAAAGTAGAAGACCACTCCGTCTTCTCTGAGGAATTCAACGACATCGGCCACCTGCGCGGCAGCATCCTGCACAAATTCTTCCTGAGCGGCAAGAAACTCACTTTCGACCAGCTGCGTTTCAAGTGATAATCCGCATTTTTACTCCCCTGCGCCGCATCAGACGGGCAAGGCGCAAAGCTGTTCCTGACGAGGCCCTTCGGGCCGAGGCCAAGGCATGGCTGATTCCCAGACTGGCTGAACTGGCCGCCCAGCACGGCTTCACCTACAACAAAGTCTTCATAAAGAACAACGTGTCGAACTGGGGCAGTTGCAGCACCAAAGGCAACATAAACCTCAACATGCAGCTCATGCGTCTGCCGGAGGAGCTGCGGGACTACGTGATACTCCACGAGCTGTGCCATCTGAAACAGCTGAACCACGGCGCGGAATTCCACGCGCTGCTCAACTCTCTCTGCGGCGGCCGCGAGAAGGAACTGCGCAGGCAGCTGCGGAAATATCACATAGGGGCTAACGGCGCCAGTGCCTCTTGACGAAGACCCTTGCCTCGCGGTAAATCGCTGAATCGAGAACCTTCAGGGCGAAGACATACAGCACTGCGGCGACAACTATCTTGGCGCAGAGCAACAGCAAGGTATTGGAAATGAATTTGGTGGCGAAGAAGGTGGCTATCATCACCAGCACCGCAAGGCCGGCGTACGGCATCACGTCTTTCAGCAGCATGGGGACGGTGTAGCCGATGAAGCGCCCGCTGATAAGATGCCATGCGGCCAGGATCACGAAGTTGCAGACGGCTATGGTCAGTGCGATCACGGTGATGCCGTATCTGTACACCACGAAGGCCAGTGCAATCTGGAGGGCGGCCCCTATAACCGTAATCAGCAGGTTAAGGTCGGAACGCCCGTGGGCAATGTTCATCTGCGAATACATGTTGGACAGGGACAGCGCGATGCAGCCGATGCTGCACAGTTGCATTACGGGAACGCTGGGCATGAACTCGGGGTTGATGACCTGGATGAGCTGGGGGGCTATGAAGGCCAGGCCGAGCATCGAAGGGCACACCAGACACGAGGTCAGCCTCATGAATTTGCGGAACACCTTCACGCCGCGCTCCTGATTGTCGACCACCCTTGCCATGGTAGGCTGGGCCACGCTGTTCACAGTGCCGGAAATCATGGTCTGACCCATCACCGTCCATTTGTTGCCCTGGGTGTAGAAGCCCACCTCCCTCTCGGTGTAAGCCCTGCCGAGCACAACGGAGAAGATATTGTTCTGCAGCTGGGTGACGAACGAAGCGATTACCAGCTTGAAGCTGAAGCCGAACATCTCCCAGACGGGCTTGAAATTGATCCTGAAGCTGGGATGCCAGGGGACCAGTATGATTCTGAGCACTGAGGCGATCAGGCTCATGAGCACAGTGTTGACCACCAGAGCCCAGTAGCCGAAGCCCTTGATGGCAAGTATAATGGCAACCACGCCGGCTACCAGGCTGGAACATATCTCGATGGCCGCTTTCTCCCTTACCATAAGGAAGCGGAACAGATAGGCGTTGAACGCCAGCGAGACTCCGTTGAAGAGAAAGGCCAGGAACAGCACGCGGGAAATCTTCAGCAGCTCGGGCTGGTCGTAGAAACCGGCGATCAGCGGGGAGCAGAACCACAGCACCACATACATTGCGATGCTGATTATGTTGTTGAACCAGAAGACGGCGTTGAAATCGTCGTGGCTGAACTCCTTGCGGTTGGCCAGGGCGGAGGTGAAGCCTCCCTCCTGCAGGGTGGTGGCGATGCCGGTGAAGATGGCGAGCATGCCCACCAGGCCGTAGTCGCCGGGGGCCAGCTTGCTGAGCAGAACAAGGCCGATCAGCGCGCTGATGACCTGCTTCATGCCGCTGTTGAAGCCTCCCCAGAAAAGGCCTTTGATGGTTTTTGTCTTGAGTTCCAGCTCTGCCATAAATACAAATTTAATAATTTTGAGCTATCTTCGTGACACTTATGAAGGTTTTGCTCGTCAACACATCTGAAACTACCGGCGGCGCCGCCATAGCCTGCTCCCGCATAATGAAGGCTCTGCGCGGCGAAGGCGTCGACGCTTCCATGATGGTCTGCAATGCCGAGGCCGGCGCTGAAAATGTTATCCCCGCCGGCGGCAGCCTGCGCAAGAAATGGTGCTTCCTCCGCGAGAGGGCGGCCATCTGGGCAGCCAACGGTTTCAGCAGGGACAAGGTCTTCTACGTCGACATTGCCAACTCCGGCATCGACATAACCGCCACCCGGGAATTCCGCGAAGCGGACGTCATCCATCTCAACTGGATCAACCAGGGGTTCATCTCGCTGGACGTCCTGAAAAAGATAGTGGCCAGCGGCAAGCCGATAGTCTGGACCATGCACGACATGTGGCCCTTCACCGGAATCTGCCATCACGCCAACGACTGCACCAGATACACCTCCGGCTGCCATGACTGCCCTCTGCTGCCGAAGCGCAGCTGCACCGACCTGGCAAAAAGGACCTTCGGCCGCAAGCTGGAGATCCTGCGGAACGCCGACATAAGCTTCGTGGGCTGCAGCGAGTGGCTGGCCGGCCTGTGCAGCAAAAGCCTGATCGCTCAGGGGCACAAGGTGGTATCAATCCCGAACCCCATCGACACTGACGTGTATGCTCCTTCCGACAAGGCTGCCGTCCGCAGCAAGCTTGGCCTGCCCGCCGACAAGAAACTGGTGCTGTTCTGCTCCGTGAAGACCACCGACGTGCGCAAGGGGATGCAGTATTTCCAGGAAAGCTGCAGGATCCTGAAAGAGACGGCGGCCTCCGACATAGAGATACTGATCCTCGGCAAGAACGGAGACATCCTCGGCTCGACGCTGCCCCTGCCCTGCCATGCGCTGGGCTATGTGTCTGACGGCAGTTCGCTGGCAGACTTCTACAACTCAGCCGACGTGTTCGTGACCCCGTCGCTGCAGGAGAACCTGCCCAACACCATAATGGAAGCCATGGCCTGCGGAGTGCCCTGCGTGGGATTCGAGATAGGCGGCATCCCCGAGATGATAGACCACAAGTCTAACGGCTATGTGGCTGAGTATAAATCTGCAGAAGACCTTGCCCGCGGCGTCAGGTGGGTCCTCGAAGAGGCTGACTACGATGCGCTGAGCAAGAACGCACGCTCTAAGGTGCTCGGCAGCTACAGCGAGCATGTTGTGGCGCAACGATACATATCTCTTTTCAAATGAAATTCTCCATCATAACTATATGCTACAACGCGGCGGCGACAATAGAGCGCACGCTGGCCAGCGTCACCGGCCAGAGCTGGGCCGACAGGCAGTATATAATAATCGACGGCGCTTCGAAAGACGCTACGCTTGACATTATCGGACGCTACCGCGACAAAGTGGACATACTGGTGAGCGAGCCGGACAAAGGTCTGTACGACGCGATGAACAAGGGACTCAGGCTGGCCGACGGCGACTTTGTGCTGTTCATGAACGCTGGAGACCGCTTCCACGAGGATACTACCCTGGAGCAGATCGCAGTCCAGGTGCAGCAGCTCGGCGAGCTTCCGGGAGTGATATACGGCAACACCGCCCTTACGAACATGGCCGGCGAGATATACGGCATGCGCAGGCTGGCTCCGCCGGAGCATCTGACATGGAAGAGTTTCAAGAACGGGATGCTGGTGTGCCACCAGGCTTTCTACGCCCGCCGCGACCTTGCGGAGCCCTACGACCTGAAATACCGCTACTCAGCCGACGTGGACTGGTGCATACGTGTAATGAAGAAAGCAGATGTGCTCTACAACACCCACCTTATAGTAGCGGATTATCTGGAAGACGGCAGCGGAGTCACCATCGACAACCGCAAAGCCTCGCTGAAGGAGCGCTTCGCCATAATGCGCAAGCACTACGGCCTAGCCAGCACCCTGTGCCATCACGCCTGGTTCGTTGTACGTCTCCTCTTCAAATAGCTCCTGCCCTCAAGACCGATTATCGCGAGAGCCGCGAGAACCATGATTATGAATGAAATCGTGGCTATGGTTTCCGTTATCTTAAGGGACAGCGGGTCGAACACGAATTCTATCTTGTGATGGCCTGCAGGCACGGCGAGAGCCCTCAGGACATAGTCCGCACGGCCTACCTTTACTTCATTGCCGTCGATGAAGGCCTGCCATGTAGGATAATACACCTCCGAGAACACTGCGGTGCCGGGCGCGTCGCTGTCAGTCTCGTATACCAGGCGGTTCGGCGCGTAATCGGTGAGGACTACTGAGCCTGCAGCCCCGCCGTTACCGACTGCATCGGCGAACGATTTGTCGACTATGGCCACTTCAGCCGGATTGATGCCGTGGAGGGCGTCCAGTTCAGCATTGGCTCCGTCCACCGTCACAACCTTGTCCACGAACCAGCCGTTGCCCAAGGCGTTGGGGTTCTCCAGCGGGAAGGCACTGCCGTCCGACAGGGGGAATATTATGTAGCGGGTGTTGAGCATGTCGATCACGGGCAGCTTCTCCACCGGGATAACGGCCAGGTCGCCACCTGTCCTGCCGGCCTCTTCGTAGAGGTCGAGGATTTCCGGAGTGATATGCTCCTCAATCACCTCCTGATAGCGGCGGAGCTTCACGGCGCTGTAACCGCCGATGCTCTTGTGCCAGTATGAAGTGGTGTTGTCGTTGAATACATTTACCGACAGATTTAGGACGCGGTAGTCCGGATCGTCGTCCATGAGGATAACTTCGTCGGCTGTCGATTTCTCCGCAACCTTGTGGAGGGCCTTGGGGGTGATGAAGCTGCTGTCATTGACATAGCGTTTGTCGACGCTCCACATGTCCACGAGACACAGCACTGCGCAGAGAGCCACGGTCAGGTTGGCTTTGAGCTTGCCGGCCTTGAAGAGAAGCAGGATGACTACTCCAATTGCAATTATTGCGAAGCTGCGCCATGCGTCGGCAGTGAAAATAGCTACGCGCACATCTTCCAGCATGCCGGTGAACAGCAGCCGAGACTGCTCGTCGAGAGAGCTGATGGCCGACAGTTCAGAAGAAGAGACGTAACTCGGGAAGAAGAGCCTCGGCATCACGGCGAATAGCAGAGCCAGGCCGCCGGTGAGGCCCGCACTGGCCCAGAAGGCGCCTTTGCGTTTCTTCAGAATGGCCGGATCGTCTATTATCTGTTTAAGCGCCAGCACGGCCAGGAAAGGAATCGTGAATTCGGCGATGACAAGGATAGAAGCTACCGTGCGGAACTTGCTGTAGAGCGGCATGTGGTCGATGAACAGATTGGTGAACCACATGAAGTTGTGGCCCCAGCTCAGCAGGATCGACAGCACCGTCGCAACCACGAGGGCCCACTTCACCGGCCCCTTCACTATGAAGATGCCGAGGATGAAGAGGAACATTATGAAGGCTCCTGCGTAGACGGGGCCGGAAGTGCCGGGCTGCTCTCCCCAGTAGCTGCCGAACTGGGCGACGTACTGCCGGTTGTTGGCAGGCACCTTCCTGATGGCAGACTTGTGGCTGCTCAGAGGGATGTTGGAAGCACCGCCCTTCACGTCCGGGATCAGCAGGGAGAAGGTCTCTCCGATGCCATAGCTCCACTGGGTGATGTAGTCCCTCTCCAGGCCGTCAGAAGTCTGGTTCTCGGCGTCAGCCTTCACCAGCTCGCTGCCGTTGCGCATGCTCTCCTTGCTGTATTCGTAGGTGTGATAGAGGTTAGAGATGTTTACCCCGATGGCAATTATTGCAGCTATGAACAGCACTCCGGTGGCCTTCAGGAACTTCGGAACCTCTTTGGCCTTCACGGCCAGCACGGCCTGAGCAATGGCCAGCAGCAGAATGACAATCAGGAAGTAGTATGTCATCTGGAGATGGTTGCCGCATATCTGCAAGGCGCCGAAGAAGGCTGTCAGCAGGCCTCCGGCGAGGTATTTACCCTTATATGTGAGCAAGACTCCGGCTATGGTCGGAGGGATGTATGCTAGCACCATCACCTTCCAGATGTGGCCTGCCCCTATTATCACCAGGAAATATGACGAGAACGCCCATGCCACGGCGCCCAGGGCCGACAGGAGCACCGGGATGCCGAGCACCCGCAGCATTATGTAGAAGCCCAGCAGCAGCACGAAGAGATACCACACGTAGGTCGGAAGGAAGAGGTGGTAGACCTTGCCCAGGAACTTCAGGGGCATCTGGGACTGGTAGCTCGGGGCCATCTGGTAGTTGGGCATGCCGCTGAATATGGAATTGGTCCAGCGGGAATTGACGCCGGTGGCGTCTCTGTAATCCACTACATCCTGGTTGGCGCCAATCATTCCCACGTGGTCGTCGCCGGCCAGCACGCGGCCCTGGAGGACTGCAGGTGAGAAATAGACGAATGAAATGATGACGAAGGCAACTATGGCCAGCACGTCGGGGAGTATCTTTTTCAGCATGGCTGTTTCTTTTTACAATTATAGCCGCTCGCTTACGGCTTCGTAATATTTCTTGCTGACAGGAATCTCGCTGTGGGCGAGGTTGTCTATCTCGGCATATATATAATTGTCCTTGTCCTTGCGCAGGGCATGGATGTGACGGGGATTGACGAAGTATGAGCGGTGGCAGCGGATGAGGCCGTTGGTGGTAAGGCTCTCTTCTATCTTCTTCATGGTGGCGCGCAGCTGGTAGTTCTTCACCTGGTCGCCGTCGAGATAGTGGATGCGGACGTAATTCTCCTGGGCTTCGATATAGAGGACGGAAGAAGCGGCTATCACGAATTTGAGGGTATGCTTGTCGTCGTAGAAGCGGATGCGGCTGGAGCTGTCGTCAACAACCGCAAGCTTGGACGCGCGTACATTTTTAAGAAGCTGGGTGAGGGTGATCAGGGCGTAGGGATAGACCAGCACCGTCAGAAGGTATATGAAAGAATATAGCAGCGCCTCGAAATATGCCATCGCGCCCTTGGTTATCAAGGACACGTAGAGGGCCGTGAACAAGGCTATCAGCAGGAACTCCCCGGAAATCCAGACGAAGTAGTTGCCCTTGTCGTTGCTGAGCCTCTTACGCAACAGGTACAGCAAGGTGCGGGAAAGGACGAGCACCAGGAAGATGATGCACATTATCATTACTATATTGAACTGGAAACGGCTGCTGCTGTCCGGGAAAATCGAGGGATAATCGCCAAGTATGCTTTCGTCGATATGGAAAGGGCTGTATATGATGACGAAGACCAGGAAAAACAAGGGAATCAGTATGAAATACCACAACTGATTGCTGTATTTACTGAGCAGACTGCTAGATTTCATATCTGTTTTCGATATTGTTAAGCGGTGTGACGAAATTTCGTTTTTATGATTTTTGTCACAAATATAGTGTTTTTATCCCTAAACGTATTCTTTTGTCAAATATATGGAGTACTCATCACAATTATTTTAAATATAGTGTATACCCCGATACCTTTGCCGTCGCAAATTTGAATCGAACTAAACAGAAAGAAATGGCATATCCTCATTATCTTCAAAGACTCCAGGATGCGACCCGCAAACACTGGGACAAAGTCGCCCTCAACACCATCGGCGGAGAATCATTCTCATACGGCCAGATGGCGACCCAGATTGAAAAGTTCCATCTCGCTTTCGAGGCTCTCGGCTTCAAGAAAGGCGAAAAGATAGCTCTTTACTCCGGAAACGGCGCCCGCTGGGGCATGGTCTACATGGCAGTGAACACATACGAGACTGTAATCGTGCCGCTGCTTGCCGACTTCACTCCGGACAGCGCATCATTCCTCGTGAACCACTCTGAGAGCATCGCCCTCTTCACCAACGAGGCCAGGTGGAACAAGATGGACATCGCCAAGATGCCCGAGCTGCGCATCGCCATCGACGTCGACAGCTGGGGCTGCCTCTGGGCAAAGGACGAAGAGACCAAAAAGACATACGAAACCATGGACGCCCTCTTCGAGGCCAAGTGGAAAGGCAGCTACGGTCCTGACAATGTGGTTTTCCCCACCGACAACTGGGACAACCTCTCGACCATCAGCTACACTTCAGGCTCCACCGGAGACCCCAAGGGAGTAATGCTCACATACCGTAACTTCAGCGCCAACGTCGACTACAGCCAGAGGAACGTTCCGGCAGGAGACAAGATGGTGTCTATGCTCCCGATGGCCCACATGTACGGCCTCGTGATCGAGTTCATCTATCCCCTCTGCAACGGCACCGGCATCTACTGGCTCGGCAAGGCTCCGACCCCGGCAACCCTGATGAAGGCCTTCGCCGACGTGAAGCCCTACCTGCTCATCACCGTTCCGCTGGTCATGGAGAAAATCTACAAGAGCAAGGTGAAACCGACTCTCGACAAGCCCCTCGTAAAGGTGCTGACCAAGATCCCGGGCATCAACAACATAATCTACAAGAAAGTCAAGGACGGTCTGGTGAACGCCTTCGGCGGCAACGTGCTGGAGTTCATCATGGGTGGCGCCGCTCTCAACCCCGAGGTAGAGAAGCTCTTCAAGCGCATCAAGTTCCCTTATCTGGTCGGTTATGGTATGACGGAGGCCTGCCCTCTGCTCGCATACGAGCACTGGACCAAATATGTGGCAGGTTCCTGCGGTAAGGCTGTCGACTGCGCCACCGTACGCATCGACTCCGAGGATCCCCAGCACATCGCCGGCGAGATCCAGGCCAAAGGCGAGAATATCTGCATCGGCTACTTTAAGAATCCCGAGGCATCGGCCAACGCCTTCACCGAAGACGGCTTCCTTCGCACCGGCGACCTCGGCATCATGGACAAGGACGGAAACATCTTCATCAAAGGCCGCAGCAAGAGCATGATCCTCGGCCCCAACGGCCAGAACATCTATCCCGAGGAGCTCGAGGCCATCATCAACAACGAGCCTTTCGTAGCCGAAAGCGTCGTCGTAGACCGCAGCGGCAAGATTGTCGCTCTCGTATACCTCGACCAGGACAGCATCAAGAAACAAGGTCTCGACGAAGAGGCAATCGCTGACATCCCCGAGAAGATCCGCAACGCTGCGAACCGCGTACTGCCGGTATACAGCAAGATTGCCAAGGTGGAGACAGTGTCAGAGCCTTTCGCCAAGACTCCGAAGATGAGCATCAAGAGATTCCTTTACAAATAAACCTGAACCGCCAATAAAAAACCGGCCTTGCTGCGAAGCCTGGCCGGTATTTTTATATCTCCTTGCGGAGGCGGGCTATCGGGATGTTGAGCTGCTCGCGGTATTTCGCCACAGTCCTTCGGGCGACCTTGTAGCCCTTTTCCGTGAGGACGGTGACGAGTTCCTCGTCGGTCAGAGGCTTCGACTTGTTCTCGGCCTCGATGCTCTCCGTCAGGATCTTCTTGATCTCCCTGGTTGAAACCTCCTCGCCGCGGTCGGTCATCAGACCTTCTGAGAAGAAATATTTCAGAGGATATATACCGAAATGGGTCTGGATGTATTTGCAGTTCACCACGCGGGAGATAGTGGAGATGTCAAGTCCGGTGCGCTCGGCTATGTTCTTGAGGACCATAGGCTTGAGCTTGGTCTCGTCGCCGTCGATGAAGAAGTCGTACTGGAACTCGATTATGGCGTTCATAGTGTTCTGGAGCGTGCGCTGCCTCTGCTTTATGGCTTCGATGAACCATTTGGCGGAATCGAGCTTCTGCTTGACGAAGGTGACGGCTTCCTTGCCTTCCTTGGTAGACTTGGAGGCTGCATCCATGAGGATGTCGGCGTAGCGCTTGTTGACCCTCAGCTCGGGGACGTTGAAGCGGGGCATAGACATCACCGGCTTGCCGTCTTTCAGTTCCAGCACGAAATCAGGCACCACCTGCTGGGCCTGGTCGTTGTAGGAATCGTCGATCTGGCCGCCCGGACGCGGGTTGAGATGTACTATTTCGTCGATAGCCTTCTTGAGACGGTCCTCGTCTATCTTCATCTTCGAGAGGATCTTGGTGTAGTGCTTCTTGGTGAACTCTTCGAAGTGGTTCTCGAGGATTTCCTGAGCGTCCTGCTGGGCCTGGTCGTGGGGCTTGGCCTTGATCTGGAGCAGCAGGCACTCGCGCAGGTCGCGGGCGCCGACTCCGACGGGGTCGAACTCCTGGATTATGCCGAGCAGGTCCTCCAGCTCGTTGACGTCAGTCTCAATATTGAGGCGGAACGATATGTCGTCTGCAAGGGATTCGAGGTCGCGGCGCAGATAGCCGTCGTCATCGAGCATTCCGATTATGAAGGATGCGATCTGGCGGGCCCTCGGGGTGAGGTGGCAGTAGCCCAGCTGGGCTTCGAGGTTCTGATGGAAACTTTCTTTGACAGAGAAGGTATTGTACTGGGGCTTGAGGTCCTTGCCCTGGTTGTTCACATAGGTCTTATAGGAAGGAGTCTGGTCGTCGGCGGGATAGTCGCTGAGGGAGACCTTCTTGGGGAGCTCGTCCTCCTCGGGATTCTCGTCAGCCACTTCGTCGAGCACAGGATTCTCCTCGAGCTCCTTCTGGATTTTCTGCTCCAGCTCCAGCGTGGGAAGCTCCAGAAGCTTGATGGTCTGTATCTGCAGAGGCGAAAGCTTCTGGACCTGTTTCTGCTGCAAAGACTGTTTGATCATTTCCATATCTGTCAGAAGCTTGGATAGGTGATTCTTTCCCTTACGATGAAACCGGCCGGGAACTGTCCTTTGATTGCATTCAGGAAGCGGGTGGCATCGGCCTTGGTGCGGAAATTACCCACAGTGACCTTGAAATAGGGGTTCTCGTACTCACGGTAGACCGCCATCGACGGATAGAGGGCTGAGAACTGCCCTGCGACCTGCTCTGATACGCCTCTGGCGTTACGGCTGTTGTCGAAGAAAATCCTCACGCGGTAGCCGTTTATCTGTTTCGACGCGTTGCGGGTCTTGTGGCTCGACATGGCGCTCACCAGAGTGCTGGGCTGGTCTATAGTTACCGTGCCCTGCCCGGGGCCGCTCTGGCTGATCACCGTAAAGATGTTCTTGCCGTACAGGGTCGAATCCAGCTCCGGTTCTTTGACATAGACAGAATCTGTCTGCGCAGCCGCATAGAGCAACGGCAGGCAGGCCAGGACTGCTATTATGATTATCCTTTTCATTTGTCCATTTTTATAAAGGATTCCAAAGGAATGTTTTTCTTACTTATCTTGTGGTACTTGCGGCCCTTAGACACTGAAAGGCTGTAGTTGACCACGTATCCTTCCTCGCTAAGCTTCGTGACGGCATCCATTCCCTGCGACAACAGTTTCAGCGGGTTGCTGACATGCACCCGCAGAGGGGCCTCCAGTTGCGTCTGCGACTTGGCCGCTATGTCCACTATTACACCTTCATCCATCTTCACCTCGGCCACGCTCTCCCCCTCCGGGCTGACCAGGGACGCCTCAAGGTCTTTCAGCGACATTGCGAAGTAAGGGTTGTCCACCGTCAGGGAGGAATGCACGATGCCCCGCATATCCATGAGGCTGTATCTCAGCGAGTCTATGGCATTGACCTTGAAATCGCTGAATACGATCTTGCTGTAATCAGCGCAGCTGCACAGAGACACCACGGCGCACGCTGCAATCAAGGCTTTCTTCCAGAAGGTTCTAATCGTCATTTCGCTTACATACTTTATGCAAAGATAAAAAAACTATCTTTGCAGTCACAATTATAGCAGGCTCACAATGCAAAATGAATACCAGCCGGTAAGAGCGATCTTCGACCCCTCCAGGCTTCAGGTCTACATAGAAACATACGGCTGTCAGATGAATGTCAACGACAGCGAGGTTGTGCTTTCAATCCTCCAGAAGGCCGGATATGCCCTCTGCGACAATATCGAGAAGGCTTCGCTGGTGCTCATCAACACCTGCGCCATCCGCGACAATGCCGAGCAGAGGATCCTCGGGCGGCTCGAAGTGTTCCGCCTCGAAAAGAAGAAGAATCCCGCGCTGGTGGTCGGAGTGCTGGGCTGCATGGCAGAGAGGCTCAAGGAGCAGCTGCTCGCCCACCCGGTGGTGGACCTCGTGGCCGGACCCGACGCTTACCGCGACCTGCCGAGGCTGATCGCCGCCGTCACCGCGGACAGCAAACAGATCAATACCATCCTCTCGCATGAGGAGACGTACGCCGACATCTCTCCCGTCCGCATGGACCCCAATGCCGTCAGCGCATATATTTCCATAATGAGAGGCTGCAACAATGTCTGCTCATACTGCGTTGTGCCCTACACCAGGGGTGCCGAGCGCAGCCGCGACCCGCAGACCATCCTGCACGAGGCCCGCGAGTTGTTCGCCAACGGCTACAAAGAGATCAGCCTGCTGGGGCAGAATGTGGATTCCTACAACTGGAAGGGAGGGACCGACGGCGAGGGGGCGATGGACTTCGCTGACCTGCTGGAGGCGGTGGCTCTCATCGACCCGTCGCTGAGGGTGCGTTTCTCCACTTCCCACCCCAAGGACATGAGCGACAAGGTGCTCTACACCATGGCCGCTCATGACAACATCTGCCGCCACATCCATCTGCCGGTGCAGTCCGGCAGCAATGTGATGCTCGAGAAGATGAACCGCAAGCACACCCGCGAGTGGTATCTGGAGCGCATCGCCGCCATCCGCCGCATCATCCCCGACTGCTCTGTCACCACCGATGTCATAGCCGGTTTCTGCGGCGAGACGGAGGCGGACCATCAGGATACTCTGTCGTTGTTCAGGGAGGTGGGCTTCGACGCCGCCTTCATGTTCCAGTATTCAGAGAGGCCGGGCACCAGGGCTGCGCGTCACTTCCAGGACGACGTGCCGCCGGAGGTGAAGACGGCTCGCCTCAACGAGATTATCGCGCTGCAGAATTCGCTGTCGCTGGAGAGCAACCGCCGCGACGTCGGCAAGGTGTTCGAGGTGCTTGTCGAGGGGCCGTCGAAGCGTTCCGAGAAAGATCTCGTGGGCCGCACTTCTCAGAACAAGTCGTGCGTGTTCAGGGCTTCGGGTTTCAAAGCCGGCGATTACGTTAATGTGAAGGTGCTTGACTGTACGAGCGCTACGCTGCTCTGCGAGCTGGCATAAGGGCGGGCCGGGCGCTGTTTCGGGCGGCCGGGCGACTGCTGCAGGCAGGGCCGGCGGGTGATTCGGGCCGGGCTGGCGGGTGATTC
>JAFZVU010000010.1 GCA_017617655.1 Bacteroidales bacterium
ACAAGCTCCGCACCTTCTCCGGCAAGGACAGCCACCAGCTCTTCCTCGAGCCGGAAGGGTGGACCACCAATGAATATTATCTCCAGGGCTTCTCGTCTTCGCTGCCCTTCGACGTCCAGATTCGGGCTCTCAGGGAAATAGAGGGCTTCGAGCACATAAAAGTCTTCAGACCGGCCTATGCAGTCGAATATGACTACTTCGACCCGGTCCAGCTCAAGGCAACCCTCGAAAGTAAAATTATTTCGGGTCTTTTTCTGGCCGGTCAGGTGAACGGTACAACAGGCTACGAAGAGGCTGCTGCTCAGGGACTTATGGCAGGCATCAACGCTGCGATATCCCTTCGAGAAGGCGCTGAATTTGTTCTCAAGAGGGACGAGGCTTATATAGGCGTCCTGATAGACGACTTAATTACCAAGGGAGTGGACGAACCTTACCGCATGTTTACCTCCCGAGCCGAGTACAGAATCCTGCTCCGCGGAGACAACGCCGACTTCCGTCTGACGAAGAAAGGTTACGAGATCGGACTTGCCAGCAAGGAGCGTTATGAGAACATGCTGGCCAAGTACTATGCGGTCGGAAAGCTGAAGGACGAAATCTGCACGACCTCCATCAAGCCGGACGATGTCAACCCTTATCTCGAAAGTGTCGGCTCCGCTCCGATCGAGACGCGCAAGAAACTCGCCGAGCTGCTGACCCGCCCCTTCGTCAATATCAAGGATTTTGAAGCTGGTGTTCCACGGGGAACATTTGTGGATATTGACGGCATCCTGTCGTCCTGCGGAATAGAGGAGGGCAGAAGAGATGAGGTTGTAGAGGCTGTCGAGATAGCCATCAAGTACCAGGGCTATATCGATCGCGAGAAGAAACTGGCGGATAAGATCCTCCGTCTGGAGAATATCAGGATTCCGGAAGATTACGATTTCTCAAAGATTACGGCTCTGTCTATAGAGTGCCGTATCAAGCTGGAGCGCTACCGCCCGCGCACGATTGCGCAGGCTTCGCGCATCTCAGGTGTTTCGCCCGCAGACATTTCAGTGCTGCTGGTTCATTTCGGAAGGTAATATTGCACGAAGAAGATTCTTCGCTTCGCTCAGAATGACACGGCGCATCGCTCAGAGTGACATGGTGCCGCTATAGCATGTAAGGCTTGCCGTGCTTCCAGAAGACGCGGATTTTTGAAATCTCCCAACTGTTTGCTGCTTTGTTGAATCCCTGGTAGAAGAGCCAGGTGGTGCCGTCCTCATCTTCGAAAATGTCGGGATGGCCGGATTCCAGTTCGTTCCAGCTTCCGGGCTCGCCGTTGCGCAGGAAAGGCTCGTCTGACATACGTTTGAAATGTATGCCGTCCTTGCTGGTGGCAACTCCGATCATCTGGGGAGAGCGGTTGTAGGCCCCTCCGTAGAACATGTAGAGAGTATTGCCGCGGACAATTGTAGTCGCACCTTCGATGCACTGTCCTTCCCAGAGCAGCTCCGGCTTCAGGATGGTTTCGTCAAGCTGCAGGGTCCAGTCGCCGGCGTGCAGGCCGGAATTCCTGTTGGCAGCAGCCACACCCTGGAACTGGATTTCCTTGCCCGGGTCGCGCGTAGCAAAATACATGTAGTATTTCCCGTTGAAATCAACCACCTCAGCATCGATAGCGCGGCCGCAGTTCCATGCTCCCGTAGCTGTGAAAACAGGGTTGGTGGGGTCATGCTCGAAATTGATGCCGTCCACCGAAGTTGCGTGGCAGATGTCCTCCGTACCGAAATTGCCGTATGCCTGGTAGAACAGATGCAGAGTGTCATTGCGGATTATCGCGCCTGGTGCGCAGATGGCGTTGGTCTCAGCTTCCTGCACCGGCAGCAGCTGGGAAACCCTCGTCCAGTTTGTCAGATCTTCGCTTTCAGCAATTCCCACGCACAGCCTGTTTACTCCATACTTGTCGGGGTAGTAGGCTGAATAGTACATGAAATACTTGCCGTTGAACTTGACTATGTTTTCGTCTTTGGCAAACGGGCTGTCGGTGTACAAAGTGTCTATGAAGAGCATCTGCTCGGGTTCTGCAACCTCCTTGGGGCCGCAGCTGGCTACGGACAGGAGGGCCAAAGCCGCAAACAGCGCAATAATCGAACTGCGTTTCATCGGTATAGAATATTTAAAGTTCCACGTGGAACAGAATGAACAGATTCTTCGCTTCGCTCAGAATGACACGGCGTGCACTACTGATAGATCTCAGCAATAATATCCTTGTAGCGGGCGAAGATGTTGGCGCGTTTCAGCTTGAGAGTCTGGCTCAGCATCTTGTTGTCAGGAGTCCATTCGGCATCGACGAAGCGCTCGCGCTTGATCTGCTCGTGAGGAGCGAGGCTCTCGTTGACCTTGTTGACTTCTTCGTGGAGATAAGCAATGATATCCTTGTTCTGCAGCAGGTCGGCGTTGTCCTTATACTCGATCTTCTTGCTTGCGGCGTAGGCCTGGAGCTTAGGGAAAGAGGGGATAAGGATGGCTGAAGCGAACTTTTCGTTCTCGCCCACAACCATGCAGTTGGTGAACAGGTCGGTGTCTTTCAGCTTGGTCTCGATTACCTGCGGAGCGATATATTTACCGTTGGACAGTTTGAAAATCTCTTTCTTGCGGTCGGTGATCTTGAGATATTTGCCGTCCAGCAGGAAGCCGATGTCGCCGGTGTGGAGGAAGCCGTCCTTGTCGATAATCTCAGCGGTGAGGTCCGGAGCCTTGTAGTAGCCAAGCATTACGTGAGGGCCTTTGGTGAGGATTTCTCCGTCGTCAGCAAACTTCAGTTCGGTGCCGTTGATAGGGGTTCCCACAGAACCGATCACCTGGATGTGGTCCACAGGGCTGTTGACGGTGATAACGGGAGAAGATTCGGTCATTCCGTAGCCTTCATAGCAGTTGATGTGGGCTGCGGTGAGGCAGCGGAGCATGCGGGCACGGATTGAGCTGCCGCCGGAAACCACCAGCAGTTCGCTCTGGCCGCCGAGATTCTCGCGCCATTTGCTGTAGACCAGCTTGTCGAAAATGTTGCGGCGGAGCTTATAGATGGGGCTTTTGCGGTAGTTGTCGTAGTTGTTGGCGAAGTTCCAGGCACGGTTGTAGATGAATCCTTTGAAGCCTTTGAGGCTGTTGCGTGCTGCCTCGAGCTTGCCGTACATTATCTCGATAACCCTTGGCACGGCGCAGAAACCGTCGGCCTTGCTGTCCTTGAGGTCAGAAGCGAAGGTGTTCATGTCGGCATAGCAGATGCTGATGCCGAGCATCTGGTATTCGTAGTTCATCGTGCGCTCGTAGGCGTGGCAGAGCGGCAGGAATGAAATCATCTTGTGATTGACGCCGTATGTCTGGCGCACGGCGTGTCCATAAGAGTCGAAGAGCAGGTTGTAGTGGCTCAGCATGACGCCTTTGGGCTTGCCTGTGGTGCCGGAAGTATATATAAGAGTGAAGAACTCGTCTTTAGGGGTGTTCTTGATGTTGTCGCTTATGATGGCTTCGAGGGCTTCCTTGTCCTTCTCGCCCTCTTCCAGCATCTGCTTGAAGCAGTATACGCTGTCGCTGTCGTCGATCAGGACCACCTTGGCGGGAGAGTCCATCTGCTCTACAACGGGGGCTATCTTCTTGTATAACAAGGGGTTACCTATTAGAACCAGTTCAGCTCCGGAGTGGTTGAATATATATAGATACTCTTCTGCACTGAGGGTAGGATATACTGGAGTGTGGACCATGCGGGCAAGGGCGCAGCCCATGTCGACGAAGTTCCATTCCGGGCGGTTTTTCATGATGCTGATGACCCTTGTGCCGGGCTTCAGACCGAGGGCGAGGAATGCTCTGGCAGTGGCATGAGAGAGGCGTACGTAATCCTTTACGCTATACTTAACCCATTGACCATTAACACGTTTAGACAGATAATCCTCTTTTTCGGGGCAGAGTTGCTCGAGGTTGTCGAGCAGGTCGAATACACGAGTAAATTTCATAAACAGGTTGTTGTTAGTGCAGCAAAGGTAATAAAAAACACAGACTGCCGACTGACAGTCTGTGTTTTGTGCAATTAATTACGGATAAAAGGGCTGCTATTTGGTCTTGTCGACGATTTCTGCAGTCGGGGCATTCTTCTTTACAGAAGCGATACCGTTTTCCATGTTAGAGTTGTTAGAATACATCTCGCTGGTGCCGATAACCTGGCCGTTTGTAGCTACGAGGTTGAAGTAAGGCTTGCCGTTCTTAGCCTGTTTGCGCTCGAAACGTGCGTCGTCAAGGCTGTTTTTCTTTACAGAAGCGATACCGTTGAGGCAGCCGTCCATTGATTTGTATCCCTGGCTTGTGAGAATAACCTGGCCGTTTGCAGCCTTGAGGTCGAACTGAACGTCTCCGTTAGTGCGGAGCTTAATTACAAATTTGCCCATTGTGTTTTTGTATTTAATTGGTTTGTAGATAGTCGATTTCTACAAATATAAAAAACAAATTAATTTTTAACAAGCAGACTTGTCATTGAAGTTTGGCTCTGCAGGATTTCATGCAGCCTGTCGATGGCGATCCTGTCCTGTTTCATGCTGTCGCGCTCGCGGATTGTTACGCAGTTGTCGTTGAGCGTATCGTGGTCGATAGTGATGCAGAACGGGGTTCCTATGGCATCCTGACGGCGGTAGCGCTTGCCGATGGAGTCTTTCTCGTCGTACTGGCAGTTGAAGTCAAACTTGAGGATGTCCATTATTTCGCGGGCCTTCTCGGGCAGGCCGTCTTTCTTTACGAGCGGCAGGATGGCGGCTTTCACCGGTGCGAGGGCTGCGGGGATGCTCAGGACTACGCGCTCTTCGCCGTTTTCAAGCTTCTCCTCATGGTATGAGCTTGACAGCACTGCGAGGAAGCAACGGTCGAGGCCGATTGAAGTCTCGATGACGTAGGGGGTGTAGTTCTCGTTCCTTTCGGGGTCGAAATACTGGATCTTGCGGCCGCTGTATTTCTGGTGGTTGCCAAGGTCGAAGTCGGTGCGTGAGTGGATACCCTCGAGCTCCTTGAAGCCGAAGGGGAATTCAAACTCGATGTCGGTGGCGGCGTTGGCGTAGTGGGCCAGCTTGTCATGGTCGTGGAAGCGGTATTTCTCGTCGCCGAGACCCATCGCCTTGTGCCATTTCAGGCGGGTTTCTTTCCATTTAGCGAACCAGTCGAGTTCGGTGCCGGGCTGGATGAAGAACTGCATCTCCATCTGCTCGAACTCCCTCATGCGGAAGATGAACTGGCGGGCCACGATCTCATTGCGGAAGGCCTTACCGATCTGTGCGATACCGAACGGAATCTTCATGCGGCCGGTCTTCTGCACGTTGAGATAGTTGACGAAGATGCCCTGGGCGGTCTCGGGACGCAGGTAGATGGTGCCGTCCTCGCCGCTGATGTTGCCCAGCTGGGTAGAGAACATCAGGTTGAACTTGCGCACTTCTGTCCAGTTCTTGGTGCCGCTGATGGGGCATACTATGTCGCTGTCTATAATAATCTGCCTCATCTCGTTCAGGTCGTTGTCGTTGAGGGCCTTCACCATGCGGTTGTGGACTTCGTCCCATTTGGCCTGGGTGCGGAGCACGTTGGGGTTGGTGGCGAGGAACTGGGCTTCGTCGAAGCTGTCGCCGAATTTCTTGCGGCCTTTCTCCACTTCCTTCTTGATCTTGTCTTCCAGTTTGGCCAGATATTCCTCGATGAGGACGTCGGCGCGGTAGCGTTTCTTAGAGTCGCGGTTGTCGATCAGAGGGTCGTTGAAGGCTGCTACGTGGCCGCTGGCTTCCCAGATGCGGGGATGCATGAAGATGGCGCTGTCGATGCCCACGATGTTCTCGTGGAGGCGCGTCATGGCTTCCCACCAGTATCTCTTGATGTTGTTCTTGAGTTCTACTCCGTTCTGGCCGTAGTCGTAAACGGCGCTCAGGCCGTCATAGATTTCGCTGCTCTGGAACACAAATCCATATTCTTTGCAGTGAGCCGTAAGATTTTTGAAAACTTCTTCCTGTGTCATATTGTTGAAAAATTAATATTTGTCATTTTATGGGCGTTGCCAGCAGCTGCTGGACGAATGGCCTGCTGAAAACCTGGGGATGGGGGATAGTGAGGTTCGGCTCGTCCATGCAAACCCCGTTGAGATGAAGGATGTCGACGTCGATTATGCGCGGCTCGAAAATCCTGTATCCGCTGTGATCATAGCGTGCTTTGTGAGGCTTGCGGCCCATGGTAGCTTCGACATCGTGGCATATCTGCAGCAGGCGGTAGGGCTCGATTTCGTCGTCAAAGGCTACTATCTGGTTGAGGAACGCGGGGCCATCGAAGCCGATGGCTTCAGTCTCAAGGATCTCCGAGCACTTCAATGTGACTCCGAGCTCCTTCTCGAGCAGCTCGCGGGCGCTGGCCAGATTGGCCTGCCTGTCTCCCATGTCCGTTCCCAGCAGCAGATAGATCATTTTACAGCAGTCCTAATTCAAGTTTGGCTTCGTCGCTCATCATGTCCTGGTTCCACTCCGGTTCGAAGACGAGGTTGATGGCCACGTCGGTGACTCCCGGCACGTCGCGCACGGCTGTCGCCACGCTGTCGACCACTATGTCGGCGATGGGGCAGTTTGGCGCGGTGAGCGTCATGGTTATGTCGACTCTGTGGTCTTCGTCGACATTGATTTCATATATGAGACCCAGGTCGTATACATTGACAGGGATCTCCGGGTCGTAGACCTGACGGAGAGCCATGACAATGTTCGCTTCCAGGGCTGTCTTATTCTTATCCATTTTCTTCTTTCTGCAAAAAGGCAAGCGCATAGGCTTTAATCTTTGTTATCATCGCCACCAAGCCGTTGGCGCGGGTCGGAGAGAGGTTGTCCTTCAGGCCGATGCGGTCGATGAAAGACAGGTCGGCGGCCACTATGTCGGCCGGCTTCTGGCCGTCGAACACCCTTATCAGCAGGGAGATGATGCCCTTGGTGATGACGGCGTCGCTGTCGGCGGTAAAACGCAGCACTCCGTCCTCTTCGCGGCAGTCCAGCCACACCCGCGACTGGCAGCCCTCGATGAGGTTTTCTGACGTCTTGGCTTCCGGGGCGATGGCGGGCATCTGCTTGCCGGTCTCGATCAGGTATTCATACTTGTCGAGCCACTCGTCAAACACCGAGAATTCTTCTACTATCTGTTCCGATATTTCCTGAATAGTCATCTATCTGAGCATTTTTATCGCGCGGCGGAGGGCGTCCATGAAGATGCCGACCTCCTCGGGCGTATTGTAGGGCATCAGCGATGCACGCATCATGCCATGTTCCGTATATTTCCTTATCAGCGGCTCGGCGCACATGAAGCCGGTGCGTACGGCCACTCCCAGTTTGTCCATTATTTCAGCCGCATCGGTGGGGTGGATGCCGTCGATCCAGAAGCTGAAGATACCTTTGCGGAGCGGGTTGGCCAGGCTGGGGCAGTGGAGGCCTTCTATGGTAGCCAGCTGTTCTGCCAGCAGACGGTCGGTGGCGTCCAGGCCGGCCTGCAGCGCGGCGTCGTCCCGTACTTCGGCGGCCAGCTTCAGCGCCGGGGCCAGACAGGCTGCTGCGGCGATGTTCTGGGTGCCGGCCTCGAATTTCAGCGGCAGCGGGCCGTATGTAGTCTTTTCGAAAGACACTCGGTCGACCATGTCGCCTCCGCCCATGTAGGGAGGCATCTCCTCCAGCAGGCTGCGTTTGCCGTAAAGGATTCCGATGCCGGTCGGAGCATAGATCTTGTGGCCCGAGAAGGCGTAGAAATCGCAGTCGAGGCTGCGTACGTCCACGCGGCTGTGCACTATGCCCTGGGCTCCGTCCACCAGCACCACCGCTCCGGCCGCATGGGCTGCGGAGATTATCTCTGCCAGCGGGTTTTCCACTCCCAGCACGTTGGTCACATGGGCCACGGCCACCAGTTTCACTCCGTCTTCCAGCAGTCTGCGGAAGGCCGCCATGTCGAGGTTTCCGTCATCAGCCACCGGCGCTACGAGCAGCTCGGTGCCGTAGATTTCGCAGGCCAGTTGCCACGGGACGAGGTTGGAGTGGTGCTCGGCCTCGGTGATGAGGATGCGGTCGCCCTTGCGCAGGAAGCGGCGGGTATAGCAGCTAGCCACCAGATTGATGGCGGCAGTGGTGCCGCTGGTGAAGACCACCTCGTCCGCAGGGGCTCCGATAAAGTCAGCTGCTGCCTGCCTGCCCTGCTGGTACAGCTCGGTGGCGTCCATGGCCAGGCGGTGCACTGCGCGGTGTACGTTGGCGCAGGCCTCTTCGGTCATGGTCTTCTGCATCTCCAGCACGCAGTCCGGCCTCTGGCTGGTGGCCGCATTGTCGAAATAGACCAGCGGCTTGCCATAGACCTGCTGCGAGAGCGCAGGGAAGCGGTTGCGAAAATCTGCTGTTGCTTTATCCATTTTGCAAACTACCCGTAAGGTATAATCCGCAAAAATAGTATAATTTTGTATTAGAATTCAATTTTAAGCACTTATGTACGATTATATTAAGGGCCGTCTGGAGGAGCTGAACCCGGCTCAGGCGGTCGTCGAGGCGGGCGGCATCGGCTATCGCATACTCATCAGCCTGCAGACTTACTCGGCTCTCGAAAGCAGGGTGGGCAGCGAGGTCAAGGTATTTCTTTATCACTACCTCCGCGAGGACGATGAAGGCTTTTTCGGTTTCAGCACCAAGGATGAGCGCAGCCTCTTCGAGCTGCTGATCTCGGTGAGCGGCATCGGCCCGAGCACTGCCCGCATGGTGCTATCTTCGATGACAAGCGACGAACTCAGTGCCGCCATCGTGGCCGAAGATATCAATAAGATCAAGAGTATCAAGGGTATAGGTTTGAAGAGCGCCCAGAGGCTGGTGCTGGAGCTGAAAGACAAGATCGTGAAGGGCGGCAGCAAGGATGCAGGCTTCATCGGCGTTGCCGGAGGCAATCCCAACAGGGAAGAGGCCGCGACGGCTCTGGTGCTCCTCGGCTTCCCGAAATCGGCTGTCGAGAAAGTGCTGGACAAGCTTGTCAAGGAGGGTAAAGACGCCTCTTTGGAGGATCTTATAAAACAGGCATTAAAATTGCTTTGAATATAAACCAAAATTTTTTATATTTGCGCTCGTATAAGCTAATGTTATGAACATTCCTGAGACACTGAAGTACACCAAAGACCACGAGTGGGTATCCCTCGATGGCGATGTGGCCACTGTTGGAATTACAGATTTCGCCCAGAGCGAACTTGGTGACATCGTTTTCGTCGATATCCCTACGGTAGGCGAGACTCTCGCCCAGGGTGAGAAATTCGGTGACATAGAGGCTGTGAAGACGGTTGCCGAGGCTTACATGCCTATGAGCGGCGAGGTGCTGGAGCAGAACGAGGAGCTGGAAGCCGCCCCCGAGCTTGTCAACAGCGATCCTTATGGTCAGGGATGGATGATCAAGATCAAGTGCTCCGACCTGTCGGAATTTGATAAACTTCTGAGTGCTGATCAGTACAAGGAAATAATCTGATTTTTAATTAAATGTGATGTGTGTGTGAGACCGGTTCTAACCAACAGAACCGGTCTCTTACATTTTATTTGTATCTTTGAGAAAAATACCCGAGATGAAAAAGGCTGTCATATTATTGCTGATGTGCGCATTGTCGCTGACGGCGGCTGCACAGAAAGTGGCTCAGAAATATATCCCCGACAAGAGCAAGCCGGTGCTGCTGGTGTTTACCGCGGACTGGTGTTCTCCTTGCCAGGCGATGAAACAGAATGTGTTCGTCATCGATTCGGTTGCTTCTGCGCTGAGCGGATATAATGTACTGATGGTTGATGTCGACTCGCCTGTCGGCTCGGCGTATCAGCAACATTATTGCAAGAAGGAGGTTCAGATCCCTTATCTCGTGGTGCTGGACCGGAGCGGGGCTGTCCGCAATCGTCATCTGGGCGCCATGCAGGCTGATGAACTGATGGCATTCCTGCGGGAAAGCGGCACTCTTGGCGGCGGCACTTCTTTGGGAGCCGTGAAATATGTGAATGTGCCGGACAAGGAAGATTTCGACAAGGGATGGCAGCTTGAGGCCGGCGCCGGTGCGGCGATGGTTACCACGTCAGAGGATACTCAGTTCAAGCCCGGAGCCGTCATTTCGGCTTCCGCAGTTTATCGTACCTCGCGCCTGGTGTCTTTCCGCATGGGTCTTGACGGCGTGTTTACTCCGGGTGCAATTGATTATATGCCCAAAGTGTCCATTGCCATTCCTCTCGACCTGGAATTGCATCTAGTGGAGCCGGCGTATCTTTCGCTGGGCGGCTTTTATGCCGTGAACCATACCGCGAAGGTCAATGTCGTCCCGGATCTCGGCGTCCGCGTCGGAGCCGGCTGCAGGATATGGGATTTGGATGTCAGCTTCCACTACAACGTCGGCATCCTGAATTTCAACAAGGGAGATATAGTCGGCCGCGTTTCCGCCAGCGCCCTCACCCTGACGGTGGGCTACTGCTTCTAATTATTTTTGTGCAAACGGATTATTTACCTATATTTGCAGTCCCTTCGTGGGAAAACCACGTTTGAGGTGTTTGGTGAGGTGGGTGAGTGGCTGAAACCACCAGTTTGCTAAACTGACGTACGGGTTTACCGTACCGGGGGTTCGAATCCCCCCCTCACCGCAAAGCGGAATAAAAAAAGAGTGACAAGCTTGCTTGATCACTCTTTTTTTGTGACGCTTTGCAAAGCCCGCCGCAGGCGGCGGGGATGTCGGAGCGA
>JAFZVU010000011.1 GCA_017617655.1 Bacteroidales bacterium
GCCAAGAAGATAGTCGACCGCAAGGATGCAGTCATCTGGGATATCCTCGAGAACGTCATGAAGGGCCACCCGGTTCTCCTGAACCGTGCCCCTACCCTGCACCGTCTCGGTATCCAGGCCTTCCAGCCCAAGCTCATCGAGGGCAAGGCAATCCAGCTCCATCCTCTGGCATGTACGGCCTTCAACGCCGACTTCGACGGTGACCAGATGGCAGTCCATCTTCCTCTCGGAAATGCAGCCATCCTGGAGGCCCAGCTGCTCATGCTCGGAAGCCACAACATCCTCAACCCTGCCAATGGTGCGCCTATCACCGTTCCTTCACAGGACATGGTGCTCGGCCTCTATTACATAACCAAGGAGCGCCCCGGCGCCAAAGGTGAAGGCATGACGTTCTATGGTCCTGAAGAGGTTATAATCGCCCTCAACGAAGGCCGTCTGACCCATCAGTCCATTATCAACGTCCGCCTGCCGAAAGACAAACTTCATCCCGAAGCTGGCACCCAGATCGTCAAGACCACTGCCGGTCGAATCATCTTCAACCTGGTAATTCCTGACGAAGTGCCTTACATCAACATCCTTCTCAAGAAGAAGAATCTTCGTGACATCATCGGTGAAGTTCTCAAATACACAGGCGTAGCCCGCACTTCTCAGTTCCTTGACGACATCAAGAACCTCGGTTACAAGATGGCATATCTCGGAGGCCTTTCATTCAACCTGGCTGACGTGCTCGTTCCCGAGCAGAAGCAGGAACTGGTTCAGAAGGGTTACGACGAGGTGGCCAGCGTACAGGGCAACTTCGACCTCGGTCTTATTACCAACAACGAGCGTTACAACCAGATCATCGATATCTGGACCAAGACCAACAACAGTCTTACCAGGATAGTCGAGGAGCAAATCAAGAACGACAACCAGGGCTTCAACCCTGTATACATGATGCTTGACTCTGGTGCCCGTGGTTCTAAGGAGCAGATCCGTCAGCTCTGCGGTATGCGTGGTCTGATGGCCAAGCCGCAGAAGAGTGGTAGCCAGGGAGCCGAGATCATCGAGAACCCTATCCTCGCCAACTTCAAGGAAGGTCTGAACGTACTCGAGTACTTCATCTCTACCCACGGTGCCCGTAAGGGTCTGGCCGATACCGCCCTGAAGACTGCCGACGCCGGTTATCTGACCCGTCGTCTGGTTGACGTTTCTCACGACGTCATCATCAACGAGGAAGACTGCGGCACCCTCCGCGGCCTCGTGGCTACTGCCATCAAGGATAAGGATGAAGTTGTGGAGACTCTCGGCGAGAGGATCCTCGGCCGTACTTCTGTCCATGACATATACAACCCTCTCACCGCTGAGCTTATCCTCAAGGCTGGCGAGCAGATCAATGAAGACACTGCAGCTCTGATCGAGTCACTGCCTATCGAACAGGTCGAGATCCGCTCCGTGCTCACTTGCGAAAGCCGCAAGGGTGTCTGCGCGAAGTGCTACGGACGCAACCTTGCTACCGGCCGTCTGGTCGAGAAGGGCGAGGTTGTCGGTGTTATCGCAGCCCAGTCAATCGGCGAGCCTGGTACCCAGCTGACTCTGCGTACCTTCCACGTCGGTGGTACTGCTTCCAACATTGCAGCTGAGAGCGAGATCAAGTCTAAGAACGAAGGTGTGCTGAAGTTCGAAGAGCTCCGTACCATCGTCAAGGTTGACGAAGCCGGTGCAGAGCACACTATTGTCGTTGGCCGTACGGCTGAGATGATAATCGCTCACCCTGAGACTGACATCACTCTCAACCAGTACAACATCCCTTACGGCACCGAGCTGTTCTTCAAGGAGGGCGACCTGGTCCACAAGGGTGACCTCATCTGCAAGTGGGATGCTTACAACGCGCTCGCTATTTCTGAGGTATCGGGTATAGCTTATTACGAGAACCTTATCGACGGTATGACATACCGCGAGGAGGCTGAAGACGAGTTCGCACTCCACCACGAGAAGGTTATCATCGAGAGCCGCGACAAATCTAAGAGCCCTGCCATCGTCCTCAAGGACAAGGACGGTAACGAACTCAAGCAGTACAACCTGCCTGTGGGCGCTCACCTCAACGTCGAAGACAAGCAGGAGGTTCACACTGGTGATATAATCTTCAAGATCCCGCGTGCTACCGGTAAGTCAAGCGATATCACGGGTGGTCTGCCGCGCGTAACTGAGCTCTTCGAGGCCCGCAACCCTTCTAACCCTGCAATCGTGAGCGAGATCAACGGTGAGGTCATCATGGGTCCGAACCGCCGCGGTAACCGCGAGATCATCATCCGCGCACGTTCTGGCGAAGAGAAGCGCTACCTCGTTCCGCTGTCTAAGCAGATCATGGTTCAGGAGAACGACTACGTCCGCGCTGGTATGCCTCTGTCAGACGGTGCCGTTTCTCCGAGCGACATCCTTTCAATCCTCGGTCCTATCAAGGTTCAGGAATACATCGTCAACGAGATCCAGCAGGTTTACCGTATGCAGGGTGTGAAGATCAACGACAAGCACTTCGAGGTTATCGTCCGCCAGATGATGCGTAAGGTGCAGATCGTGGATCCGGGCGACACCAAGTTCCTGCCCGAGCAGCTTGTTGACAAGTGGGAATTCCTCGAGGAGAACGACACTATCTTCGACAAGAAGGTCGTTACCGACGCCGGTGATTCTACCGAGCTTCACGCTGGCCAGATTGTTTCCGTACGTCGTCTGCGCGACGAGAATTCAGTCCTGAAGCGTCAGGACCTGAAGCTTGTCGAGGCTCGCGACGCCGTTCCGGCAACTTCTAACCAGATCCTCCAGGGTATCACCCGCGCAGCTCTGCGTACCAACAGCTTCATGTCCGCTGCATCATTCCAGGAGACCACCAAGGTTCTCGGCGATGCTGCCATCCGCAGCAAGGTCGACTTCCTCGAGGGCCTCAAGGAGAACGTCATCTGCGGTCACCTGATCCCTGCCGGTACCGGCCAGCGCGATTTCGACAATCTCGTCGTAGCTTCAATGGATGACTACCGCCGCATGACCGGCCAGCCCGTCATCCCCGAACCCACCGAGTAAACTCAAGCACTCTATATGAAAAAGAGTCCGGAACATCCTCCGGACTCTTTTTTTTTGTGCGGCATCCTGAGCCCTTAATCATGAGCGCAGCCCCCCTGTCATCCTGAGCGCAGCGAAGGATCTTGGCCGGCACGGCTGCGGCAGCAATGCCTAGGGCAACCGCGATTTTATTCCACAAAATCGCGCCCCTCCGCCCCTACTTTGGCGAGCATAACGGCCCGCCCGCCAAAGCTGGGGTACCATGTTGCCTTGCGGCATTCTGCCGTCACGCCGATAAGCCGGCCATTTCCTGTTAATTGTAGCACTCGTGCAAAAGTGTGCGCCGATGATATGCTCCATAGCGCGTATAAACGCGATTGACGGCGCACACTGGCCTTTTAACAGGGGGTGTGCGCCACCAACATGCCCTGGAGGCACTCCCAGAAGGGGTAGTCGGCGCACACTTTTGCAGATGATGATGTGGCCGACGGTATTGGCTGGTGCGGCGTATCCGTAGGGGTTATCCTCGCGAGGCGAAGCGAGCCCCCGGCAGAGCTCGCCGCCTCGCGGGAGATAACACCATCTTGGTCAGCGATTGCCTTTGGCGCGGTTGTGGGTACGGCAGAGCATCTGGCAGTTGGTGATGTTGGTGGAGCCGCCATTGCTCCATGCGGTGACGTGGTCTGCATCCATTTCGGCCAGTTTCCAGATGCGGGTGCGATTTGCGTCGTGGCCGATGGCGCAGTATGGACAGTTGGAGATGCCTTCGGCTTCGGCCTTATCGGTCTGGGCAGCATATACTGCCTTCTTAGTAGGTTCATCGAAGACCCGCACGTTCAGCAGGCGCGGCTCCTGACAACCACCCAAGATGTATTCGAAGATGCCTTTCTTCTCCTTGACGTAGTAGTTTTCATAGAGCTCTTTTACCTTGGCTGCTACGGCTGCCGGATCATAGGCTTTGTTATGGTATTTTTCGTAGAGCTCACCCCATTTGAGTCCGCACATCTCCTTCTCGGGCGTGATGTCAAACACTGAGGTAATCCAGTCGATGACGGAGGTGAAGTAGGCCTTCATCTCGCCGATGTTGTCATCGTAGCGGTGGGCAGCCATGTAGTCTTCGGTGTTGCCGCGGCTCACCCAGTCAAGAGCTGCCGCCAGATAGTCCTGACGTTTGGCAGTGCCGGAGATGAAGCAGCTCCATTTGTTGATATTGCTGTTGTTGGAATTGGAGAATTCCTCCTTTGCCTTGGAGACGAACGGACCGGAGTATACGGCATTCAATGTTTCCTGAGTGTTGAGTGGAATGCCCACAATATTGATGGTGCGGAACCAGTCTTTGATTTCCTTTTCCGTGCCTTCGCAGACATAGATGAGCAACTTGGTATTTAGGAAGCGATCCTGTTCGTCCTTGTTGAGGGCGGTGAAATACCAGGGCTTGCCGTCTGCGTCTATCCATGCGAACTTCTCAGTGATAAAGCGGCCGAGGGATGTGATGCGCTGCTGACCGTCCAGCACCTCGTAGCGGTCTTCTCCCACTTTGGAGAAGTAGATGAGGCCCAGCGGATAGCCGTTCCGCACGGACTGGATGACGTCCACCTCCTTCTTGCCGCCGTTCTCGGCATAGAGGTAATGGCGCTGGAATTCCGGCTGGATAGTCAGCCGGCCAGACAGGCCGTACAGGCCCTTGCCTTCGTATTCGTTGTACTGGAATCCTTTGCAGATGTCGCCAATGGTCCAGTCCTGGTAGAGAGTTGCTATCATTGTTGCTGTTTTTTGCGGATGATGATTCTCCCAAATGGGCAGTTTGTAGGCTGTCCGTTTCTTTCTATACGAAGCGAATTCCCAAGTTTTCTCTCTGATACCGTATAAGGCGTACTCCAGACAACCTTTCCATTGATTTCGTATGTAATGATGCCTTTGTGTTTGTATGAGATATGCTCTTTTGTTTTAGGAACCTCTGTACCGTCGTCGATTATCTCAAATTGGTCTGGGCAATATTTGTCAAGAAAAGTGATAGGGACGCCCATTTTTCCATTGTAATCTGCCGGAATTGAATCAACATAAGGAACATCTATTGCGTCGTAATTGAAATAATGTAGATATCCCTCCTCCTTTAAATCCTTATGCTTTCCATATCGTATATTTTCTTTCATTGACATTAGCATCATTGGCTCATGACGTCTTCCATGGTCTATATTCGTAAACCAGCATGAGTTTCCTAGTCGTGTAAAATCACCAACGTAGCCCAACTTTGCTGCTTTCGCTTTATCCTTTGGATCTACATCAGCCCCTTTCGGAACTCCAAAGACCATATCTGTCATAAATCCTGTTGCCCCAAGCCAGAGAAGGTTTTCTTTAATACTGGGGAACACTTCTTTGTATGTAATCGCATTGATATTCCCAATAATCAGCATTGTCTTTCTTGACTTTATGCACCATGTAACAAATTCTCTGAACAAGCTGAACGGCGGATTAGTCACTATGATATCGGCCTCATCCCGCAGAGCACACACCTCCGGACTCCGGAAATCCCCGTCCCCCTCCAGATAATGCCACTCGAGGTCGTCGATATCTATGCGGCCATTCTGGTTGGTGTCGCGGGTGAGCTCGAAGATCTTCCCCTTGATGCATGTTTTGTCGATGTCGAACAAGGGGCTCTCCGTTTCGAAAAGAGTTGGCTCGTAGTCCTTGTACTTCTTGCTCTCGACGGCATAGGAAGTGCTGATGAGCCGTTTCAGGCCCAAGCGTTCGAAGTTCTGAGCAAAGAACCGCGTGAAATTGCTCCACTCGGGGTCGTCGCAAGGCAGGAGCACTGTCTTGTCACGAAAGGTGTCCGGGTTATACTCCAGGTACGCATTGACCTCCTTCTGAATGTCCGCATACTGGGTGTAGAACTCGTCATTCTTGGCAGCCTTTGCGGCGCCAAGATTCGAATTGTTGGCCATAAGCTGCGCTTCTCATGGCACTTGCGACTTATTCTCGGCGCGGACTCCACAGGACAAAAAAAAAGGCGTGAACTTCATTATTCACGCCCGAGGCCCTGAGAAGCCCACATCACGAATAAGTCGGTCCACGCCGAAGCGCAGACATTCACTGACTTATCCGAGTGATGCTATTGAAATTTCTCAGGTTTCGGGCATCCGAATAGGTAGCAAATGCTATAATTATCAATATGTCTTGCTGTTCCTTCCGGAACAACTCTACAAATCTACTAAAAATCTTTGATTGATTTCTCTGCCTTTGGCGAGTTTATTTCCCGGCAGAGCCGAGAATAAACTCTTTATGATTGAATTGGTTGCTGGCTATGGCGGGACACGCGGCAAGGGTGCGGGGATGGGGTTATCTCCCGAGAACA
>JAFZVU010000012.1 GCA_017617655.1 Bacteroidales bacterium
TATGTCCGTACTCTGCGTCACTGAAGGGAACGAGTATTTCCAGTACGCGATAGCCGGAGGCGCCGTGGCCGACTGGAAGCTCTACGACACGCACTATACCGAGAGATATATGGACACTCCCCAGGACAATCCCGAAGGATATGCCCAGGCGGCTGTGTTCGACAGGCTAGAGAACTACAGGGGAGACCGCACCAATATGCTGAGGTACACCCACGGCACCGGCGACGACAACGTCCATTTCCAGAACGGCCTGCAGATCATAGACAAGCTGCAGCAGATGGGCAAGGATTTCGAACTGATGATATACCCGCAGGGCATGCACGGCTACCGTGGCTACCAGAGCAACCAGAGCAATCTGCAGGACTACCGCTTCTGGTATGAATACCTGCTGGAGCAGGACCTCCCGGAAGTGCTGAAGAAAAGGTGGCAGTAAAAAAGAAAGAGGCTCGAAATTCCCGAGCCTCTTTCTTTTTATCTCGCACCGAAGATTGCGGTGCCAATGCAAATTGATAAATATGATGTATCAATCAGACTTTGAATGTCTGTAGCAGAGGAACTCTTCCTGGTCAAAAAAGGAAATGTTATACGGTATAGTGGCGAGCTTGTTTTTCACGAACCATCCCGACAAACTGTTTCAGAGACAGCAAATCATCTTTGTAGCGAGTATCAAAAGAGTTTCTGTTGTCTTCGGGAATAACCAATACGACTCTCTCGTGCCTCATCTCTTGCAGTTGGTTAGCAGAAATGCTCGGCTGAAGAGTGAACAAGTACTTGGTATCTATCCTGTCGGCTTCATTGAGGACTTGACGCCAGCGATCTTTGCAGGTCGTCTTGGCTCCAAGGAAAGTCAGGTCGTCTGCGGGGAAAAGAAAATCGTGGTATTCAGCACTGCCGGGAAACAAGAAATCCGGTCGTTTTTTATCCTCAGTAATCGCCTGCTCCTCAAAGCGAAGTCTGGATGCTGTAAAGATATGGGCCAGATGATGTTCAAGAGACTTTCCAAAGCGAGACTTTCTCCTGTTCAGGAAGGAATTTGCTGCATCTGCAAAGTCCTTTATTGAACCGAATGGGGTGGAATACATCGGGCGGTAGAAAACCTCTTCAAACTGATAGAATAGATCACTTTCGGTTTTAATCCAGCTGCGCAAGATCCTGTCCGGCTCCCCGAGAATCTTGTTTTCAGTGATACCGAAAACCTCATTATATATTTGACTGGCGACAATGGAAATTTCCCTGGTCTCAGGGAATTCTGTCATAGTGCCGGCAATCTCGATTAATCGCTGCCTCAGTTTCTCGTCAGGAGTTACAAGAACATTCGGATCAATGAAGTGGTTCGTTTTCTCGGCCGAAAGATTGTATTCCGCAAAGAATTCATCAATATCTTCATCGTGCTCAAGGACGATGCCCGTGTAATAGTCTTCGTCCATCTGGCAAATAATGAGCAAACTTCCAACATATTCTTCTGTCAAGAACGGAAAACCCCGGCCAAAACGGGTGATACGGTATTCGTTACGTGTACCAGTTCCATAGTAAATAAATCTGCTGTCTGTCTCGAAATCGTCCTGCCAGCGGATCTTTACAAAGCGATCTTTATTGTTTCCTTTAACCCCGGGTTCTTCAAAGAGAAGGGAGGCTGCCTGTTTCGGCACATAGAATCCTTCCTGATGGGATGTCAAGCTCACATCATTGGCAGTGATGTAACGGCAAAACGCTTTTCTGGAGTGATTTACCTGAGATATGGCGTAGTTGAAAATGTCACTCATACCTTCTTCATTGTTTTGACCAATTGCTCAGAAACCGCCGTGATGAGTGGTACTATTACCGAATTTCCACATTGGCGATATGCCTGAACGTCTGATACTGCATTGATTATATACTCATCCGGATAACCCATCAGACGTGCACACTCACGTGGTGTAAGGCGACGAGGATTGACACCTTCTCCCTGTGGAATAAGAATCTCTGATCCGTCCTTATAATAGCGAGCACTAAGCGTGCGGGTTATTCCATTAAGGTCCACAAGTCCGTAGCCAAAACCATTTCCCTTTTCCTTATGTTTCTGGGCATAGCTCTGCAGATAGTCCCATAGCTTATCTGACAGGGTGTATTTAGCCGGGACATTCTTCTCAAGGATATCGCCTATACAGTTTACAGGTTCTCCAAGTTTGGGAAATTCAAATTTCTCTTTGCCAGCGTATATCTTCCTGTCATAGCCAACAATCATAATCCTTTCACGGTGCTGAGGGACAAAAGATTTGCCGTCCAGCACTTCGTAATGGATGCTATAATCAAGTTCTTCCAGAGTCTCTGTGATTACCTTGAAAGTCCGACCTTTATCATGTGACACCAAATTCTTTACATTCTCAAGATAAAAAGCCTTTGGACGATGCCGGTTGATGATGTCTGCAACGTCAAAGAAGAGTGTCCCCTGGGTCTTGTCCTTGAAGCCAGTTTCACGACCGAGGCTGTTCTTCTTTGAGACTCCAGCAATAGAGAAGGGCTGGCAAGGAAATCCGGCACACAAAACGTCAAAATGCTCCGGAATATAGGATTTGGTCTCTTCTTTGGTGATGTCGCCAAACGGCATGTCTCCAAAGTTTGCCAAATATGTTTTCTGAGCATACTGATTCCATTCAGAGGAGAAGATACACTTGCCGCCTTGGGCCTGCATGGCGAGGCGGAAACCACCCATTCCGGCAAACAAGTCAATGAACGTGAACTTGGGCTTCACTGGCTCTGGGAAAGGAACATCAAAGAACTCCTTGAAGTAGAGTTCCAGGGGATCATCGCTCAGGACGTTTTTTGGCCCATCTTTCTTATCAAGCACCTCTTCAGATATGTATGAAAAGGCTTTTTCTTTGACCTCATCAGTCATAAACTGGCGATTATGCAAATACTGGGTAAGGACTGAAAGGTAATCTTTCTGCCCCCTTTTCTCGCATTGGGCAAACAAGGCCTGTGAATCAATACAATTCAGATATGGGTACTTTTTGCTTTGAAGCATCACTCAACACATTTAACTTTTCAAAGTTACGATAATTCACCAAAACCAATGATATTGCCTGGAAAGATTCGCAAAAATAAAGTAATATTGCATATTCAAACAAGTCTATAAGTGCCTGACGTTCACACTCCAGACCAACGCCATCGGAACATGGCTGCTATCCACTCCGCCTCTACAAAGCCGGAAGTTATATTACGCCATTCACTATGGCATCACGGCTTTCGCTACCGAGTAAACGACAGACACCTTCCAGGGACTCCAGATATCGTTCTCCCCAAGTATCGCACGGTTATCTTCACACACGGATGCTTTTGGCACGGACACAAAGGGTGCAAATACTACACGGTTCCGAAGACAAACACTGAGTTCTGGCAGGCAAAGGTTGCAAGAAATCAGGAGCGGGATCAGGAAGTCTGGCGTCAGCTGGAAGCTAAAGGATGGTATGTCATCATTGTCTGGGAATGCCAGCTGAAGAAGGCAATATTCCAAGAAACAATAGAGTCTGTTGCGGCTGAAATTCTCAAAAACGGTGTGATTCTGCAGCAAGCGCGTGAGGACAGAAAAGCATCCCGCGAGGCATATCTACAAGAGTGGAAGGCTCGAAGAGAGAAAGAATCATCTATTCTGGAAGGAATCAAGCGTCGTTAATCTCGGCTGTTTCGCTTTTATTGCTTACCTTTGTCACAAACATAATGATTGTGCCGCTTTAGCGGATATGAGCTAAACTCAAAGGCACTTCAGCCCCAACTGGAGTGCCTTTTCTTTTCGCTATCAGACGATTGTAAATCACGCACGCAATAACACCGGGCAGCTTGACTGTTAATCCCGTATGGATAGACACATAAAAAGAGGCCGGCTGGGAAGCCGGCCTCTTGTCGTTATAATGGGTATTACTAGTCTTCCTTAGAAATAGCACCCATAGGACAAACTGCTGCGCAAGAACCACATTCTACGCAGAGATCGGGATCGATCATGTAGATGTCGCCTTCTGAAATGGCACCTACAGCGCACTCGTCGATACATGTGCCGCATGCTGCACAGTCTTCTGAAATTTTGTAAGCCATTGTAATTTGAATTAAGTGTTAATGCATTGCAAATATAGCATAATTTTTGATTAAGTCGTATCTTTGTAAAAAAAGAAGAAAGCCATGAGAAAGAATGCGATATTGCTCATTTCAGTCTTCTTGTTCTGCTCGGTGACAGCCCTTTCTCAAAATACGAGCCAACCTGAAGATAAAGTCGTAAGTTTTGATACGAAGACTCATGACTTCGGCGATGTTCTTATCACCGACGGCCCTCTGTCATGCAAGTTTGTCATGACCAATATCAGCAACAATCCCATAGTCATCCACAATGTGGTCTCAAGCTGCGGCTGCACTGTTCCCGACTATGACAAGAAGCCCATCGAGCCCGGCAAGTCCACGGCAATAGAAGTGACCTATTCCAACGACCAGGGTCCTTATCCCTTCAACAAGACCATCACGGTCTATGTCTCCGGAGTCAACAGGCCAGTGGTCCTTAAGATAAAAGGTGAGGTGCACGATCGTCCCAAGAGCCTCGAAGAGCTTTACACTGTCAGGATGGGGCCTGTAGCCGTGCGCTCCAATACCGTGAGCATGGGCTATATAAACCAGGGCAGGCGCAAGAGTGAGGACAGCGAGATCGCCAACATGACCAACCAGCCTGTAAAGGTGGCCGTGTCAACCGACGAGGCTGTCACTGTTTCAATCACGCCCAATCCTATTCCCCCAAGGTCATCCGCTAGAGTCAAATATGTTGTCAATACAGGCGTCGGCCCCAAGAACTGGGGCAAGACCGTCTATAAGGTCGCTTTCACGACCGACGGCAAACGTCAGGAAGGCGGTGTAACCCTCAACGCCACCATCAACGACGACTTCGACAACATGACCAAACGCCAGATAGACAGGGCTCCCGTTATCAAGCTTGACAACACATACAATGAACTTAAAGAGGTGAAGTCAGGCTCTGTAGTGCGCAAGAGCTTCAAGGTGCTCAACACAGGCGCAAGCGATCTGTCGGTCTACAAGGTCGACGTCGACGGCAAGAACACTAAAGTGCTCACCAGGATGCCCCTGACCGTCAAGCCCGGCGGTTCGGCTACTGTAGATTATTCGTTCGACGCATCGACAGGCGACGGTGAGACCATCGACGTGCTGACGCTCACTACCAATTCTGTCAGCAAGCCGCAGGTGAATTTCTTCATTACAGCTAACATCGTCAAGTAAGTAATGGATCTTAACAAGCAAGGAGACTTCTTCGGGGATTACGAAAATCGCGATTCGGCTCTCAACGTCAACGACGGAGTGAAGCAGCCCCCGATAATCAACCCATATCTCAACATCAAGAAGAAACCGGCCATCAAGTCGGTGGATGAATACATGGACGGCATACTGAGCGGCGACCGCGTGGTGCTGAGCCAGGCAATAACCCTGGTTGAGAGCACGCTCCCGTCACACAGGGCAGTGGCCGGACAGATAATCCAGCGCTGCCAGAAGATTTCTTCCGGCAAGCGCACCATGCGCATCGGCATCACGGGTGTCCCCGGAGTCGGCAAGAGCACGTTCATCGAGGCATTCGGCTCACATATCACCAGCAGGGGACACAACCTGGCCGTGCTGGCTATCGACCCTTCCAGCGAGAAGACCAAAGGTTCCATCCTCGGCGACAAGACCAGGATGGAGACTCTGGTGAACGACCCTCACGCCTTCATCCGTCCCAGCCCGAGCGAAGGCTCCCTCGGCGGCGTGGCCCGCAAGACCCGCGAGACCATACTGCTCTGCGAGGCTGCAGGCTATGACGTGATTTTCATCGAGACGGTTGGAGTGGGGCAGAGCGAGACAGCAGTGCATTCCATGAGCGATTTCTTCCTGCTGCTGATGCTCTCCGGAGCCGGCGACGACCTGCAGGGCATCAAGCGCGGCATCATGGAGATGTCGGACCTCATCGCCATCACCAAGGCTGACGGAGCCAACATAGACAGGGCCAACATGGCGCGGGCACTCTACGCCAATGCGCTGCATCTCTTCCCGCCCACAGAATCGGGATGGGTGCCTACGGCAGTCACTTCGTCGGCTGTCGACAAGACCGGCCTGGACGACATCCTCGCCAAGATAGAAGAATATTTCAAGCTCGTCTGGGATAACGGCTACTATGACCGCCACCGCCGCGAACAGTCCCGTTACTGGATGTACGAGAGCATAAACGAGACCCTCAAGAACATGTTCTACGAGAATCCACGCATCGAAAGCTTGATGCCGGATTACGAGAAGGCCGTGCTCGACGGTCAGCTGGAATCGTTCTCTGCAGCTGAAGAACTGATCGACAAGTACCTGGGCAAGATATGATCCATATAATCGCAGATGTACTGCGCGAAAGCATCCTGATCACCGCCCTGGTGATCTTGATGATGCTTGTCATAGAGCTGGTCAACGTTGCTTCCCACGGCCATTTCTTTACGAAACTTAATGCCAGCCGCTTCGGTCGCGTGCTGTTTGGCGCCGTCATGGGGTTCATCCCCGGCTGCGTGGGCGGCTTCGCCACGGTGTCGCTGTATTCCCATAGGATGCTGACCTTCGGAGCGCTGGTGGCTATGATGATTGCATCCAGCGGCGACGAGGCCTTCGTCATGCTGGCGATGTTTCCCGGCAAGGCGCTTATCCTGTTCGGTGTGCTGTTCGTCATAGCCATAGCTGTCGGACTGCTGGTAGACCTGCTGCCATCCAAAGACGGCAAGGCGGCCTGCGAAGTGTCGTACAGCCTTCACGAGAGCGACATGGAAGAGCACCGGCACAATCTTCTGGACAAGCACTTCTGGAAGGAGCACCTGTGGAACCATGTCATAAAGAAGCATGCGCTGTCCATCTTCCTCTGGACCTTCGGAGCCCTGCTCCTGATACGGACTGGGATGCAGTATCTCGACCTGGAATCATGGATAAACGACAACATGGCGCTGGTCATCCTGCTGGCTGTGGTAGTCGGAATAATCCCTGACTCCGGCCCCCATCTGGTGTTCGTTACCTTGTTTGCAAGCGGGATGGTGCCGTTCTCAGTGCTTCTTGCAAACAGCATCTGCCAGGACGGCCACAGCTCCCTTCCGCTACTCGCCGAGAACAAGGCCGGCTTCGTCAAGGCCAAAGTGATTAACTGCATCGTGGCGGCAGTCGCGGGATATGCACTTTATTTCTTTGGCTTGTAAAAAACGATTACCTTTGCATGATTACATATAGTACCATATAACATGAACATATTAAAGAAACTTTTTGGATCGAAGGCAGAGAGGGACGTTAAAGCGATAACCCCCATTCTGAACCAGATCCTCGCAGAATATACCCGCATTGACGCACTCGACGACGACGGCCTGCGCGCTGAAAGCGCAGCTCTCAGGCAGCAGATAGCCGCCCGTACGGCAAAAGAAGAAGAGGAGGCTGCTCAGATACGCCAGCAGCTTGACGACGTGGAGATCGACGTCCGCACCAAGGAAGAGCTCGCCACAAGGCTCGACGAACTGGTGAAGAAGATAGACGTGGAGATAGAGAAAGCCCTTGACGACGCCCTGCCCAAGGCCTTCGCCATAATGAAGTCGACAGCCCGCCGTTTCAACGATAACGAAACCATCAAGGTCCGCGCCACCGACTTCGACCGCGAGCTCACCACCAGAAAAGACTACGTGACCGTCCAGGGCGACTACGCTATATGGCAGAACAGCTGGATGGCCGGCGGCAACATGATCAAGTGGGACATGGTCCACTACGACGTGCAGCTCATCGGCGGTATCGTGCTCCATCAAGGTAAGATTGCCGAGATGGCGACCGGTGAAGGTAAGACCCTCGTGGCCACCCTGCCTGTATTCCTGAACGCCATGGGCGGCAAAGGAGTTCACGTGGTGACCGTCAACGACTATCTGGCCAAACGAGACAGCGAGTGGATGGGACCGCTCTATGAATTCCACGGACTGAGCGTAGACTGCATCGACAAGCACGAGCCCAACACCGAGGCCCGCAAGAAAGCTTACCGCTGCGACATCACTTTCGGTACCAACAACGAGTTCGGTTTCGACTACCTGAGGGACAACATGGCCATCAACCCCAACGACCTGGTGCAGCGCAAGCATCACTACGCCATAGTCGACGAGGTTGACTCCGTGCTGATCGACGATGCCCGTACCCCTCTGATCATATCCGGTCCCGTGCAGCGCAGCGGTGACGAGGCTTTCATCGAGTTCAAACCCTACGTTGAAAGGCTCTACAAGGCCCAGCGCGAGGTGGTCAACAAATGCCTCAACGAAGCCCGCAAGCTCATTGCGGCTGGCAAGATAAAGGACGAGGGCGAGATTATGCTGCTCAAGGCTTTCAAAGGCCTGCCCAAGTATCAGCCCCTCATCAAATACCTCAGCGAACCCGGTATCAAGGTAATACTCCAGGAGGCTCAGGCGAAACTTATCAGGGCTGCCTTCACGGAAAAAGACATCGAGCAGAGGATAATCACCAATGACCTCTACTTCGCAGTAGATGAGCAGCAGCGCACGGTAGAGCTTACCGACAACGGTAACGAGGAACTGGCCAAGGCAGTAGGCGACGCCGAGTTCTTCCTCATGCCGCAGATAGCCGACGAAGTGTCCAAGATAGAGCATGACGCCAGCCTCGACGCAGAAGGCAAGAGGGTGAAGAAAGACGAGCTTTACGCCAACTACTCTCTCAAGGCCGAGCGCATGCACACCGTAGACCAGCTGCTGAAAGCCTACGCGATGTTCGAGCGCGACGTAGACTACGTCATAATCGACGGCAAGGTCAAGATTGTCGACGAGCAGACCGGCCGTATCATGGAGGGCCGCCGCTGGAGCGACGGACTTCACCAGGCCGTGGAGGCCAAGGAAATGGTGAAGGTCGAGGCTGCCACCCAGACCTTCGCGACCATCACACTGCAGAACTACTTCCGTATGTACCACAAGCTGGCCGGCATGACCGGTACCGCCGAGACGGAAGCCGGCGAGTTCTGGGAGATCTACAAGCTGGATGTGGTGGTAATCCCCACCAACCGTCCCGTGATCCGCAAAGACGAGGACGACCTCATCTACCGAACCAAGAAAGAGAAATACAACGCTGTAATAGCGAAGATCCAGGAGCTCGTGGCCCAGGGAAGGCCGGTGCTCGTGGGTACTACTTCAGTCGAGATATCGGAATTGCTCAGCAGGATGCTCAAGATGCGCGGCATAAAGCACCAGGTGCTGAATGCCAAGCAGCATGCGCGCGAGGCTGAGATCGTAGCCCAGGCCGGTAAGGCGGGCACCGTCACCATCGCCACCAACATGGCCGGCCGTGGTACCGATATCAAGCTTGACCCTGAAGTCAAACAAGCCGGCGGACTTGCCATCATAGGTACTGAACGTCACGACAGCCGCCGTGTGGACCGCCAGCTGCGAGGCCGTGCCGGACGTCAGGGAGACCCCGGTTCTTCAATCTTCTACGTATCGCTCGAAGACGACCTGATGCGTCTGTTCGGCTCCGAGAGGATCGCCGGAATAGTCGACAAGATGGGTCTCACCGAAGGCGAAGCCCTCCAGAACTCGATGCTCTCAAGCTCTATCGAGAGGGCCCAGAAGAAAGTTGAGGAGAACAACTTCGGCATACGTAAGAACCTCGTGGAGTATGACGACGTGATGAACTCCCAGCGCGAGGTGGTTTACAGCAAGCGCCGCAGCGCCCTCACCGGAGAGCGTATCGACGTGGACGTTATGAACATGGCCAGCGACTACTGCGACATATTCGTCGACAAGAACTCCGACCTTGACTTCGAGGGCTTCTCTGAGGTGCTTATGGAGACCCTCTCCATAGAGCCCGGCTTCGACGAGGCATTCTACGACAAGGCAAAGAAGACGGAGATAGCCGACAAGCTGAAAGATACCATAATCGACACCCAGAACCGCCGCAACGAAACCATAGTCGCACAGGCATGGCCCATCATCAACTACGTTTACGAGAAGAAGCGCATGTTCTACCAGAACATCGCCATTCCCATCACGGACGGCCGCAAGGTGATGAGCGTTCTTGTAGATTTGCGCAAGGCATACGAGAGCAAGGGTAAGGAACTCACCCGCGCTATCTCGAAGACCGTGACCCTGAGGGTTATAGACGAGTACTGGAAGATCCATCTGCGCGACATGGACGACCTCAAGCAGTCAGTCCAGAACGCTTCATACGAGCAGAAGGACCCGAAGCTCATCTACAAGACCGAAAGCTTCGACCTCTTCATAAAATCTCTCGAAGGTATCTACAAGGATGTGCTGACCTTCCTGCTCCGCGCATCCATCTTCCTCAAGAACGACATGCAGTCACCTGAAGAAGTGGCTACAGAGGCCCATGAGCGCAAGACCGACATGAGCCGTATGCAGGCAGGCCGTCCCGACCTGCTCACCCGTAGTTCGGAGCCTAAGAGCAACGCTCCCATCAGGGTGGCCAAGAAGGTAGGCCGCAACGACCCTTGCCCTTGTGGAAGCGGAAAGAAATACAAGAACTGTCATGGAAGAGAACAGGCCGCACAATAGTCTGATCGTCATCGGCTCAGGGCCGGGCGGTTACGTGGCTGCGCTGGAAGCAGCGAAAGCCGGTTTTGATGTGAAAGTAGTGGAAAGCGCCTCGCTTGGCGGAGTGTGCCTCAACTGGGGCTGCATCCCCACCAAGGCCCTGCTGAAGAGTGTTCAGACCATGAACCATGCCCTCGAAGGCGCGGCTTATGGTTTCACCGCCGAAAACGTGCAGCCCGACATAGAACGCATATTCGCCCGCAGCCGCGAAGTGGCTGCTACCATGAGCAAAGGCATAGAATTCCTGTTCAAAAAAGCCGGTGTGCAGCTCATCCAGGGCAGCGGCCGCATCCTCCCCGGGAAGCAGGTGGAGGTAACTGCAGCAGACGGTTCGGTTAGCGTACTGGAAGCTGAACACACTATCATAGCCACCGGCGCAAGGCCCACCAGCCTCCCGTTTGCTCCTGTAGACGGAGAGAAGATATGGTGCTCGCGCCAGGCTCTCATGCCGCCTTTTATCCCGGCCTCTATGGCAGTCATCGGCTCGGGAGCGGTAGGTACCGAGTTCGCATATTTCTACCGCTGTCTCGGCGTGGAGGTTACCATCATAGAATTCATGGACAGGGTGCTGCCTCTGGAAGATGATGATATCAGCGGCCAGGTGAGCCGCAACCTCCGCAAGATGGGTATAAAGGTGATGACTTCTTCAGCCGTGCAGGCTGTGGAGAAGGGTGAGAAATGCATCCTCACTGTCAATACGAAGAAAGGGGAGGAGAAGGTTGAGGCCGAAGTGGTTCTTTCAGCCGTCGGCGTAGTGCCGAACACCGATTTTATCGGCCTGGAACAGGTTGGAGTGGAGATGAACCGCCGCAAGATCGTGGTGGATTCCTCATACAGGACCAACGTTGAGGGCATCTATGCCATTGGGGACGTGATTTCTACCCCCGCGCTCGCCCATGTGGCCAGCGCCGAAGCGATAGCCTGCGTGGAGGGCATTGCCGGCCACGAGCACAAGCCCGTCAACTATGAGACCATACCTGCCTGCACCTATATCAGCCCCGAAGTGGCTTCTGCCGGCTTGCGTGAACGCGAGGTCATAGCCAAGGGCATAGAGTACAGGGTTGGCAAATGCCAGTTCGCCGCCAACGGCAAGGCTGTAGCGGCAGGCGAGAAGGATGGCTTCGTGAAGCTCATCTGCGACGCAAACGACGGCAGGCTGCTGGGTGTGCATCTGGTGGGTGCCAACGTGAGTGAGATGATAGGCGGCATGGTGCTGGCCCTAGACAACGGGGTCACTGCAGACCAGCTGTCACATACCGTGTTCCCTCACCCGACCATGAGCGAGGCTATATGCGAGGCCTGCAGGCAGCTGACAGCCAAATAGCCTTTAGATTCTCTCTTTAATATTGTAAGTGTTGCGGTTGCTGCTGTTGCGCGTAATCATCTCGCCGAGGAAACCGGTGAGGAAGAGGAGCGTGCCTATTACTACGGCAAGCAACGCCAGATAGAACAGCGGCTGGTCGGTGACAGCGCGGAACACCTGCCCATGGCCCTGGAGAACCAGCTTTTTCACGATCAGCCAGATGGCTATGACGATACCGGCAACGAAATTAATGATGCCAAGCAGGCCGAAGAGGTGCATGGGCTGGCGTCCGAACACCTGCAGGAACCAGATAGTCATCAGATCGAGGAAGCCGTTGACGAAGCGGTTCAGCCCGAACTTGCTCTTGCCGTATTTGCGCTTGCGGTGGTGGACCACTTTCTCGCCGATCTTTGTGAAGCCTGCTTCCTTGGCGAGGTAGGGGATGAAACGGTGCATCTCTCCGAAGACTTCGATGTTCTTCACCACATCCTTGCGGTAGGCTTTCAGACCGCAGTTCATGTCGTGCAGCTTTATGCCGGTGACCTTGCGGGCGGTGGCGTTGTAAAGCTTCGAGGGCAAATTCTTGGTGAGCTTGTTGTCGTGGCGGATTTTCTTCCAGCCTGATACGAGGTCGTAATCGTCTTCGCGGATCATGCGCATCATCTCCGGAATCTCGGTGGGATCGTCCTGGAGGTCGGCGTCCATGGTGACCACGATGTCGCCCTGGGCGGCCTCGAAACCGCAGTAGAGGGCTGCGGACTTGCCGTAGTTGCGGCGGAAGCGGATGCCGCGGATGGTCTTGTCTTCTTCCGACATCTCCTTGATCACATCCCAGGAACCGTCGCTGCTGCCGTCGTCTACCATTATTATTTCATAGGTGGAAACCTTGCCGGCAAGAGCTTCGTGGATCCAGGCCACAAGTTCCTTGAGAGATTCTTTCTCGTTGTAGAGGGAGATGACTATAGACAGTTCCATATTCGCGCAGAGATTAGTCCACAAATATACAAACTAAAACAGACCGAACAAAAGGGCGTCGATGCGGTCGGTGATGTAGCGGAAATCTTCGGGATTGTTCTCGAAGTCCATGTTGTCGGCGTCGATGGTTATTACATTGCCGGGATAGGTGGATATCCACTCTTCGTAGCTCTCGTTCAGGCCGCCGAGATATTCAAGGCTCATTCCCTGCTCATAGTCGCGGCCCCTCTTCTGGATCTTGGCCACAAGGCTGGCGACTGATGACTTGAGGTAGATGAGCAGGTCGGGCAGCTTCACAGTGGAAAGCATCATGTTGAACAGCTGCATGTAGGTGTCGTAGTCGCGCTGAGAGATGTTGCCCAGCTTGAGGTTGTTCTTCACGAAGATGTACACGCCTTCCATCATGGTGCGGTCCTGGATTATCACCTTGTCGCTCTTGCTTATCTCGAGCAGGTCCTTGAAGCGCTGAGCCAGGAAGTATACCTCGAGGTTGAAGCTCCAGCGCTTGATGTCCTTGTAATAGTCTTCGAGGTAGGGGTTGTATGTCACAGCCTCGTATTGGGGAATCCAGCCGTAATGCTCCGCCAGCATCCTGGTGAGGGTGGATTTGCCGCTGCCGATGTTTCCTGCAATGCCGATGTGCATCTGTCTTGTCTTTGCCTGACACAAATTTACCAAATAGGGCGTCATAGCGTACAATAACTTATCAACAATCAGGATTATTTTTTATCTTTGCGAGCCAAATTGTGAATAATAACAGACAGATTATGATAAAGATAACTTTTCCGGATGGTAGCGTAAGAGAATATGAAAACGGTATCAGCGCCTACCAGATAGCCATGTCCATCAGCCCGAGGCTCGCTTCAGACGTTCTGGCCGCCACAGTGAACGGTGCGGTAACAGACCTGGAACGCCCTATCACAGAGGATGCGACCCTCAAGCTGCACAAATGGGAAGACGAGGAGGCCAAGAAGGTCTTCTGGCACTCTTCTTCACACCTTATGGCCGAGGCTCTGGAAGCTCTTTATCCCGGCATCAAGTTCGGTATCGGCCCCGCCATCGACAATGGTTTCTACTATGACGTAGACCTGGGTGACAAGCAGATCACCGACGCCGACCTGAAGGCCATCGAGGACAAGATGACCGAGTTCGCCCGCGAAGGCCAGCATTTCGTACGCAAGGACGTTCCCAAGGCCGAGGCCATGAAGACCTTCACCGAGAAGGGCGACCAGTACAAGTGCGAGCTTATCGAAGGTCTGGAAGACGGCCACATCAGCTTCTACACCAACGGTTCGTTCACCGACCTCTGCCGCGGCCCGCACCTCCGCGACACTTCAGTCATCAAGGCCATCAAGTTGACTTCGATAGCTGGTGCATACTGGCGCGGCGACGAGCACAACAAGATGCTCACCCGCATCTACGGCATCACCTTCCCCAAGAAGAGCATGCTCGACGAATACCTCGTGCTGCTCGAGGAAGCCAAGAAGCGCGACCACCGCAAGCTCGGCAAGGAGCTGGAACTCTTCACCTTCTCCAACAGGGTGGGGCAGGGCCTTCCTCTCTGGCTGCCGAAAGGCGCCGACCTGCGCGACCGTCTGCAGGAATTCCTGAAGAAAGTCCAGAAGAGATACGGCTATCTGCCGGTCATCACTCCCCATATCGGAAGCAAGGAGCTCTACGTGACTTCAGGCCACTGGGCTCACTACGGTGCGGATTCGTTCCGTCCCATCACCACTCCGCAGGAGGGTGAGGAATACTTGCTCAAACCTATGAACTGCCCTCACCACTGCGAGATCTATCGCAGCAAGCCCCGTTCATACAGGGACCTGCCCCTGCGTTTCGCTGAGTTCGGCACCGTATACAGATATGAGCAGAGCGGCGAGCTGCACGGTCTTACCCGTGTGCGCGGTTTCACCCAGGACGACGCCCACCTCTTCTGCCGTCCCGACCAGATCAAGGAAGAGTTCTGCAAGGTTATAGACATCATCCTCTACGTCTTCAAGACTCTGGATTTCAAGGAGTACGAGGCGCAGGTGTCACTCCGTGACCCCGAAGACAAGGAGAAATATATAGGTACCGACGAGAACTGGGCGAAAGCCGAGAGCGCTATCATCGAGGCTGCTGCTGAGAAGGGTCTGAACACCACTGTGAAGACCGGCGAGGCTGCCTTCTACGGCCCGAAGCTCGACTTCATGGTTAAGGACGCCCTCGGACGCAAATGGCAGCTCGGCACCATCCAGGTAGACTACAACCTGCCGGAGCGTTTCGAGCTCGAATATATCGACAAGGACGACAAGCGCAGCAGGCCTGTGATGATCCACCGCGCCCCCTTCGGATCTATGGAACGTTTCGTGGCAGTGCTCCTCGAGCACACCGCCGGAAAGCTTCCGTTGTGGCTTGCCCCTGACCAAGTGGTAGTTATGTCGCTGAGCGAGAAATACAACGATTTTGCAAAAAAAGTTTGCGAATTGTTTAATAATTACGATATTCGCGCCTCCATAGACGACCGTAACGAGACCATTGGCAAGAAGATACGCGAAAATGAGATGAAGAGGATCCCGTATCTGCTGATAGTCGGAGAGAAAGAAGCCGAAGCAGGTACCGTCTCAGTACGCAAGCAGGGTGGAGTGAACGTCGGCACTATGAAAATAGATGATTTTGTGAAACTGATAAAGGACGAGATTTACCAACAACTTAATTAAGGAGGATACCAAAATAGCAACTTCTAATTATCGGCCGCCACGGCCCAAACCCACACCACAGAAAAAGAATTCTGCCCCTCAGAAGAAAAACGAGGACAGGAATCGCATCAACGAAGAAATCACTGCACTGCAGGTGCGAGTCGTGGGAGAGAACGTAGAGCAGGGGATTTACCCGTTGAGGGAAGCTCTTGCTATGGCTGAAGAGCAGGAGCTGGATTTGGTTGAAATCGCCCCCAATTCGGATCCTCCTGTATGTAAGATTATTGATTATCAGAAGTTCCAGTATCAGCAGCGCAAAAAGGCCAAGATGCAGAAGGCAAATGCGTCTAAGGTCGTGATCAAAGAGATCAGGTTCGGTCCGCAGACCGATGAGCATGATTTCCAGTTCAAGTTGAAACATGCCATCAACTTCCTCAAGGAAGGCAGCAAAGTTAAGGCGTATGTCTTCTTCAGAGGTCGTTCGATCCTGTTCTCGGAGCAGGGAGAGAAGCTCCTGCTGAGGTTCGCCATCGAACTCGAGGATTACGGCAAGGTAGAGCAGCTGCCCAAGCTCGAAGGAAAGAGGATGATCATGATGATCGGTCCTGTTTCCAAAAAATGAAACATAACGACTAACTAATAAAATTATTCGAAAATGCCTAAGATGAAAACGAATTCCGGTTCAAAGAAGCGTTTCACGCTCACCGGATCCGGCAAGATCAAGAGAAGACACGCTTATCACAGCCACATTCTCACCAAGAAGACCAACAAGCAGAAAAGGAACCTCGGCCACATCGCCATCGTCACCCCTGCAGACAACAAGAGAATCAGAACTCTGCTGGTCAAGTAAGTTTTTTAATTATTAACCGAGTGGACAGCTGACAAGTCCGGGATAGCCCGGCGCTGACATTCAAAAACGCAAAATTATGCCTAGAAGTGTAAATTCGGTTGCTTCAAGAGCACGCCGTAAGAAAGTCCTGAAAGAGACTAAAGGTAATTTCCTGTCAAGAAGGAACGTATGGACCGTTGCCAAGAACACATACGAGAAAGGTCTGACCTACGCTTACCGTGACCGCAAGACCAAAAAGCGCAATTTCCGCTCACTGTGGATCACTCGTATCAACGCCGCTGCACGTCAGCACGGTATGACTTATTCTCAGTTCATGGGTAAGCTCAACGCCCAGAACGTCGGTCTCAACCGCAAGGTCCTCGCCGACCTCGCTATGAATGATCCTAAAGCATTCGAA
>JAFZVU010000002.1 GCA_017617655.1 Bacteroidales bacterium
ACTTCTACTTTTTCGCAAGCTGTGAAACAGGCGGCCACCATTATTGCGGCTGCCAGGCTGATATATGTAAAAGTGTTTCTCATTTCACTGTCCTCCTGTTACCAATTTTCTTCGTTATCGTAGGCATAACCATTCTTGGTGGCATTCCCGCTGGCGCAGATGACGCCTTCGTGTTTCATCTCCACAACGGTAATTGTGGGGGCTTCGTACAAGTCTTTGTTTTGTGTGTCCATATGATTAGTGCGTTTGAATTTCGGGTACGGAAACACAGGCGAAGTCCTGGCCGGACTCGCCTTTATTACTATTAAACGTATTGATAATTAATCGATTATACCCCCACCCTCTAAACAGAGGAAGAGCATTAGATGTATAGTATGATGATTTGATAGCTGTCAACGTGTTAACTGGCTAAGGCAAGATACTCCTTGCCGAGTTTCTCAATGCAGTTCATAATCTCCTGCTCACGTGCAGCGGATGGCGTCTTGAAGCCGTTAATGTAACTGCGCAGGAGCGAAGCGCTGAAGCCGTACTTCTGGGCGAATCCGCTCACGTTGATCTCTGGATGTGTCAGGAAGAAATGCTGCAGGCGGGTGGGTTCGGCATCGGCATACAGGAAGCTCTCGAAGCTCACGTCCTCGTCCAGGTCGTGCCAATGGATGCCGATGGTGCTGATCTCGTACTTGGCTCGCTGCTCGTCGGTGGCGTTCCTGAGGTGTGAATACCACAGGACGGACTGGCGATAGGTTTTCCCATCGTCACCCAGACCGTAGATCCAGTCGCCGTCAAACCATATCTTACTTATCGTCTTCATCGGCAGTCTTGAACAGTTCGTACCAGCGATTGATGTTGTGCACATACTCCATCACAAAGCCCTCGCCGTCCCAGTTGAACGGGAGAAGAACATGAAGATGAAACCGTATGATCTGAATAGTTCGGGCATATCAAAACCATTCTACAAATGTAGGTAACAAAAATGAAACCAGCAAGGGTTTAGGAAGAAAATTGAGGATTAGTCAGACACGGAAGTTTGCAGGTGGGCCAAAATTTGGATTCCAACCCCGGCCGTGTATCTTATTCCAACATCCGGAAAAATATATTTGCTGCACTTGTTACAAGAAGTGATGTGGACTTTATTGCTCTAGATAAGGGAGAGATTATAAATAGCAAGGCTATCGACACCATGATGACCACGATAGAAGAGTATATTAAGTGGGGCCTTGATTTCATTTCTGAGCAGATGGAAGATGATATTCCAGAATCTTTAGACTGATGCCACAGCCAGCTGGGGTGAGCCAGTTATTCGCCGCGGTATGAGAGTCTCTGCCTTCGCAGCCATACTGAGGAGGGAAAATGGGCTTTTCGGGGGAAAAACGCTCCGCGGTATGAGACTTTGGAGGCAAGTTCTCATACCGCGGAGTGAAAATGAGTCGGCGTGCCGGCCTGCTACTATTAATTGGTGATGTTCACCGTGATGCAATAGGACATCAGCAGTTGTGTCGGGGCAAAGCCGCTGCTAGTGTCGTCGGGCTTGATTATGAAACGCACGTAGCCTCGTGTACGGTAACTATTGCCGGGAGCGTACAGAAAATCGAGCATCAAATGCATATTAAAACCACCTCTGATCTGAGGGAACTCTGAACGACCTTCATCCGTATCAGCCTGAGTCAAGGGAATCTCTTTGTGTTGCCAATTGTAATTGCCTAATGCGGGCCGCAAATTCTCATAATAGCCCATGGTCTCTAAAACATCATACAAATCGAAATCATACCAATAATCGCCTGCTTCCTCATAAATCGACAGGCTGTTATATGGAAGATCGATTGTTATATTCTTTTCGTGGCGGCTTGCCCAGTTTATATCAACAGGGACACTGGCCGTTCCTCCCCATTTGTCGGTCAAGGATATGCTACCTTTTACGTTCATAAAAGCTTCAGGCATATCCTTGAAGGTTCGCCATACCTGGCTGCCCGTCGTATCCGGACAGAAAGACATATACCTTGCATTTGAGTAGTTGAGTTCGTCGATTTTGTTGATTTTGAACGTTGCTTTCACCGGAGGCATACCGGAATTCGGAACGAAAGAAGCTGCCGCCAAGTTGTCGGCCGTGTAAGTGCGAGTAGCGGAGCTGTTTTTCTGCGTATAAGTCACTTTATTGAAAGCATAGTAGATGACGCCCAGGGTATCCACTAATTGTCGGCCTAGTTCACTGGCGAAATAGATCGTGTCCGTTGCCAAGAACGTAGCGTATGGATAAACCCAGATTTTGAGTCCCTCATCTGCAGGGGGCATCATCACAGCTTGGAACGAACTCGTTGCAGCGTAAAGCGGCTCATTGTCGGTTCCGTAGTTATACTCGAAGAGAAGGGTGGATTCATCCCACACATTATCGGTCGCATCAGCAGTCAGAGTAACGATATACTGCCCCTCTGTGTTCGCATCCGGCTCGAGCGACTTGATGGAGAAGTGATTAGCTTCTGTCCCGTCACCGCTGAAGAATTGGTTGTTCTCGACGACGTTAATACGCATCTTTTCCTTGGAAAGGACGCTTTTCTCAGGAATGACGCTCAGAGGGATGGAAACTTCCTGCTTTTTCACGAGCGTGTAGGACGGATCGCCGAGATAGGTCAGTGTCATAGTCGGTTTTACCAACGCCTCCTCCAAGTCCTTGACGGCTTTCTGAATAGCGGTCAGCATAGCCTCAGTAGACTGGGAATGAGAATCTATGGCGTCGGTGATGCCCTTGAAGGCCTTGGCCAGCTCGGTCGGAGTCACTTTGGCAGCTATGTTTGAAATCGCATTGACAATGGCAGTCGTGGCATCACCAGTTACAGAACTGTCCAGATTTCCGAGACTTGTCTCGAGAGCTTTCTGGAGCGCGTGGACTGCTGCCGTGTCGGCAATGACACCATTCTCCAGCGCCGATGCAATCAACCCGGTTTTCGTCTCCAGAGCGGTCGTCTGACTCGCTATGACCGAATTGATGGCGGCAATCTTAGTGTCGACACTGCCGCCAAGAGCATCGAGAGCCTCGTTGATCAGTTGTATGGCATTCTGCTTGTCGGTCAAGCCGGTATTCACGGCTTGCTCAATCAAGTCCAGTTTGATAGGGAAACTTGTAGTCTGGCTCTTGAGAGCCGCTTCGACGGCCGCATACTTCTGCCCAAGCGTCCCGCTGAGAGAACTGAGTGCCGTGCGGATCAGCGCCTGCTGTGTAGAGTCTGATGCGAAACCTTGCATGGCCGCGCTTTCGACTATCGCCAGCTTGGAAGCCAAACCGGCAGTCTGGCTACCTACGACAGCTTCGATGGCAGCCATCTTTTCAGCCAGCGTTTCGCCGAGATTATCGATAATCTCCGCAATCAGCGCCATAGCCTCGGCACTGTCGGCGAAGCCTGCAGAAACCGCTGCCTCGATGAGGCCGAGTTTAGTCTCAATGCTTGCCGTCTGGGCTTTCACAGCCTCTTCCACGGCAGCGAGCTTTTCCTCAGCACTTCCGGTGAAAGCCGCGATGGCCTGCTGCAGCAATTCCTGCTGCGCCTCGAAGTCAGCGAAACCGCTGCGAACAGCTTCTTCCACCAGAGCCATCTTCGTCTCCAGACTCACACTCTGAGCCTTCATCGCAGATTCGAGAGTAGCGAGTTTTTCTTCCATAGTCCCGTCAAGCGAAGCGACCAGCTCCTTGACCATCTCAAGAGCAGCATAGCTGTCGGCCATGCCGCCGGTCACAACGCTTTCAAGGAGCGCCAGCTTATCGTAAAGCGATTTGTCCACGCCCCGGATTGCCGCAAGCATACCGCTGTATTCAGGCTCCAGATTGATGTCGATTTTCGCCGGCTCGCTGTTGCAGGCCTGGAAAGTCAGAAGAATGCCTGACAGGAGAATCAATAGGGTATATTTGAGATAGTTCATGGCAATAACAAATTAATATGTGACAGGACGGATGGGCAGGCCGAAAAACCGTGAATAAGAATCGTATCCGCTCCCACAATTTTTCATATAAAACGCTTTTCTGTCGTCACTAGCAAGATGGGAGCTCCAGTAGCAGCTGGAGCTGCCCTTCCCGATCAGGCCATATTCTAAGACGGGGCCGTTCCATGCAGTTCCGTAATAACCCGCAGCAGGGAAAAACAGGGAAGGACCATCCTGACCATCGTAACCGGCTTTCTTGCTGGTAACTTTAAAGCCTGCACAACCGTATGTATCCTCATCATACCAAATCCACTCGAAATTGGTATTTTCGCCCAGCCTAGACCATTCGCCGTTCTGCGGTATCTGCCAGATTCCGCCCAGATATCTGTAGGCTGCATCGTCCTCGGGTAGCAACAAAGACATACCGTCCGATGATATATATTTGGTACAACCAGTACTGTCAGGATTGCTCCATTGATAATTATTCCAACAAAACGCCGTTTTCGGGCTGATCTCACCCCAGGCGTAGTAGTTGCCATAGGTGGCTTCCCCACCGGACCTATTTTCGCTGGTGGCACCCAGGTTGCGGCTGGCCCAGTAGACGCGATACCATTCATAGTTAGAACCCTGGACGTCGCATCCCAGGTCAATAGGCTTGTAGTCCGTGATGTGTGTCCAGGTCGTGAACGGGTAGAGATCCAGGTCACGGCCGCTGTTGCCGGGCCTGTAGAGGGAAGTCGTGTAATAGTCACCCTTCCAACCTCCTGTGACCAGCGTGAAATGGTAGCTGGTATCAACGTTTCGGACATCGGCTGCGAGGATGCCGCCGAAGACGAAACCTTTCGTCGTGCCATAAATAAGATGACCCTTGAGCGGAGCGCCGTGAGCGATGGTAGTATGAACGATAGAACCGTCTGCGGCGATGGAAGCTATGCCTTGCGGGGTCAGGTTCGGTTCGCGGAGTTCACCAACCGTTATTGAGTAATTCGAGGCAACTTCTGAAAAGAACTGGACATAGCCGTCGGGAACCTTCAGGTCCAAGGTACCGGTAATGGTCTTGTCCTCCACGGTATAAGGAAGAGTGGCGGTCAAGTACCAGGGGGTTTCGGTGTCGCTGAAGACGAAGCTCGTGCCGTTTGATGAAACACTGCAGTCACTGCCGAAAGGCAGGTAGACAGCCGTCATAGTGCCTTTGACCCCGTTGCCGAGGCCCAGACTTCCTACTGAATCTTTCGCTCCTTTCTTTTCTTTGTACTCCCAGGCGGTGCCGTTATAGCCCATCTTGAGGTATTTGGGAGCAGCTGCGCTGGAGAAGAACACAAAAATCGAGTCTCCTGCAGCCCAGGCAGTCTTGAAACCGAAAGACGGAGATGATACGGTCAGCGTGAAGGTCATCGGTTTCATATCTTCGATAATACCCTCGATGGTTTTCTGGATGGCCGCGAGAGTCTCGGCGTCAGTCTGCGTCTGGGTGTTGATGGCAGTCACGACGTCGGTCAATGCAGATGCAAGTTCAGTGGTGGTGAGTTTGGTTGCAATGTCCGAAAGCTGGCTGACCGCATCGGTTTTGAGTTGCTGTATGTCACCGCCAACACCGCCTATGGAAGTATTGATGGCTGTCTGCAACAAATCAATGGCGCCCGTGCAGGTCAAAAAGCCGCCCTCCAGCGCCGAAACGATTGAAGCGAATTTAGTTACAAGACCTGAAGATTGGCTGCTGATGGCAGTAGTGAGTGTGTTCATCTTGTCGGCAACACTGCCGTTGAGATTTTCCACAGCCTGTTTGACCAAGTCAAGCGCCTGGTCGACAGTAGCAGTATTGGTTTTAATCGCTCCTTCGATCGTGGCTAGTTTGGTCTCCAGGTCGGTCGTATTGCTTTTCATTGCATTCTGGATTGCGGCCAGTTTCTGCTCGGCAGTCCCGCTAAGAGAGCGGATGGCCGTCTCGATCAGAGTCTGTCCGGTCGAATCGGAGGCAAAACCTTCTTTTACAGCCGCCTCGATCAGAGCCATTTTTTCCGAAAGTTCTGGAGCTTGGCTTGCTACTGCGGCTTCAACAGCCGCCATTTTCTCTTCCAGTGTGCCGTCCATCGCAGAGAAGGCCTCGGCAATCAGTGCCTGAGCCTTGGCATGGTCGGCAAAGCCGCTTTGGACAGCTGCTTCAATAAGGCCGAGTTTGGTCTCCAGCTGCGTATTCTGAGATTTCATGACATCTTCTATGGCAGCCAGCTTTTCGTCTAACGTCCCGCTAAGCGACGCCAAGGCTTCCTGCATCAGCTTCTGCCGGGCTTCACTGTCGGCAAAACCTTCGTTCACCGCAGCTTCGGCCAGAGCCAGCTTGGTTTCAAGGCTCGTAGTACGAGCTTTTATCACAGCCTCGATGGCTGCCAGTTTTTCCTCCATCGAACCATCCATGGATTCAATCGCATCCTGGATGAGTGCCAGCAGGGACTGATTGTCATTCAGACCGTTGCGCATCGCAGCTTCTATCAGCGCCATCTTGCCGCCAAGAGACTGTTTGGAGTCGCGGAGGGCTTCTATGATCTCGGAGTAGTTCGTGTCAAATTTGATGCTGAGCTCCGGATTGGCACTGTCGCATGCAGTAAAGGCCAGCGGAAGTAGCAGGGCCAGAAGCGAGAACAGATATATTTTACGTGTTTTCATATCCTCCGTTTTTTTATTTGACGGTAAAAGTGACTCGGATGCGAGCCTTTCGCTGCTTTGGCCTGAACGAGGAATCGTTCTCATCGGGTTGGACAGTCTGAGTGATTACAGCGTCCACGGTAAATCGAGACCCGGACGGAAACGTATCCAGTTGCATTTCGAGATCCCACGAATACGGTTTGAATTGTGCGGAAAGCCAGGCACCGCTGGCGGACGCAAAATCGAAGGATACGTCACAATAGGTGCTGCCCGGATGTTCGCCCATGTTCAGGCCGAGCGCCGTCGCTTTCGACGCCAGGTTAGCCTGCAGTTTACCATCACCGGAGATGGTCGGATCGGCCAGCACGGTGTCGGCATAAGAAGTGTACCAGGCAATGCTGTGAGACAGGGAAGCGCTATAACTGCCGCCCCAGCGGTCGGTCAGTTCCAGGCTGCCCAAGAGTTCCTTGTGATTGATTTTGGTGGAATCGCGGAGCAGAAGCGTTCCGTAATACCTTGGGTCAGGGTCGTCCCAACGCCGCCAGCCATCTCCCGGCTCCATGTTCGTGGTGTCGGGTTGGATACCCACGAAATGTTTCTCCCTGTCGAGGATGGTCGTCACCTTCAACTGGCTGGTAGGGTCGAACTTGGCCGATTGCAGGAACTCCGCCGTGTAGGTCCGGGTATTCGACCCGTCCCTGAACACGACGCTGAACAGAGGCTGGTAGATGATGCCGAGCGTAGCATTCATCAGGAAAGAGGCGGTATTTTCGCGCCCCGAGACGGACAATCCATCTTTGGGGTTGGGCATTATCGCAACAGGGATAGGATCTGTGCTGAATGTTTTATTATTGCCATCCTTATCTTTGCCCTTATAGTCAAAGATCAGGGACGTTTCATCCCAATACGGGAACATTGCATCAACCAAAGTATGTACAGTGACGATATATTGCCCCTCTTCTTTGGTGTCTTTCTCCACATCAAAATAATTGTAATGGTTCTTGACAGCCTGGCTGCGATCCGTTCCGGACTTGAAGAACTGATTGCGGTCAATCTGCCGCAACTCCAACTTGGTTACATCAATGGGCATATCCGAAGGATTGACGCGAAGACGGACAACTATGTCTTTACCGCACGAGACTGTGAGTCTCTCAGATGTATTGCCCATATAGACCAGACTCTCCATTACGTGTTTGTTCCCTACTTGTTCTGTCAGCGAAGCGAGGGCCTGCTGGATGGCCGGAAGAATCGCATTTGCAGATTGGTCTTGGCTGTCGAGTGCGCCCAGAATGCCCTGGAATGCCTTGGCCAATTCCGTCGGAGTCACTTCCTGAGAAATAGTTGTCAATTGATTTAAGACATCAGTCTTGAGCGCAGTCATATCTTGATCGAGAGTGCCAAGGCTTGTGTTGAGCGCCGTTTGCATAGCTTGGACGGCTTGAGAGTTGGACAGAAATCCACTCTCAACCGCAGAAGAGATGAGTCCGACTTTCGTATCCAGAGTGGTACTGTCGTCAGCGACAGCGTCCAAAATAGCGTCAAGTTTCTGTTGCATCGTCCCTCCCATAGAGGAAACTGCCTGTTGAATCAATCCCAGCTTGGCATCGGCCGAGGCCGTTCCTGCATTGGCGGCTGCTTCCACAAGTGCCAGCTTAGCCTCCAGACTCGCGGTCTGGCTTTTTACGGCAGCTTCGATGGCAGAAAACCTCTCAGCCAAAGTGCCGCCGAGCGAACTGACAGCCTTGCGGACAAGGTCCTGGACGGTCTTTTGCCCGGCAAATCCACCTGCTACCGCAGCGTCGATCAGTGTCAGTTTGGCGGACAGATCCGTAGACTGGTTCTCAATGGCTGCTTCGACTTTGGCGGCTCTTTCTTCCAGGGTAGAGCCGGCAGTTTCGATTGCCTCCAACATAAGAGCCTCAGCTGCAGCACTGTCGGCGAACCCGCCGGCTACGGCAGCCTCGATAAGCCCGATCTTGGTTTCAAGACTTGCCTGCTGCGATTTTACGGCAGCCTCGATGGCCTCAAGTTTCTCCTCCATCGTCCCTTCCAGAGCCTTGATGGCTTGCTGCAGCAACTCCTGCTGGGCATCGCTGTCTGCAAAGCCACTGTTCACGGCCTCTTCAATCAGGGCCAGCTTTGTCTCAAGACTTGTCGTTTGCTGCTTCATAGCAGCGGTGATGGCCTCCAGTTTCTGTTCCATCGATCCTTCCATCGAGGCGATGAGTTCCTGGATGAGCGCCATCGCTTCCTGGTTGTCGGTCAGGCCGTCCTCCAGTGAATTCTCAATCATAGTCAGATAGTCGGATAACGACTTGTCGCTATCGCGGATGGCTGCGAGAAGCCCGCTGTAGTCCAGCTCCAGCGGAATCTCAATCTTCTTCTGCTCGACGCCGCAGGAGGATATGAGCAGGGGTGCCAGCGGCATAAGCAGCAGGAATATTGTCAGTATGCGATTAATTCGTATCATTTTCATTGACCATTAACGAAACTTGGTATTTGTAGAGAGTCTGTGTCGGCCGGAAAGAAGGGTCGACGTCGCTTGGCTGCACTCGAAGGCGGAAAGTACCTAACGTTTGATATTTGTCGCCCTTGGCGGGCTTGATGCCGTCCGCTACCTCCAGGTCGGCAGTGGGGGAATCGGGCGACAGTCGCAGATGAATGAGTTTGTATCCATCTCCGCGACCTCTCGTCACGCTCTCAATCTGAAGGCCAGCAGCTTTGATGGCGGAGTAGCCCAGCCCCCACGCCTTAAGCTTGTCCCAAATCTGCGGATAATGACGGACATACGTCTTGCCGTTAAAATCGAAATGGCTGGGTCTCAGGGTGTCCTGCCCGGAGTCTGAAATCTCGTAGACCAAGGGCCAGGTCACATACCAATTCATAGAGAGGCTGATGTAGTCTATGGCACCCTGGTTGTCGGTCAGGACCAGCTTGCCGGACACATTCTGATGCTCGGCATCGTCCGCGAATTTGCTTTTGAAGTCTCTCCAAGTCAGGTTGCCCGTCGTATCGGGATAGAAGCGTACGAAATGCTTGTTTTTGTCAAAGATGGTAAAAACAGAAGCTGCAGTGGTCGGGTCTGTCGGTTCGAAGGTGACAGAATTAAGTTGGGCCGCCGTATAGGTCCTGGTCTCATCTCCTTTTTCTGTCTTGAAATCAGTACTTCCCAAACCATAGAAAATATTACCCATAGTATCCAGGATTGTTTTGTTGCCTAGAACGAGGAAGGTATCGCGCATCTGGAACGAGGCGTTGGGGTAGTAAGAACCCTTGAGTGAATTGGCGGGGCGCGGCAGCAGAGTGGCCTGGAAAGGTTTAGTCGTATACTGTTTCGGATGGCCCGGCAACCCGAGTTTATAGACGAAGGCCAGGGTTGCTTCCTCCCATATCAGGCCGGAAGAATGTGCAGAGACCGTTGCGACATACTGACCTTTCGTATTCGGATCTGCTTCAAGCGAAGTGACGACGAAAGGTTCAGGCTCTTCGCCGGATGTGGTGCCAACTCTATAGAATACCTTACTTGAAACGCTTTCAATCAGCAGGCTGTCTTTGACGAGCGTCACATCTTCGGGATCGACTTTCAAAACTATGTTGAAAGTCTGTTCGGTGGTAACAGTGATTTCCGGAGTGGAGCCCACGTAACTCAGACTGAAATCGGGGCTCAACGATGCCATCAGACCGGAAATGGCTTGCTGGATGGCCGCAAGCTGTTGGTCAGCAGTCTGGGACTTGCTGTCGATGGCGTTCACTATGTTTGTCAGTGCGCCGGCAAGTTCATTGGTAGTCAATTTGGCCGAGGTGGCTGTGAGCTGGGTAATGATGTCGTTCTTGACCGTACTAAGACTCTGGCCAAGACTTCCCAGGGTCGTTTGAAGAGCCGTCTCGACATCATCAATAGCATCCTTCGCATCGAGGAAACCTTGAGACAATGCGGCGGAGATGGTGCCAAGTTTCGCCTCAAGGCTCGTCGTCTGGCCAGATATGGCATCCTTTATGGCATCGAGCTTTTGCTCTTCAGTGCCCTGGAGAGCTGCTACAGCTTCCTTGACAAGATTCATCAACTGTGAGGTGCCTGTAATGTCAAGAGCCGCATCAATCAGGGCCAGTTTCGCTTCAAGGCTGGTGGACTGGCTCTTGACGGCATTTCCGATGGCTTTGACTTTTTCGTCCACAGTCCCGCCAAGTGAATTGATGGCGGTCTTTATCAGGGCGTTTTGAGTTGAGTCAGCGGCAAAGCCTTCGCTGAGGGCTGTCTCGATCAGAGCCATTTTGGCTGACAGTTCAACTGTCTGGCTTGAGAGGGCATCTTCGACAGCCTCAAGGCTCTCTTCCAGCGTTCCGCCCATCGACTTGAGTGCCTCTGCGATCATAGCTTGTGCCTTGACTCTGTCAGCGAAACCTTCCTGCACCGCAGCCTCCACCAGGCCGAGTTTCGTTTCCAAGCCTGTAGACTTGTCCTGGATGGCTGATTCTATTTCGGCGAGCTTCTCGTCGAAGGAGCCGCTCAGCGCAGCAACGGCTTGATTCAGCAGCTCCTGTTGGTCACTACTGTTGGCCAGGCCGGCTGCTACGGCAGCCTCAACCAGCGCCAATTTTGTCTCCAGAGCTGTGGTCTGCTCTGCCATTGCAGCTTCAACTGCGGCCAGCTTTTCTTCAATCGTGCCTTCCATCGAAGCAAGCGCCTCCTTAATCATATCCATCAAGGAGCTGCTCTCTGCAAGGCCGCTGTTTACCGCAGCCTCGATCAGTGCCACCCGGTCGGATAGAGACTTGTCCGAGTCTTTGATGGCTTTGATGACTTCGCTGTAGTCCGCTTCCATAGAAAAACCGAACTCCGGATGGCCTTCGTCGCACGCTGTGAAAATCAGCGTCGCAAACGGAAGCAAAAGCAGAAGCAGGCTCGCATGCCAGGCTCTTATCCGTTGTATCATTGATATGTTCATGGATATAATTTTTACAGGTTGAACCGCAGGCCCAGCAGGCCGAATGCCTGGCCGTTGGGAGAGAATTCGTTCTTGCCGGCGATGACGAAGCGGTATCCGGCTTCGAAGCACACGGCTACTTGCGGCAGGAATTCATATTCGAGCGTAAACGAAACGGGGATGAACGGGGAGACGAAACTGTGGCTTTCGTTGTGGCCCGTAATCTGGATGGAGTTGCCCGCTCCCCCGGGTTTGATTTCGTTTTTAACGCCGAGGGTGTAGACTTTGCCGGCGGCTATTATAGCGCCCACGCCCGCGCCCGCGTATAAAGAAACAGGGCCCTCCGCCAGAAGATTATATTCTCCTGTCGCGCTCAGGCTGTGGAAGTGAGTCTTCTGGTCGCGGTAGACATCTCCTGCTACTCCTCCGTCAGGAAGTTTGGACAGGGTGCCGTTCGACGTCTCCCTGATCATACGCGAATAGTTGTAGTCCAGACCTGCGCGGAAACGGGGGCTGATGTAGTAGAACACTCCTACGCCGCCCATAGGCTGCACAGCTGTCGGACCCTTGGCTTGTCCTGCGCCCACGGCATATTGGACTCCGCCGTCCAGACGGAAACCCAGCGAACCGGCGCTTGGAGATGAGAGAGAACCTTGAGCATACAAGGCTTCGGCTCCCTGCAGGAAAAGCAGGGAAAGCAGAAGAAGCGAAAGTTTCTTGATCATTGTATATGGAGTTTTCGATATTCGGGATAAGTGCTTCGCAATATTTGGTGGAATTGCTTTTCTTTTTGACGATTGTTGCCGATTGTAAGCTACACAAAGGTAATATTTAATAAATAAAGGAGTCAAAATGTCATAATTAAAATTTTAAGTTTTTGTGTTCTTGTGACAAATTGTGGCACAGTGTTTGCTTATTTTCACATCGAAGTTTATCATAGTTTTAGTTTAGGTCAGGGATAGGGTTGGTTCGCCATAACGGATCAGCCCTTTTCTTGTTTTTGTATATTTGTATAAAACTGGCACTATGAAAAAGCTCTCTTTAGTTCTATTACTTCTCACAGCTTGTATTAGGGTTCCGGAACCTGCACCGTGCGGGCCGGTGCCGAGCGAGCGGCAGCTGGCATGGCACGAGCTGGAGCGTTATGTCTTCATCCATTTCACTACGAACACTTTCACCGACCTGGAGTGGGGCTATGGCGACGAGAGCGAGCAGATCTTCAACCCGACGGCCTGCGACCCGCGCCAGTGGGCGGACATTGTCAGCCGCGCGGGATTCAAGGGCATAGTCCTGACCGCGAAGCACCACGACGGCTTCTGCCTCTGGGACACGAAATATACGGAGCACAACATAATGAACTCCCCTTACGGCCGCGACCTTGTCCTCGAGGTTAGCGACGCCTGCCGGGAGTACGGCCTCAAGTTCGGCGTCTACCTCTCCCCCTGGGACCGCAACCATCCCGACTACGGCACACCGGCCTACATCGACTACTACCGCAACCAGCTGACAGAGCTCCTTACGAACTACGGCGACATCTTCGAGGTGTGGTTCGACGGGGCTAACGGCGGCACCGGATGGTACGGCGGAGCGGACGAGCGCCGCCATATAGACAATCTGACCTACTACGACTGGCCCTTAACCTGGGAGATAGTCCGCAAACTGCAGCCGGGAGCGGTGATGTTCTCCGACGGAGGTCCCGACTGCCGCTGGGTGGGCAACGAGGCCGGCTTTGCAGGCGAGACCAACTGGTGCATTCTGCGCAAGGCTGAATTCGCGCCTGGGCATGCCGACACCTACGCCCTGAACCACGGCCAGGAAGACGGCACCGACTGGCTGCCGGCAGAAGTGGACGTGTCGATCCGCCCCGGCTGGTTCTACCACGAGAAGGAAGACGACCGCGTCAAAAGCGTCGACCAGCTGATGGACATATACTATAATTCTATAGGACGGAACGGAAACTTGATTCTCAATGTGCCGCCGGACCGCAGAGGTCTGATACATCCCACGGATTCCGCAAACCTGATCGCTTTCGGCGAGGCCCTCGAAGAGGAATTCGCTCACAACCTCGCCGCGCAGGCGCGTTTCGAGGCCAGCAACGTCCGCGGAAGCTCGCGCCGCTTCGCCGCTTCGCAGGTGGCCGGCAGCGGCTACTGGGCCACAGACGACGGTGTAACCGAAGCTTCCATTACAGCAAGCCTCCGCAAGCCAGTTACAGTCAGCCGCATCGTGCTGCAGGAGCACATAGCCCTCGGCCAGAGGGTGCAGGCCTTCAGCATAGAAGCCTTGAAAGACGGCCAGTGGGAGACCATCGACAGCCAGACCACCATCGGCCACAAGCGCATATTAAGATTTGACCCGGTGACAACGACTGCCATCCGGGTCAACATCACGGCCTCTAAGGCCTGCATCGCGCTCGACAACGTCGGGCTCTATTAAAGCACTTATTTCTTGTGCTGCACGGCTGCCCGCTCAATTGCGAGGCATGACTTGTAATTGTTCAGATAGGCCTCGAATCCTGCAACATCTTCCGGAGTGGGAGCGACCTCGGTGCCGGTATTGCCGGCGAAGACCATCTTGTCCAGGAAGTCCGGGAGGGATGCGCCGCCGGGATTGTTGACCAGATAGGATGCGAGGATGGCGATACCCCACGCTCCGCCTTCGCCGGCCGTCTCCATTACGGAGATGGGAGAGTTGAGGGCGGCGGCAAGGACACGCTGACCTACACCTTTGACTTTGAACAGTCCGCCGTGGCCGGTGATGCGGTCAACCTTGACTTTCTCTTCCTTCAGGAGGACGTCATTGCCGATCTTGAGTACGCCCACGGTGGCATACAGCACGCTGCGCATGAAGTTGGCCAGAGTGAAACTGTCGCCAGCCGAACGGACGAAGAGAGGACGGCCATCGGCAAAGCCGGTGACAGGCTCTCCCGAGATATAGTTGAAAGAGACGAGACCGCCGCAGTCGGCGTCGCCCTTGTCGGCGGCGTCGAACAGGCGCTGGTAGATCTTGTTCATGTCAATGGGCACACCCATGAGCTCTTCATACTCCTTGAAAAGGCCGACCCAGCCGTTGAGGTCTGACGTGCAGTTGTTGCAGTGGACCATGGCGACGAGTTTGCCGTCCGGGGTGGTGACCATGTCGATCATCTCGTTCGGCTTTGACAGCTCCTTCTCCAGTACGATCATAGAGAATGAAGAAGTACCGGCTGATACATTACCCGTGCGGGGCCTTACTGCGTTGGTAGCGACCATGCCTGTTCCGGCATCTCCTTCGGGAGGACAGAGGGGAACTCCGGCCTTGAGGTTACCTGATACATCCAGGCGCTTTGCGCCAGTCTCGGTCAGGCGGCCGGCAGGCTGTCCGGCATTCAGCACCTTGGGAAGGATGTCTTCAAGTTTCCACTTGAATCCGTAAGGAGCGATGAGGTTGTCGAATTTCTCGATCATGTCTGTCCTGTAAAGACCGGTCTCGGGGTCGACAGGGATCATTCCGGAAGCGTCTCCGACTCCGAGAACCTTCTCGCCGGTGAGTTTCCAGTGGATGTAGCCGGCAAGAGTGGTCAGATAGCTTACCTTCGCCACATGCTCCTCCTTGTTCAGGATGGCCTGATAGAGGTGTGAGATGCTCCAGCGCAGAGGAATGTTGTATACGAACAGCTTGGAAAGGGCTTCGGCCGCTTCGCCGGTATTGGTGTTGCGCCAGGTGCGGAAGGGGACCATGAGGTGGCCGTCCTTGTCGAAGGGCATGTAGCCGTGCATCATAGCGCTGATGCCGATGGCGGCCAGATGCTCTATTTCCACATCATAACGTTTGCGGACGTTATTACGCAGGTCGGCGTAGCAATTCTGCAGGCCGAACCAGATAGTCTCGTTGCTGTAGGTCCACAGACCGTCTACCAGCTGGTTCTCCCACTCATGGCTTCCCTGGGCGATAGGAACATGGTCCTCGTCGACCAGGACGGCCTTGATGCGGGTCGAGCCGAACTCGATGCCGAGGACGGCTTTTCCGGATTCGATGGTTCTTCTTGCGTCCATATTACATCAGGGCTTTGTTGAGCATGTAATATACCTCGTTGTTGCGCAGATTCTGCTTGAAGTCGGCAATGTTTGTCTGCTTGTTGATGCGGACGTACTCGATGCCGGTCATCTCTGCGAAATCATCCCAGTACTCCTCGTCGATGTCGTAAGAGAAGGCGCTGTGGTGGGTACCGCCGGCCAGGATCCATGCGCCTGCACCGATTTCGAAGGTGGGCTGGGGGATCCAGAGGGCGCTGGCAACTGGCAGATGAGGCATGGGCTTCGGCTTGATGCACTCAACAGCCTGTGAGATGAGGCGGAAGCGGTTGCCGAGATCCACGATAGTGGCCTTGATGCCGGGGCCTGTCTTTGAGGTGAACACCAGACGAGCGGTCTGCTGCTTGCGGATGCCGATGCCGAGGAAATGAACTTCCAGCTTGGGTTTGTCTTCCACTGCGATGAGCGGGCAGATCTCGAGCATGTGGCTCTGCAGGCAAGATGAGCGGTCGCCGGCGAAGTTGAGGGTGTAGTCCTCGAGGAACGAGCAGCCGGTGGGCAGGCCCTGCTGCATCACCCAGAGGGTGCGTACGAGGCATGCAGTCTTCCAGTCGCCTTCGGCGCCGAAACCGTAACCTTCGGCCATCAGGCGCTGTGAAGCCAGGCCGGGGATCTGGTCGAAGCCGCAGAAATCCGGAGCGTTGATGTCGGCGTCGCCGAGGTCGTCGAAGTTGGTGGTAAAAGCGGTGGCGCCCTCGTCCTTCAGGATGCGGCGCAGGGCGATCTCCGCCTTCGCGGACTTGCGCACCTTCTCCCAGTACACCT
>JAFZVU010000013.1 GCA_017617655.1 Bacteroidales bacterium
TCCCGCCGTCCCTGAAATGCGGACGGCGGGAGCACTTGGTTTCATCAAATAGCCGGAACTACCTACCCAGATAATCGAGGATGATGGACTCCATCACTTCGTAGCCCTCGACGGTGGGGTGGCAGCCGTCCATCGAGTAGCCGTCCTTCATGACGTTGTTGCCGTTGGCCATGGCGGGGAAGTAGTTGACATAGACGATACCGGCGGCATTGGCGTAGTCACGCAGCATGCGGTTCAGCACCACCACATCGGCAGAGCGGTCGCCGGCCTCGGGGCGCCAGAAGAAGCGGTTGCAGGGCAGCACAGAGCACAGATACACTTTGATGCCATGCAGCTGGGCGAGCTCGCACATGCTCTGGATATTGTCGAGGGTGTTCTCCATAGGGATGATGCCGTCGTTGAAGGCCAGGTCATTGATGCCGGCCAGGATCACAACCCTCCTGGGATTGAGCTCGATGACGTCCTGACGGAAGCGGGCGAGCAGGCGGACAGTGGTCTGACCGCTGATGCCGCGGCCCACGAAGCCGTTCTTCTCGAAGAATTCGGGGCGCATGCGGGCCCAGTTCTCGGTGATGGAGTTGCCGTAGAACACTACATCTATGGCCTTGCTCTCGACAGCCTTGTTGGCGTCGACGTAGCGGCCCATCTGGGCCCAGTCGTAATGCATATAGTCTATCGGCTGATTCTGCGCGTGAAGAGCGGCGCTTGCAACCAGCGCCAGAGCAACGATCAAAAAGCGTTTCATAGTAATGTGGGATTATAATGTTTATAGATTATTTCTGCCTGTTTCTTGCCGACGGCGGAAACCAGCTCCTCCAGCGAAGCTTTCTTGACCCTGGCCACGCTGCGGAAGCGGCGGATGAGCTTGGCTTCGGTGGCCTCGCCGACCCCTTCGATGTCGAGCAGCTCGCTGTGGATCTGCCCTTTGCTGCGCAGGCTGCGGTGGAAGGTGATGCCGAAGCGGTGCGCCTCGTCGCGGATGTGCATCAGCACCTTCAGGGAGCTTGAGTTGCGGTCGAGGAAGAGCGGGTGCGGGTCGTCGGGGATTATTATTTCCTCCAGACGCTTGGCCAGACCGACTATCTTGATGCGGTCTTCGATGCCCAGCTCCTGCAGAGCCTCGAGCGCGCTGTGCAGCTGGCCCTTACCTCCGTCCACCACTATCAGGTCGGGCAGCGGTTCGCCCTCGGCCAGCATGCGGGAGTAGCGGCGGTTCAGCACTTCCTTCATCGAAGCAAAGTCATTGGCGCCGACCACTGTCTTTATCTTGAAGTGGCGGTACTCCTTTTTGCTGGGCTTGCAGTCGCGGAACACCACGCAGGACGCCACGGGGTTGGTACCCTGTATGTTGGAGTTGTCGAAGCATTCCATGTGGCGCGGCGGGACAGCCATCTCGAGGTCCTTCTGCAGCACTGCCACCAGCCTCTGCTGATGCTCCTCGGGGTGCAGATGCTCTTCCTGCTTCAACTTGTCGGTCTTCATGGCGGCGGCGTTGCGGCGGCTGAGCTCCATCAGCGCGGCTTTCTCGCCCTTCAGGGGAATATGGATGTTTCGGTCGCCGAAGTCACCTTCCGGCAGGAACGGCACCAGCACTTCTTTGGACAGTTCGCCGAAGCGGCTGACCATCTCGGCCATGAAGGTGCCCAGGAACTGCTCGGGGCTCTCTTCGATGCGGCTCTTGAGTTCCATGCTGAAGGACTGCACTATGCAGCCGCCTTTCACTCTCATGAAGTTGCAGAATGCGTCGCCGCCCTCCTCTATCATCGAGAAGACATCGAGCTCGTCGATGCTGGCGCTTACTACCAGGCTCTTGGCATAGTGACGCTCGAGCAGCTGGACTCTCTGCTTGTAGACATTGGCGTCTTCGAAGCGCAGCTCGGCGGCTGCCTGCTCCATCGCCTGCTTGTTCTCACGGATTATCTGGGCCACTCCGCCCTTCAGGATTGCGGTGATGGCCTCGATCTGCCGGCCGTACTCCTCCTCTGAGATCTGCCCGACGCAGGGCGCGGCGCATTTGCCGAGATGGGCGTTGAGGCATTTCTTGAACTTGCCGGCGGCGACGGCTTCAGGCGTGAGGGCCAGCTTGCAGTCGCGCAGCTGGTAGAGGGCGCCGAATAGTTCCAGCAGCGAATGGGCGTAGGTGGCGGAGCTGTACGGTCCGAAGTAGCGCGACCCGTCCTTGACGAAACGCCGGGTCAGGAACACCCTCGGGAAAGGCTCGTTCTTGATGCATATCCAGGGATATGTCTTGCCGTCTTTCAGAAGGATGTTGTAGCGGGGCTGGAGCTCCTTGATGAGGTTGTTTTCCAGCAGGAAGGCGTCTTCTTCGGAGGCAACGACGGTGTGCATCAGGTCGGCGATCTTGCTGACCATGGCGCGGGTCTTGCGGTCCAGCGACTCCGGCGGGCGGAAGTACTGCGACACGCGGCGCTTCAGATCCTTGGCCTTACCCACGTAGATCACCGTCCCTTCCTCGTTCAGAAAGCGGTAGACCCCGGGGGAATGGGGCAGATATTCGACTTTTTCACGGACTTCCATTGTCACAAATTTAGGTATTTTTGTTCAGAGTGGGGTGTTCCGGCAAATAGTGAGACCATTTCCCCGACCTATGGTGAAATAAACTGAATGTCGTATATTTGTAATGGTACATTGATTGTCTGCCATTTATACTATTTCCAATGAAGATGAAGAGTTTTTTATTATTGATTGGCTCTTTGTTGCTGTCATTCGCCGCATTCGCCCAAGAGGAAGAGGATTTTTCTCCCCAATATGGCTATAAGTTGACGGATTTTGCGAGCAAGCCTAAATTCGGTGCCTTTATCATCGGGTCATACAAGTATTCAAGCCAAGAAGGCGCAAACAACGGCCCGGGCCTGGGCGTACGGCTTATCCGTACTTATGTCGACGGAACCGTCCTGCGCGATTTCAATTATCGTATTCAGTTTGAAATCAACGGTACCCCGCACGTCAAGGATTTTTATTTGGAATGGGCCAGATACAAGGAATTCAGCATCAAGATGGGTGAATTCAAGCGTGCCTTCACCTTTGAGAACCCCATGAATCCCTGGGACGTGGGCGTCGGTGATTACTCCCAGGCCATCAAGAAGTTGGCCGGAATGGGGGACCGCTGCGGCGAGGCTTCCATGGGAGGACGTGACTTGGGCATTCAAATACAAGGAGACCTGTTCCCTGTGGGAGAGGACCAGCATAGGCTTATCCACTACCAGCTGGGCTTATATAACGGTAACGGTATCAACAGGGCCGACAATAATGCCAGGAAAGACATTATCGGAACAATCCAGATTCAACCGATAAAAGATCTCTATATAGGCGCTTTTGCATGGGACGGTGACTGGTCGGACGGCAAGGTAACGGTCGACCGCAAGCGTTATGCCTTCGGCGCAAAGTACGAACACAACAACTGGTCTGCCAGGGCCGAATATGTCCACTCAAAGGGATATAAGGCTTCTTCAATCGACCCGTCGACCGGCAAGTTATATCCAACTGCAACCGATTCCGGTATCGCAGATGCATACTATGCAACTGTCGGTGTGCCCGTGGTCGACTGGTTTAAGATATTCCTCAAATATGATGCGTATCGTGACAACGCCAATACGGACAGTCAATCCGTCATCTATTCTATCGCTCCCCAGTTCCGCCTCCACAAGAACCTGATGTTTCAGCTTGAATACCGCTACAACGACAACAAGCCCACCGGCCAGAAGTTCAACGAAATCTGGTTCGAGTATTACGTGCGTTTCTGATATAACTCAGCGAATGAAACTTGCGAAATAGCCGGCAAACACTACATTGGTCAGCAGGTAACCAATGATGGTGGATACACCGACGCAAATCAGGCCCGGCATCATGAAACTGTGGTTGAGCAGGTATTTTCCGATGACAGTCGTGCCGCTGCGGTCAAAGTTGACCGTGGCGATGTCTGAAGGGTAGTTGGGAATGAAGAAATACCCGTACACGCTGGGAAGAACGCCCAGCAGTACCGGTCCGGCGATGCCAAGTTCATAGGCCAGCGGCAGCATGGCCACCACAACCGCGCCCTGCGAATTGATAAGCACCGACACTACGAAAAACACGAATGCGATGGCCCAGGGATAATTGGAAACCAGGCCGGAGAGCATCTCCTTCATCTGATCCATGTAATTGCCGAAATACGTGTCGGCCAGCCACGCTATGCCGTAGATGGCGACAACAGCCACCATTCCGCTCTGCCAGACAGCGCCGGACACTGCCTTCTTGGGAGAGGCCTTGCAGAACATAATGTTGCATGCGGCAGCCATCAACATGATGATCTGGATGCAGATGTTCATCTTGGGCAGCGAAATCGCCTCGGCCACTGTCCGTCCGTCAGCAGTGTGGAACATCTGGCAGAAGGCAAAGCCGACGATGACCAGCAGCGAACCCAGGAACACGAACACAGAAGCCTTCGCCTCTTTGGTGATGACCTTGTTAAGGGTTGTGGCTGTATTGCCGTACATGTATTGGTACTGTTCGGCATCGGCTTTACGGCTGAGGAATTCATGATCCTTGTCAAGATCTTTACCCCGCTTGAAAGAAGCGGCGGCAGCGCACATCAGGCCGCAGAGGCAAGCCGGGATGGTGACCATCAGCACCTGCGGTATGGTGACCATATATCCATTGGCATTGGAGATGGTCACGAACGCCACGACCGCTGCTGCGATGGGCGAGCATGTGATACCCACCTGCGATGCGATGGAGGACACGCCGCAAGGGCGTTCGGGACGGATATTTTTCTTGAGGGAGATATCGCAGATGATCGGCATCACGGTATATACCACGTGGCCGGTTCCCACCAGCACGGTGAGGAAAAAGGTCACCAGCGGGCCGAGGAACGTGATGTGGTCAGGATGCTTGCGAAGCATCTTTTCTGCTATCTGAATCATCCAGTCCATGCCGCCTGAAGCCTGCAGGGTGCCAGCGCAGGTAACGGCTGCGATGATTATGTAGATAACGTCGGTGGGCGGAGTGCCGGGCTTGAGACCGAAGCCGAAAACCAGAATTGCCAAGCCGATGCCGGAGATAGCTCCGAGGGCCAGGGATCCGTAGCGGGATCCAACGTATAGCGCTGCCAGAACAATCAGCAGCTCAATAATCATGGTAAAAGTCATGGTATGTGCGTAATTTTCTTCAATATAAGAAGAATATCTTTATTATGCAATTGCCTGTATCGCCTTCGATTGTTTTCCTCGCTACAAGAAATTTCGTATTTTTGCGGTTTGCACGCACATGCGCACATGAAGAAGACGTTCCACAGACTTGCGAAGATAGCAGCAGCCATTATCCTGCTGACGGCCCTTGCCCCGTGCCGTCAGGCCATGGCGCAGTACTACACCATCGGCAGCGACCCCTCATTCGTGCAGTGGAACAAAATGAAGTCGGCCAACTTCAGCATCGTCTACCCCAACTACATGGACTCCGTGGCCAGAGTCTACCTCTACAACTTCGAGCGCAACCGCAAACTCACCAACGAAGGCATGGGCGTCGAGATGGTCAACATCCCCATCGTGCTGCACCCCTACACCTCCATCAGCAACGGCACCGTCGTCTGGGCCCCCAAGAGAGTCGACATCCTGTCAACCCCTGAATTCAAGGGAGGCTACGCCCAGAGCTGGGAGACCCAGCTGTCGCTGCACGAAGCCCGCCACATCGACCAGATGACCCACTACACCACAGGCTTCTTCAAGTTCCTGTCGTACATCCTGGGCGAACAGTCCTCAGGCCTGGGCGTCGGCATGTACCCTTCCGGCTGGTTCCTCGAAGGAGACGCAGTGCAAAACGAGACCAACTTCAGCAACACCGGCCGCGGCCGCGACCCGGACTTCCTTATGGACATCAAAGCCTCCATAATGGAAGGCGAGAACCGCAGTTACGACAACTGGCGCTACGGCTCGTACCGCAACTACGCCCCCAACAAGTACACCCTCGGCTACCTGATGCACAGCACGGCGATGTACTACAGCGACAACTACTACTATCCCGGCGAGATACTTAAAGCGTGGACCCACGAAGTGTGGAACCTCGGTATCTACAACGTGGCCTTCATGCGCTACTCCAACAACACTGCCCGCAAGCATTTCCGCTCAGGCATCAAGCTGTTCCGCGAGTATTTCCGTCAGGACCTGGAGCAGAGGGGCCCTGTGAACTACACCGAATGGCTGAGCAACAATCCCAACAACTACTACACCACATACCACTCTCCCATAGCGCTCCCGGACGGCAAAATCTACGTGGTGAAAGCCGGTTATGAAGACTACAGCCAGCTTATCAGCATCGACGCCGACGGCAACGAGAAGCTGCTGCGCCCCTTCGCCGCATCCGGCCGCGTCAGCCAGCTCAAAGCCTCGTCCGACCATAGCCTGATGTGGAGCGAGATAATCCCCGACGCACGCTGGGAACTCAAGGACAACTCCATAATCCGCGAATACGACGTCAACACCGGCAAGGTGCGCAACATCACCCACGACACCCGCTATTACAACCCCGCCGTCACATACGACGGAAACATGATCTCTGTGACCGAATATCCCCTGGAAGGAGGGTCCAACCTCGTCATCATCAACCGCACTGACGGCCACAAGATAGCAACTGTAAGAGCCCCGGACAACGGCCAGATCAAACATACCGTATGGGTGGGCGACAACATGTACGCCGGCGTGGTGACAGACGAAGGGTGGGGCCTGTATTCCATCAATTTCCAGGACATGTCCCTCGGCAAGGGAGTAGACGCATGGCGCTGTGAGATCCCCTATCAGACCCGCACCATACTCAACCTCAGCAACTACGGAGACGAGATAGTCTTCCAGACCGACCTCGACGGAGTCACGAACCTTTACAGCTACTCCCCCGCGACCGGCGCCGTAACCAAACTGACCAACGTGCCCTACGGAGCATTCTCGCCCTATTATGACGACGAGAAGAATATGCTCTACTACACATACTACGACAACAAGGGCTACCATCCGGTGCGCACCCCAGCCGACTCGCTGGTCAACACCAAAGCCTCGATGGACGAGCCGTACAAGTTCTACTTCGCCGAATACTTCGCAGACATGGCGGCCTCCCACGTCACCCCGATGACGCAGGAAGAGCAGGCGCTGCTGAAAGACTCCATCGAAGCCATCCAGCCGAAGCACTTCAGCAAGACTGCCGACTTCTTCCATATCCACTCCTGGGCCCCGCTCTACTTCAGCGTAGACCGCATTATGAACCTCAGTTACGAGCATTACTACCAGCTCGCCGCCCCCGGAGCGACCATCCTCATGCAGAACCTGCTCGGCACCGCAGAGACCCAGATAGGCTATTCCTACCACAGAGGCTTCCACGCCGGCCACCTGCATTTCGTATACAACGGCCTCTGGCCCGCCTTCGAACTGTCGGCCGACTACAACGACCGCCACAAATACAACCTCCACATCGCTGAGAAGGACGGCATCATGACCGCCAGCATCGACACCACGAGCAAGGCCGCCCTCGAGCTGTCGTCCAGGATGTATCTCCCCATCAATCTCGGCAGCGGCGGCATCAGCAGAGGCCTGATCCCCGAGCTGGAGTTCAACTTCACCAACGATGTAATCGATTTCGCCGGACAGAAGGCCCACTACAACATGGACTTCCAGTACGGCATCCGATACTACAGCATGCTGCCCCGCACCAAGACCGCCCTCATGCCCAGGCTCGGTATTGGTCTGGAGCTGCGCGGAGCATACGCCAGGGGCAACCTCAACAACTCCGGCGTGCTGGGCTACATGCATGCCTACGGCTATCTGCCCGGCATAACCAAACAGCAGGGCATAAAACTCTCCGCCGAATACCAGTACCAGACCGGCGACGGCAACAACGGCTCCATCACCAACCTCGCCAAGCTGCCGAGGGGCTACCAGTCCTATATCCTGCGCGACTACGCCAAGATATCGATGGACTATGCCCTTCCCATCTACATAGGCGACTTCCAGCCGACCACCCTGTTCTACTTCATGCGCATCAACCTGATCCCCTTCATCGACTGCGCCATCGACAACCTGCGCAGCGACAACAAGGTGCACCTGTGGTCATACGGCACCTCGGCCACCCTGCAGGGACACTTCTTCCGCATCGGCGCGGAGCTGCAGCTGGGAGTGCGCTGGAGCCGCTACCTCGATGTCCCCACCGGACTGTGGAAAAACAATTTCCAGTTCATAACCTCTTACTCATTATAGCAAATCATGGCAAAGAAACACTTGTTAGGCCCGTTTGACTGGTTCCTGCTCATCGGAATCGTGGCGTGCAACATCGTCAACTCCATCATGACAAACAGTTTCGACATAATCGGCACAATTTCGTCGATCGCCGGCATAATCTGCGTAGTGCTCTGCGTCAACGGCAGTATTGTCAACTACCTCTTCGGACTGATCAACGTGACTCTCTATGCCTACATCTGCTTCAAGAGCCAGCTCTGGGGAGCGGCCGCACTAAACGGCCTCTACTACACCCCCATGCAGTTCATCGGCTTCTTCCAGTGGCGCAAGAGGCTGGCCAGCGGCCAGAGCACTATAGTCGTACCCCGCAAGATGAACTCCCGCGGCCGCATCATCACCACGGCAATTACAGTTGTCGCAATAGTGGCCTGCTCGCTCATACTGGTGAAGTTCGGCGACGCACAGCCCTGGCAGGACGGCGCCAGCACTATGCTCTGCGTAGTAGCGATGGTGCTGATGGTGAAAGCCTATATGGAGCAGTGGGTGCCGTGGAACCTTTCGAACGCGCTGTTCCTGGCCATGTGGGTGGCCCTGCTCGTCAAAGGCGAACCGCACTCCGGGCCTATGGTAATCATGTGGAGCTTCTACCTGATCAACTCCATCAGAGGCTGGATTGAGTGGAAGAAGATGGTTGACCGGCAAGAACAGGCTGCAGATACTGAGTAAGCATCATTGGATCCACATCTTTGAACACCACTTTCTTGTCTTTATCCAGCAGATAGAGCGAAGGTATCGCGCGCAGGTTGTAGAGACCACCGCCAACGGCCAGATCCTGGTCGTAACCGTTATACCAGTTGTCCGGATATACAGGAGCATATTTGTGCCATTCCGCCAGGTCTTCGTCGGGATAGACGTTCACTACGGCAAGACGGCCTGCCGCGATGGCTTCGTCCAGCCCCTGGAGCGACCTCAACTGGTCAATGACGGCCTTGCAGTCCTCGCAGCCCGGGTTTGAGAAAAACATTATTATGTTGTCGGCCTTCACGTCGTAGAGGTTCATCTTGCGGCCGCTGCGCAGGGTGAAGGTGAAATCGGCAGCAGGAGTGCCGATGCGGTTCAGCTTGAGCCTCGGCAGCAAGGCCGCGGCGTCGGCCTTCTCCTCGTCGGTGGTGAACTGCGATTTCAGTTTGGCCTCTTCCACCGGGATGTACATCTCTTCGTTGCGCAGAGGGGAGTTGGGATTGTAAAGATATTCGTCGCAGATCGAGGAGATTGTCTCGAACATCTTGCTTTCAGGCGCGGCTGCTGTCCACTTCTCGGCCTGGGCCATCAGATATTCCTGCTCATGCAGACCCTTTTTGGTATCGGCCATAAACAGCATAGTCGCATAGTTGATGAATGCCTGGCTGAAGGCGTCTTCCGTCACTCCGCCTATGAGGGAAGTGTCCCTCGAATACTCCCTGCCCTCGCTGAAGAACGGCTGCCAGAAATGCGACACCAGGAAATTGGCATAGTCTTCCTGCGTGCTTATCATCCCCGGAATCTGGGGCATGGGGAAAGGCTGGGGGCCGATCTTGTCCTTGCAGGAAGAGACTGCGAGGACGGCCAGAATGGCTATTGTGAGGACGCTGCGACGGGTCATGAAGTGCGGTTTTGGACGAAGATAAAAATAATTGCTATATTTGCGGTCGAAATAACATCACTAAAACTTAAAAACATGAAGAAACTTGTTATTGCAATCGCAGTATTGTTCTTGTCTCTGACTGTTGCACAGGCACAGCCCTACAGAGCTGCTTTCGGTCTTGAAGGTGGTTATCCCGGTAATGTCGGTGTAACTTACAAACAGTTCACAGGCCCGTCAAACTTCTTTGACTATAAAGCTAACCTGTATCTGAGCAGCAATGTTCTCAGCCTCTATGTATCTGATACTTTTGACTGGAACGTTCCTATCACCGGCGGCCTCCAGTTCTTCTATGGTCTTGGCGCAGGCGTAGGTGCTACTTTCGCACAGAAAACTTATCTGCTCGCATGTGCATTCGGTAACCTCGGTCTCGAGTATGCTTTCAGCAAGATTCCGTTCGCAATCTCTATCGACTACAACCCTGGTCTGTACATGTCATTCTACAGCGGCTTCAACGCTGGCTTCGGCTACACTGACGCCAACCTCGGCATCAAATACACCTTCTAATTCCTGAAGGTCTTAAAATAAAAAAGGCTGGCCATCGCGGTCAGCCTTTTTTATTGTCAGGTGTGATGGATTACATCATCGGGCCCTGCATCGGAGGAGTGGGCGGAACGGGCTCGGGGATGTCGGCGATCACGCACTCGGTGGTGAGGAACATACCGGCAACTGAAGCGGCGTTCTGGAGGGCGATACGAGCTACCTTGGTAGGATCGATGACGCCGGCCTCGTAGAGGTTCTCATATTTGTCAGTGCGGGCATTGTAACCGAAGTCACCCTTGCCTTCCTTGATCTTCTGGACTACTACGCTGCCTTCTACACCTGCGTTCTCCACGATGGTGCGGAGCGGAGCCTCGATGGCGCGTGCCACGATGTTGATACCGGTCTGCTCGTCTTCGTTCTCACCTTTGAGCATCTTGAGAGCCTCGGTAGCGCGGATGTAAGCAACTCCGCCGCCCGGTACGATACCTTCTTCTACAGCAGCACGTGTTGCGCTAAGGGCGTCTTCCACGCGGTCTTTCTTCTCCTTCATCTCGATCTCGCTGGCTGCACCTACATAGAGGACTGCAACACCGCCGGCGAGCTTGCCAAGACGCTCCTGGAGTTTCTCGCGGTCATAATCGCTGGTAGTAGTCTCGATCTGCTTGCGGATTGAAACCACGCGGTTGTGGATCTCTTCCTTGTCACCGCAGCCGTTAACGATAGTGGTGTTGTCCTTGGTGATGACAACCTTCTCGGCCTGGCCGAGCATATCCATGGTAGCGTTCTCAAGAGTGAAGCCGCGCTCCTCAGAGATAACCTTGCCGCCGGTAAGGATGGCGATATCTTCCATGATGGCTTTGCGACGGTCGCCGAAGCCCGGAGATTTGACTGCTGCAACCTTGATGGTGCCGCGGATCTTGTTCACTACGAGGGTGGTCAGAGCTTCGCCGTCCACATCCTCGGCGATTATGAACAGGCTCTTGCCTTCACGGGCGATGGGCTCTAGGATAGGCATGAGGTCTTTCATAGTAGAAATCTTCTTCTCTGAAAGCAGGATGTAAGGATTGTCGAGGACAGCTTCCATCTTGTCAGGCTCAGTCATGAAATATGCTGAGATGTAACCGCGGTCGAACTGCATACCTTCAACGACCTTAACCTCGGTGGTAGTACCCTTGGCCTCTTCAACGGTGATCACGCCGTCGTTCTGGACTTTCTCCATAGCCTCGGCGATGAGCTTGCCGATATAGTTGTCGTTGTTGGCTGAGATTGTGCCGACCTGCTCGATCTTAGAGTAGTCGTGGCCGACAGTCTGGCTCTGCTTCTTGAGGTTCTCAACTACAGCCTCGACAGCCTTGTCGATACCGCGTTTGAGATCCATCGGGTTGGCGCCTGCGGTAACGTTCTTCAAACCTACGTCAAGGATTGCCTGTGCAAGAACAGTTGCAGTGGTGGTACCGTCGCCGGCCTGGTCGTTGGTCTTTGCAGCAACTTCCTTAACCATCTGTGCACCCATGTTCTGGAAACGGTCCTCAAGTTCAACTTCCTTTGCTACGGTAACACCGTCCTTGGTCACCTGGGGAGCGCCATATTTCTTGTCGATGACAACATTGCGGCCTTTGGGACCGAGGGTCACCTTCACCGCATTCGCCAGTTCGTCTGCACCTTCCTTCATCAGGTTGCGTGCATCGATGTCAAATTTGATCTCTTTTGCCATGATATTATACGATTTTAAATGTTAACAAATGATTGCCACGACATCGCTCTGACGCATGATCAGATAGCTCTTGCCGTCTGCTGAGACTTCTGTGCCGGCATATTTGCCATAAAGGACGGTATCGCCAACTTTGAGCTCCATAGCTTCATCCTTGGTGCCGTTGCCGACTGCAACGACTACTCCTTCCTGGGGTTTCTCTTTTGCGGTGTCAGGGATGTACAAACCGCTTGCTGTCTTGGTCATAGCTTCTTTGGGCTCAACCAGCACTCTGTCTGCTAAAGGTTTAATGTTCATAGTAGTAGTATTTTAATATTTTGTTTGTTTTTCAATTCGAGGCCTGCATACGGCAAATTGAGTGCCAGCGGCCACAATCTGCCAATTTGGCACTACTTGATGCCGCTTTTGACCGGAAGCTGTGCCATAATAGCACCGATAGCTGCCACGATCAGAAATACCAGCGCCACGTCACCCCACAACACCTTCACCGGATAAGCGTCCACCACGAAGTTGCCCGGCAGCTTGACTATGCCGTAACGGGCCTGGAGGAAGCAGATCAGCAGACCCAGGACCAATCCGATAATGATACCCAGCAGCGAGATCATCCAGCCTTCCATGCGGAAGATGCGGCGGATCTGCTTCTTCGTCGCGCCCATCGATTTCAGGATCTCGATGTCCTCCTTCTTGTCGATAATCAGCATCGACAGCGAGCCGAGGGCGTTGCAGGAGATTATGAGCATCACGAATATCAGGATGAAGTATACGGCCAGCTTCTCATATCTCATCACCTTGTAGAGCGACTCGTTCTGCTGGTAGCGGTTGCGCACCACGAAGTCGTCGCCGAGGGCTTTTGCTATGCTTTTCTGGACTGACGATGTCACTATGCCGTCGGCCGACAAGGCTTCCGGAGTGAAGCGCAGCTCCACGCAGCTCACCTCGTCATGGCCGGTCAGGGCCCCGAGGGTCTCGCGGGGCATGAAGACATACTTGCCGTCGAAGTTCTCGTCGACAGAAATTATTCCCGAAGGGAAGATCTTCTCCGTGCGGAGGACAGAAGCCGGGTTGAATATGTTGAGGGTGTCGGTCGTAGAAGGATAGATGGCCGAGATCGGCGTCAAAAAGCGGATGTTCACTGCCAGCGTCCCGGAGATCTTGGCCGCCAGCACCATCCTCGGCGAATCTCCCTCGTACATCAGGAATTCTCCGCCGGTGATGTAGTTGTCCAGGCCGGAAGCAGCGCCGTAGTCCCTGTCCACTCCGCGCGCCGTCACGACTGTGTGGTTGTCGCCGTACATCAAAAAGACGTTCTCCTCCAGCACCTCGCTGAAGCTGGCCACCGCAGGGTCGCTCCGCAGCGCCCTGAAGGCTTCGCTGTCTGCAGAGAAGGTCTTGCCCTTCGCCGGAGTTATCAGCAGGTCGGGGCTGGTGGAATCGTAGAGGTCCTTGACCAGAGTGTCGAAGCCGTTGTATATCGAAAGTATTATAACGAGCGCAGCACAGCCTATCGCGATACCGGCCGCCGAGATTATCGAGATAATGTTAATTACATTATGCGACTTGCGGGCAAACAGATATCGCTTCGCTATGAAGAAATCCGGCTTCATACGGGCTGCGCTTGTGCGGCTAGAGTTTCAGAAGCTCGTCGATGTGCTCTACGTAGTCCAGAGAGTCGTCGACATAGAAAGTCAGCTCCGGCACGATGCGCAGCTGCTTTGCTACGCGACGTCCGAGTTCGCCGCGCAGCGAACCCGACATCTGCTCTATGGTCTGCATCACGCCCTGAGTCTTGCTCGAAGGGAAGATGCTCAGATAGACCTTCGCTACCGCCAGGTCGGAGCTGATCTTCACTCCGCTGACAGTCACGAGGGCTCCGTCGAATGCAGCCATGCCGCGGCCGCGGATTATCTCCGCCATGTCGCGCTTTATCTGGCCGGCAACTTTGAGCTGCCTTGTGCTTTCACTGCCTTCCATATTATTCGAATTTGAGGATGTAATAATTCTTCTTGCCTTTCTGGACGAGGATGTACTTGCCGTTGAGCAGCAGGTCGGCCGGCATCGTTGCGTTTATGTCGGTGACTTTCTCCTTGTTGACGGACAGTCCGCCGCCCTGGATCATCTTGCGGCATTCACCCTTTGAAGGGAACACGTCGGTATCAACTGCCAGCATATCCAGCACCGGAGAGCCGAGCTTAGCTTTGTCGAGGTTGTACTGCGGCACGCCGTCGAACACGCTCAGGAAGGTCTGCTCGTCGAGGTTGTGGAGCACCTGTGAAGTCGAGTTGCCGAACAGCACGCCGGAAGCCTCGACAGCCTTGTCGTACTCCTGCTGGCCGTGAACCATGACGGTAATTTCGCGGGCCAGGGCCTTCTGCAGAGGACGCAGGTGCGGAGCCTGCTCCTGCTCAGCCACGAGGGCTGCTATCTGCTCCTGGTCGAGCATGGTGAATATCTTGATGTATTTCTTGGCGTCCTCGTCGCTCACGTTCAGCCAGAACTGGTAGAAGGTGTAGGGAGAGGTGCGGGCGGCATCCAGCCATACGTTGCCTTTCTCGGTCTTGCCGAACTTGCCGCCGTCGGCCTTGGTGATCAGAGGGCAGGTCATGGCGAAGGCCTCTCCGCCCAGCTTGCGGTGGATGAGCTCGGTGCCGGTGGTTATGTTGCCCCACTGGTCGCTTCCGCCCATCTGCAGCTTGCAGTTCTCATGCTCGTAGAGGAACATGAAGTCGTAACCCTGCACCAGCTGGTATGAGAACTCTGTGAAAGACATGCCTTCGCGCTCTTCGCCGCTCAGACGCTTCTTCACTGAATCCTTGCTCATCATGTAGTTCACGGTGATGTGCTTGCCGATGTCGCGGATGAAATCGAGGAAGGTGAAATCCTTCATCCAGTCGTAGTTGTTGACCATGATGGCGGCGTTGGGAGCGTCGCTGTCGAAATCGAGGAAGCGCGCCAGCTGCTTCTTGATGCACTCCTGGTTGTGGCGCAGAGTCTCGGCGTCCAGCAGGTTGCGCTCTGCAGACTTCATGGACGGGTCGCCGATCATGCCTGTTGCGCCGCCGACCAGGGCCACCGGACGATGGCCGCAGTTCTGCAGGTGCTTGAGCATCATCACTCCCACCAGGTGTCCTATATGTAGTGAATCTGCCGTAGGGTCGATGCCTACGTATGCAGAAACTTGCTCTTTCATCAACAATTCTTCAGTGCCAGGCATGATGTCGTGGATCATACCGCGCCACTCAAGTTCCTTTACAAAATTCTTCATCTGTCTATATCGTTTTTACATTGATTTCACTTTTTCCATCATCTCGTTTGCAAACTCCTCCTCTCCGTAAGACTTGAAGATGCTGTTGACGTAGTAGATGTACTGCAGGTTGGCTTTCACTTTTTCTTCGTCCAGCATGCCGGTGTCTGAAGGCCAGCCCTGACCGTAGTATTTGGTGACCTGTACAGTCTCGTCGATGAAAGCGTCGGCGACAGCCTTGGCTTTCTCCATATCCTCGCCCTTAATATACAGCTCGATGAGGTTGATCATGTTGTACTCGTTGATGCTTGAGAGAGGTGAGGCGTTGTAGGGGAAGTTCTTCTGCGGGAACTTATCGATGCACATGTCTACTATCTCCAGCGCCTTGTCGCGCTCTCCTGCAACCATCAAGGCCTCCGCAAGGTTCACGAAGTGGGTCCTCATAGGGCAGACGGCCAGGAAGGTGTAGAGGTTCTGGTAGTCCACATGGAAGTCCTTGCCGAACGAATCGAAATGATATACGTTCTTGAAGCGGTCGTACATCATGTCGTAATCCATCGAACCTGCCGTCTCAAGGGCGTCGCAGTCCATGGGCACCAGCTTGTATGCGAAGCCGTCGTCGCGCAGATACTTGGCGTTCTTGATGTTGCCTTCGCCGCTGGAGCTGATGTAGTAGATGGGCCTGTCCCAGTTGTAGTTGCAGAGCAGGTCGAGGATTACCAGGTCGCTCTTGTCGATGGCTGAAGCGTCGATACGGATGTCGATGTAGTCGAGGATCTGGTCGTAATGCTTTTCGTCGACAATATTGTATTTCATGACGTTCTCCTTATTGACGGGGATGCGGATGGTCTTGGCCACCAGGATGCCGTCGTTGGTGCCCTGGCGGTACTTCGGATCCTTGAAGATATCCATCACGTAGCGGCCGTCTGCCGGGCCCTGCAGCACGTCGGCTACCGGCACATAGTCGTTGGTGCCGTAGAGGTAGTCTATCCTCGGCAGGTCGATGTCCAGCGGCTCGGATTCGTACATCTTGCATTTCATCTGGTCGATGTACCAGTCCATGCCGAGCAGGGAAGTGTTCATCACCCTGACGTCGGTGCGCACGCCCTCGACCTCCTGTGCATACCACAGAGGGAAGGTGTCGTTGTCGCCGTGGGTTATTATGATGGCGTCCTTGTCGCAGCTGTTGAGGTAGTTGTAGGCTATGTCGCGGGCGGTGTAGCGGTTGCTGCGGTCATGGTCATCCCAGTTCTGGCAGCCCATCAGCACAACAACAGCAAGGCAGAGGGCGGTAGCCACTCCGGCAGAAACCAGCGCCTTGCCGCTCTTCTCTTCAGAAGGCTTGAGAATCTTGTCGAGCAGGTCCTTCAGCCACATCACGGCCAGGCCTATCCATATCGTAAAGACATAGAACGAGCCGGCGTATGCATAGTCCCTCTCGCGCACCTGATAAGGCGGCTGGTTGAGGTAGAGGATGATGGCTATGCCGAGCAGGAAGAACAGCAGGAAGTTGATCCAGCAGCCGCGGCCGTCCTTGTTGAGTTGGAAGAAGAAGCCGAGCAGGCCGAGCAGCAGCGGCAGGAAGAAGTAGTGGTTCTTCGAGCGGTTGTGGGCGAAATAGTCCGGAGCCACATCCTGGTTGCCCAGACGCGCCTGGTCGAGGAAGCCGATGCCGCTCTCCCAGTTGCCGCTGGTGACGTCTCCCGGCACCTGGCCGTGGAAGTCGTTCTGACGGCCCACGAAGTTCCAGAAGAAATAGCGGAAATACATATAGTTCAGCTGGTAGTCGAAGAAGAAGCGCAGGTTGTCCTTGAAGTAGGGCATCTTGTTGTTCTTCCACTCTCCGTTGGACATGCGCACCTTGTTGGTCTTGAACTTGCCGCCGGTGTAGCTGTCATAGAAAGCCTCATGAGCGGGACTCTGGGTGCTCCACATGCGCGGGAAGATGGTCTTCGCGCCGGCAGGATATTTTCCCTGAAGAGGACTGTCGGTCTCGATATACTTGTCGCCGAGCTGGGTGTAGTAAGTGCTTTCCTTAGCTTCGATGACAGAGGTATACTGCTGGCCGTAGATGATGGGGGCGCTTCCGAACTGCTCGCGGCTGAGATAGCGGATGAGGGTATACGGGTTGTTGGGATTGTATTCGTTGGTAGGAGTGCCTGCAGAAGCCCTGATGAGGACTATCGCGAAGGTAGAATAGCCTATGATGATGGCCAGAAGGCCGAGGACTGTCGTGTGTGCCAGCACTTTGTTCTTCTTTCTGAACCTTGCCAGCAGCAGGAAGCAGGCCACGAAGATGATCAGCATCATGACTGTGGTGCCGGTGTTGAACGGGCAGCCCAGGGTGTTTACGAAGAAGCGGTCAGTTACGGCAAGCAGCTTCGGCAGCAGCGGCACGATGCCGTAGAGCACCAGTGCGACGAAAACGCCGCCGAGGCAGAGCACCAGGAATGCTTTCCACAGGGAAACCTTCTGTCCTTCATGCCTTTTGTAGTATACCACGAAGGCGATGGCGGGGATTACCAGCAGGTTCAGCAGGTGTACTCCGATGGAAAGGCCCGTGAGGAAGCAGATCAGGATGATCCAGCGGTTGGCGTATGCTTCGTCGGCCTCTTCCTCCCATTTGAGGATTGCCCAGAAGACTGCGGCCGTCAGCATCGACGACATGGCGTATACCTCGCCTTCCACGGCGCTGAACCAGAATGTGTCGGAGAAGGCGTATGCCAGTGCGCCTACGACTCCTGCTCCCCAGACGGCAATTGCGTTGCCGAGGTCCATCTTGCGACCTTTGACTTCGAGGATCCTGCGGCCGAAATGCACTATAGTGAGGTAGAGGAAGAAGATGCAGAATGCGCTGCAGATGGCGCTGAAGCAGTTCACTGCGGCAGCCGCATGCTCAGGGCTGGTGAACATCGTGAACATGTGGGCGAACAGCTGGAACACCGGATTGCCGGGGGCGTGGCCAACTTCCAGCTTATATGAAGAGGCGATGAACTCTCCGCAGTCCCAGAAGCTGACAGTCGGCTCTATGGTGGCCAGATACACGAAACTTGAAAACGCCAGAACCGCTATAGCGATGATTCTGTTTATCTTGGTGAACTTTATTTTATCCATGTCAGAAATGATTCCGTAAAACGGCAAATTTAGTAATTACTTTTTTTATACCTAACTTTGCAGGCGTATTAAAGAACGTTATGCAGGACTGGAAGGACAGACTCGGAGTAGTATACTCCACCAACCCGGATTTCAAGTACGAAACTGAGGCCGAAGAAGAGGTTGACACCTTGCCCGCAGCGCAGCAGAAGCTCATCGTGAGCATCGACCGCCGCGCCCGCGCAGGCAAGCAGGTGACTCTTGTGTCTGGCTTCGTGGGCAAGGAGGAAGACCTTGCCGCCCTCGCAAAGACGCTCAAGACCAAATGCGGCGTCGGCGGCAGCGCCAAGGACGGCCAGATACTCATCCAGGGCGATTGGAGAGACCGTGTCGTCGAGCTGCTCAAGAGCATGGGGTATAATGCCAAGAGGGGCAACTAAAGGCCGATGACAACATTCCTGCAGACAATCGACAAGGCGTGGCCGGGCAGCTCCAAGATCGCTGCCTATGCAGACTCCGTAGCCTCCGGCTCAGCTCCCGGCTATTCATGGCTCACAACCATACTGGTGATAGCCGTCCTTGTCTATTGCATCTATTTCTTCCATCAGATAGTGCTAGCCTCTTCGCTTTCGATGAGCACCTTCTTCGGCAGCAGCAACAAACTCCAGAGCCTCTGCGAGAACCAGACGTCCCTGTCATCGGTCAACGCCACCAGCATCATCTGCCTTCCGGCGATGGCCATGCTGGTGTATGCCAGAGGCTGGACTTCGCTGGGCGTCCTCTATGTGTTCGCCGCCATTGCGGTCTATCTGGCGCTCAGGGTGTTCCTGTTCCGGTTCACGGCATGGTACAAAGACAGCCGCGGCGTTTTCGAAATAATCCGGAATTCCGGCAGGGTAACCCTTGTGGTCGCCTCCCTGCTGTCCATCCCGGCTTTCCTGGTGCCGCTGCTGTTCGGAAGCGCCACTGACGGTTTCGCCAGGATATACCTTACAGCGGTGTTCGCAGTATGCTACGCCATGTACTGTACAAGGGCCTGCAAGTACCTTCTGGAGGCAGGTTTTTCTATTTTCTTCTGTTTTTTATATCTTTGCGCACTTGAATTATTGCCGGCAGGCTTACTGATTAGTGCAATTATTTCATTATGAGCATGTTAGATAGCAAGAAGAGGATTTTAATCTCACAACCTGCACCCACCGCGGGCTCTCCCTATACCGATCTTGTCAACAAATACGGTCTTGATATAGATTTCATCCCCTTTTTCAAGGTTGAACCGGTCAGTCTGAACGATTTCCGCTCCCAGAGAGTCAATATCCTGGACTATACCGCCATCGTCTTCAGTTCCCGCACCGCCATCGATTCTTTCTTCAATCTGGCAAAGAAGATGCGCGTGACGATTCCCGAGACAATGAAGTATTTCTGCCAGTCAGAGGCCATAGCCCTGTATCTCCAGAAGTACATAGTCTATCGCAAACGCAAGATATTCTTCGGCAACGGCACTTCTGCTTCGCTCATCGACTGCATCGGAGCCAAGCACAAGAACGAGAAGTTCCTCATTTCCTGCACCGATTCTCTGCGCGGCGACGTCAAGGCCATGTTCACCAATGCCAAATACAATTTCGGCAGCGCAATCCTGGTCCGCACGGTGTGCAGCGACATCAAGCAGAACGTCGACCTGTCGAAATACGGTATGGTGGTATTCTACAGCCCTTCCGACGTGAAGTCTCTCTTCCAGAACTTCCCTGAGTTCACACAGAAAGACCTCCTTCTCGCCACTTACGGGAAAGGTACGGCCAAAGCCGCCAAGGACGCTTCTCTCGCCATCGAGATCGAGGCTCCCACTCCCGAATCTCCTTCAATAGCTGCCGCTCTCTCAAACTATTTCAGCAAATAGCTGAGGGGGGCGCCATGGCTGATCTGACTTATCCCAAGAGCGTCAGGCTGCATCATCGCAAGGCCTTCCAGACTCTTCTGGACAAGGGCAGCACGCATTACAATGCTGTGTTCAAGGTTTATTGGCTCCGCCGCGAGGCTGAGTCCGCAGAGGGCTGCGATGCCGGCGGCTGCCGTTTCGCCGTGTCGGTGCCCAAGCGGAGTTTCAAGAGGGCGGTGAAGCGCAATCTGCTGAAGCGCCGCACTCGCGAGGCGATCCGTCTCAACCGCTCGCTCCTGCCGGAAGGTCTGGCCGCCGATTTCCTGTTTTTCTACCGCGCTCCGGAAGTCTGCGACTACGCCGCCGTCGAGAAGGCTGTCATGGAAACGTTCGAGGCCGTCGCCGCAAAAGTAGCCGCTCCGGCGGATCCGGACACGGAAACGCCCCTTTTTGTGGACGGAAGCGATAATCAGGACGGGAGCCATGAATAAAGTACTACTGACCGTCCGGAAGGTCTTCGCATGGCCTGCGCTGATGCTGATCCGCTTCTATAAAATCTGCATATCGCCATATCTCGGCAGCCACTGCCGCTACACCCCCACCTGCAGCCAGTACGCCTACGAAGCCATCACCAAGTACGGCATCCTCAAAGGCGGATGGCTCGCCCTGCGCCGCCTCCTCCGCTGCCATCCCTGGGGCGGAAGCGGCTACGACCCCGTACCGTAAGTGCACAAAAAAGGCTGACCCCGGAAGGAGCCAGCCTTTTTTATTGTTCTGTGCGCTTTACTGGAGCACTATGTCCAGGAAAAAGGCGCTGTACTGGTTGTCAGTATTATCGTTGTAGCTTATGCCCTTTGCCGGGGAGATATCACGGCCGTCGATAGTAGCTTTAGTGCATCTGGGATAGCGTGTGTATTCGCCTTTCTGGATGTCATCCACCCAGTGAGTCTCAATTACGTGGACAGAATCGTCGCTGAAAACTGTCGGACACTTGACCTTGTATGTCAGAGTCTGCTGCAGGGGAAGCCTGCCTCCGGCTGAGCCATACACCAGGTTGCAGCCAAGATACCAGGTTCCGTCGCCTATATATGTCCCGTCATTCCTGGTCTTCAACATACTGTGCTGCGCATCAAACTTTGCTACGGTAAAGTGAGGTGTGTCTATCTGGCTGCCCGTGTACGTCTCAAGTTCAAGAGAATACTTTTCCGGATTGACCTCGCCCTCGAAAATGGTCTTGTCCTTATCGGACTTGTAATACTCTTCGCCAAGCGGCGCAACGAGATCTGTCCCTTCGCCGTTCTTGAAACCGGCATTAAGGAAATAGTAATCCACGTATGTAGGAGGAGTGTCAGGAAGGAAGATGTCCGTCACGCTTTTGCATGAAGGCAGCACTGCAGCCAGCACCACGATTGAAATCAGATACTTGACAAATTTCATATTCTCGTTTTTCTTAATAGATGCCAATTTACACAAAAATGCAGCATCTGCCGCTAATATAGTAAAAACGCCGGGATCGAATCGACCTCCGGCGCCTTTGCTTTTATATTATAGTTGTTACTTCTTTGCAGGAGTCTTGGCAGCCTGGCGGGCAATACGTTTCTGGTTCAAGTCGTACATGATAGGTGTACCGATGAAGATAGAAGCGTAAGTACCTACGATGACGCCGAGTGCAAGAGCAACTGAGAAACCGCGGATTGACTCGCCGCCGAAGATTGCGATTGCGATCAAAACGACGAGGGTGGTCAGTGAGGTGTTAACCGTACGGCTCAAGGTAGCGTTCAACGCAACGTTTACAGTCTCCTTGAGGTCACGTTTCGGATAGAGGGCCCTGTACTCACGGATACGGTCGAAGATCACCACGTTATCGTTGATAGAGTAACCGATGATGGTCAGAACCGCAGCGATGAACTGCTGGTCCACATCGAGGGTGAACGGCAGGATTCCACTGAAGATAGAGTAGAAACCTACGAGGATGATGGTGTTGTGTACGAGTGATGACACACCGCCGAGACCCCAGGTCCAGCCCTTGAAACGGATTGCGATGTAAGCGAAGATAACGATCAGCGCGAGGATCACGGCGATCACGGCGTCACGCTGCATCTCGCTCGCGATAGAAGCATCTACGCGGTCGGATGAAACGATACCGTTCGGGTTCTCCAGGGTTGAGGTGAACTGCTCGAGAGTCATCGGGTTGGCGAAGAACTTGCCGAGAGCTTTGTAAAGCATACCCTCGATCTCTTTGTCAGTCTCCTGAGTCTGGTCGTCTACTTTATATTTGGTAGTGATCCTCATCTGTGAGGCACCACCGAACTGCTTAACCTCTGCAGACTCGCCGAACTCGTCGATAGTAGCTGCACGCACTTGCTCGGCAGTAACCGGAGTGTCGAAACGGACTACGTAAGTACGGCCGCCGCTGAAGTCAACACCGAGACTGAAGCCCTTGGTGAAGAATGAAACGAGGCAGATGAGGCAGAGGACGCCTGATACGATATAAGAAATCTTCTTCTTGCCGATGAAGTCTATCTTGGTATTCTGGAGGAAGTTCCTGTTGGCAGGAGAGTCGAAAGTAATGTCTTTGCCCCTCTTCAGCCAGCCTTCGAAAATAAGCCTGGTGATGAAGATTGAGGTGAAGACTGAAGTGATGATACCGATAACCAGCACGGCTGCGAAACCTTTGACTGAACCGCTGCCGAAGATGTACAGGATCACACCGGTAAGGAAGGTGGTCACCTGACCGTCGATGATGGCTGAGTATGCATTCTTGTAACCGTCGCTGATGGCGAGGCGCAGAGCCTTGCCGGCGCGGAGTTCCTCTTTGACACGCTCGTAGATGATCACGTTCGCATCCACGGCCATACCCATGGTCAGCACGAGACCGGCGATACCAGGAAGGGTAAGCACGGCACCGAACGATACCAGAGTACCGAACAGGAAGAGAACGTTGCACAGAAGAGCGATATCAGCTGCGAGACCGGCTTTGCGGTACCAGATGAGGATGTAGATGAGCACGAGGCAGAATGCGATCAGGAATGAAAGCATACCGGCACGGATAGAAGCGCTACCCAGTGACGGACCTACAACCTGCTCCTGAACGATGCGGGCCGGGGTGTTCAGCTTACCAGACTTGAGGACAGTTGCAAGGTCGGTGGCCTCCTCCTGTGAGAAGTTACCGGTGATCTGGCTGCTACCGCCGCTGATCTTATTCTGTACGTTAGGATATGAGAAGACGCTACCGTCCATCACGATGGCGATTTGACGGCCGATGCTCTGCTCGGTAATCACTTCCCAGCGTGCTGAACCGGTGCTGTTCATAGTCATGCTGACCTCAGCGTCGCCGCTGATCTGGTTGTAGTTCACGCGGGCTGAAGTGATGACGCCTCCGTCGAGGACGGCACCCTTGCCGGCTGTGCTCTTAAGAGCGACGAGCTCATAATAAACGGGCTGTGAAGCGTACTCGCTGGGTTTGAAAGACCATGCGGGAACGAAATCGTTCGGGAACTGAACGTGGCTCTCGCGGATCATGCGGCTTACTTCAGCAGTATCGCGGTAGTGAACCAGACCGAGGCAAGCAGTGTTGCTGCCAAGGCTCTGGAGCTTTGCGAAGAGAGGATTCTGCTCGGCGTATGCGTCGCTGGCGGCGTCCTGGCCGAGAGCTGCTGCGATTGAGTCGACAGCAGAAACCTCGCCGCCTTCAGCCTTGACAGAAGCGAGTCTTTCACGCTCGGCTTCATTCACCTCCTGAAGGTACGGGAGGATCTCATTGTATGTATAGGTGTGCCAGAATTCGAGTGAAGCGGTACCCTGGAGGAGTTTGCGGACACGCTCAGGCTCCTTTACACCAGGAAGCTCGACGAGGATACGACCCGTGCTGGCGATCTTCTGGATGTTGGGCTGAGAAACACCGAACTGGTTGACACGACGCTCGACTACGTTGTATGAGTTGTCGATGGCGCTTGCGGCTTCCTGCTTGAGGAGGTCGATGATGTCCTCGTTGGTAGCCCTTGATTTGTTCTTGATCTCACCGTTGAGCTTGTCAAGGTCGATGTCGAAAGACAGCCTCTGACCGGGAGCTACCTCATCCCATGCCTGTGCGAAGAGGGTGATGTAGTCGGTGTGGTCGGTAGCAGCCCTTTCGCTTGCGAGGGCGAGAGCCTGCTTGAACTGGTCGGTGGTCTTTTCGCGTGCGCAGTTGCGGATGAGCTCGGCGAGGTCGAGCTGGAGCACTACGTTCATACCGCCTTTAAGGTCCAGACCGAGGTTGATTTCTTTCTCCTTGACGTTCTTGTAGGTGTAACCGAAGTAAACTTTCTCGGTTGACAGGGAGTCAAGATAAGAATTGTTGGCAGCTGAGCGGACAGAGTCGAGATAGAACGCTTTGTCCATATCAGATACTGCGCTGAATGAAGGCTCTTGCTGTACAGCGCTGACTACTGAGTCGGCGTACTTTGCAGCCTTCTTCTCCTGCAGAGCGGTCACCAGCGTAAATGAAAGCTGGAACAGACATGCAAGAGCAATCAGAATTGCCACTAAACGAATGGCGCCTTTACTTTGCATAATTTGTTAATTTATATTTAAATATCAATTTTCTCGATTGCGAAAATAGTCTGCAAAAATAGTATTTTTTCCTAATATTTAAAGTATTTCGTAATTTTGTTTGATGCAGAAGGCCTTATGAACCCTCTCAAAGTGCATATTATCACCTTTTTGACGCTGCTTGCAACCTTCACAGGCGCGGCCCAGTCTACTTCGGAGCTGGAGCGCCAGGGCGACGCAAAGCTGGCCCAGTATGACTTTGCCGCTGCCTCTGCGCTCTATCGCCAGGCTTACGAAGCCAGTTCCTACGAAGCTTTCCGCACCAGGATGGCCGAGAAGATGACCCAGTGCGACAACGGCCTGAGCATGCTCTCGTTCGCCTGCAAGCCGGTTGTCGTGGCCACAAAGACCGTCCCGAAAACTGATTTCTTCCTTTATTATACACATATACCCGCAGACCGCTGGGGCCGCATGGCAGACGGCACCCTGGCAGCCTTCGACCCTTCGAAGACCAGGATGTTCTTCTCTCGCGACAACGGCGGCCAGAGCGACATCTACACCTCAACCCTCGTCAGGGACAATCTCTGGAGTACTCCGGAGCTTCTGGGTGAAGCACACATGTCGCCCGGCGACGAGGTGATGCCTGTCGTATCATACGACGGCAAGAAGCTGTACTATTCTTCGAAAGGTCTCTTCGGCATGGGCGGCTACGACCTGTTCGTATGCCAGTGGGATGAATCTGCCAACAAGTGGGGCGAACCGCAGAATCTGGGCTTCCCCTTCTCTTCGCTGGGAGATGATTTCCTCTACAGCGACACCCCCGACGGCAATTTCTCGATACTGGCGAGCAACCGCGGCTGCAGCGCAGACTCCGTCACCATATATGTCCTGCAGTTCAAGAACGAACCACTGAAGAGCGCTGTCACGGCAGCCGAAGCCCGCAGCATCGCCGCCCTCAAGGTTCAGAAGACGGATGCCGGCCAGGGCTCAGAGCCGCAGGAAGTCAATCCTGCAGATTTCGACGACCCGCTGCAGCGCAGATATGTCGAAGCCATGACGGATTTCCTCAGTCTCAAGAAAGAACTTGAAGATCTCACCGCAAGGCAGCTGGAGCTTCAGAGCCGCATCGCAGCCACCGCCGACGAGTCGGACCGCGGCCTGCTGGTGCGCAACCTCACCACAGCTGAGCAGGAGATGTTCGCCGGTCAGCAGCGCCTCCGCACCGCTTCCGACAAAGTGCAGGCCGTCGAGCTGGAGTGCATGATGAAAGGTGTGGAGATAGACCGCAGCATCTTCGAAGAATCCCCGCAGCAGGCCGAGCAAGAGGCAGAGCCGCTCCCGGACTACGAATTCAGCCGCCTGATGGCCCCGCCCTACCTCAACGTGGTCTTCGAGGAGCCTGAGGAGCAGTTCGACTATACCTTCAAGATCCTCGACGAAGCCGTAATCGCCGACAACGCCGTCCTCGATGAAGGCCTGATTTACCAGATCCAGATCCTCGCCGGCAGCGGCAAGGTCGCTCCGAGGCAGCTCCACGGCTTCAGCCCGGTGTTCGAGAAGAAGCAGTCCAACGGCAAATACGTCTACTGCGTGGGCAAGTTCTCAAAGTATGCCGACGCCCAGAGCGCCCTGTCCAAAGTCAAGAGATACTACAGCGGAGCGTTCATAGTGGCTTTCCGTAACGGCAAGAGCATGAGCGTGGTGAACGCCCGCAAGGCCGAAGCCGAGAATACCGACAAATACCAGCTTGTCTTCAACGATTACCCCGGCGGCATCCCCGCAGACATCCTTGAGGTCATCAGGGCCAACTGCAGCAAGGACATAGCCCGCCGCACATCCGACGATGGCAAGGTATTATATTACATTGCACCCTTCGACAGCGCTTCAGAGGCCGAAAGTCTCGCCGCCAAGCTGAGGGCGGCCGGCGCAAAGGGCATTTCCACCGATATAATCAAATAAACTATGGGACCTATAATCTTACTTATCCTGTTAGGACTTATCCTGCTGTTCATCGAGACCCTGCTGCTCCCCGGCTTCGTCTTCACCGGCATCCTGGGCATCTGCTCACTGGTCGCAGCATGCTACTTCGGCTTCGTGAACTACGGTAACACCGGCGGCATAATCACCGTCATAATCAGTGTGGCCGTTGCAGCCGCCTTCATGGTGTGGATCCTTCGCTCCAAGACCTGGAAGAAAGCCACCCTCAACACCGAAATCAAAGCTGCCGTAGACCAGCGCCCCCACGAAAAGGGCATAACCGTCGGCTGCAAGGGCGTCACCGCCACCCGCCTCAACCCCATGGGCCGCGTCCGTTTCGAAAACGGCGAAGAAGCTGAGGTCCACTCAGTGGACGGCCTCATCGAAGCCCGCAGCAACGTAGAAGTAACCAGCGTCGAAGAGGAAAAGATCTTCGTCAAGCTGGCCAAAGAAGATTAATCAATTAATAAGTACCGATATGACATCTATTTTCATCTGGATTGCAATAGGCTTCGTAGGCCTGCTCTTCCTGCTCTGGCTCTTCCCTGTCACCATGTGGTTCCAGGCCCTGATCTCCGGAGTGAAGATTTCTCTCATCCAACTCATCCTGATGCGCTGGCGCAAGGTGCCTCCGGGAGTAATCGTGATGGCTATGATCACCGGCACCAAGGCCGGCCTGAAACTCAACGCCAACGAGCTCGAGGCCCACTATCTGGCCAAAGGTAACGTGCCGAAGGTGGTGAACGCCCTGATTTCGGCAGACAAGGCCAACATCTCTCTCGACTTCAAGATGGCCGCCGCCATCGACCTGGCCGGCCGCGACGTGTTCGAGGCCGTGCAGATGTCCGTAAACCCTAAGGTAATCAACACTCCGCCCGTTTCGGCTGTCGCCAAGGACGGTATCCAGCTCATCGCCAAGGCCCGCGTGACCGTGCGTACCAACATCAAGCAGCTGGTCGGCGGTGCAGGTGAGGAGACTATCCTGGCCCGCGTCGGCGAAGGTATCGTGTCTTCGATCGGTAGCGCCGAGAGCCACAAGGAAGTGCTCGAGAACCCCGACAGCATCTCTAAGGTTGTGCTCGAGAAGGGTCTTGACGCAGGCACTGCTTTCGAAATCCTCTCCATCGATATCGCTGACGTCGACGTAGGAAAGAACATCGGCGCCGTGCTCCAGATGGACCAGGCCAATGCCGACAAGAACATCGCCCAGGCCCGTGCCGAGGAGCGCCGCGCAATGGCTGTCGCTCTGGAGCAGGAGATGAAGGCGAAGGCTCAGGAAGCCCGTGCTAAGGTGATCCAGGCCGAGGCTGAGGTGCCGCTGGCTATGGCCGAGGCTTTCCGCAGCGGAAATCTGGGCATCATGGACTACTACAAGTTCAAGAACATCCAGGCCGACACTGACATGCGCGAGAACATCGCCAAGAAATAACATAATGATATAACGGTTATGAAGAAGATATTTTTGATTGTTGCTGCGGCTCTCTTCTGCTTTGCCGCAAATGCGCAGGAGCTTTCAAGCGCTCCCGGGCCGGTAGATTCTCCTCAGGTCAATCCTGACGGCACCGTCACTTTCCGTTTCCAGGACAGGAAGGCCGTGCAGGTCCAGGTTACCGGCGATTTTCTCCCGTCAAAGACTGTCGGAAGGCAGGAGGTGCATGGCGTTGTCGATATGGTCGAGGGGCCCGGCGGAGTGTGGGAATACACCACCAGCAAGCTTGCTCCCGAATTCTACGGATATAAGTTCATCGTAGACGGCGTCACCATCCCGGACCCGGCCAATCTGGTAGTATGTAGGGACGGCTCTGTCCTCACCACCAAGTTCTTGATTCCCGGCGGCAGGGCAGACCTCTATGCCATCCACGATGTTCCTCACGGAACTGTATCGCATATATGGTATCCTTCTCCGGTCGCTGGCTTCGACCGTCGTATGACTGTCTACACGCCGGCCGGCTATGAGGCCAACACTAAGACTAGATATCCTGTGGTATATATCCTCCACGGTATCGGCGGCGATGAAGACTCATGGCTTACCCACGGCCGTGCAGCCCAGATCCTCGACAACATGATTGCTTCCGGTCAGGTCAAGCCGATGATTGCTGTCTTCACCAACGGCAACATCTCCCAGCAGGCTGCAGTGCACCAGACCGGCAACGGCTACATCCATCAGACTACCATGCTCCCCAAGACCATGGAGGGCACCTTCGAGACTGCTTTCACCGAAGTGGTGAACTTCATCGACAAGACCTACCGCACTATCGCCAAGAAGCAGTCTCGCGCTATCTGCGGCCTTTCTATGGGCGGTTTCCACAGCTTGTACATTTCTGCGAACAATCCGGATCTGTTCGGCTATGTCGGCCTGTTCTCGGCTGCAGTAGGAGTTACCGACGAGTCTGTTTCTCCTATCTATCAGAACCTGGACGCAAAGCTTGCGAAGCAGTTTGCCGGCAAGCCGTTCTATTTCATCGCCTGCGGTGATACTGATTTCCTCTATCAGGCCAATAAGGATTATATGGCCAAGCTCGACAAGGCTGGCTATCCTTACAAGTATCTGGAGACTGACGGCGGCCACATCTGGCGCAACTGGCGCATCTACCTCACCGAGTACCTGCCGCTGATATTCAAGTAAGCGACGGGCGCTGCGAACAAAAAAAAAAAGAAAGGCTGATGTTGAATCAGCCTTTTCTTTTATTCTTATGTCGGGATACCCCGACTCGAACGGGGGACCCCTTGGTCCCAAACCAAGTGCGCTAACCAACTGCGCCACATCCCGGACAGGGCGCAAAGGTAATGTTGTTTTTCATTATTTCAAATCCGGCTTACTCTGCCCTTACGCGGCGCACGGCTCCATAGTGTTCAAGGTCTGCAAAAGTGCGACAGACCTTGCGCACTCTCGTTTTGCAAATAGCTTATTATTAGTGATTTGCGTTTTGGGGGTGTACAAGGCCTGCGCCATTTCAGCAGACCTTGCACGGTAA
>JAFZVU010000014.1 GCA_017617655.1 Bacteroidales bacterium
GCTACTTCGCCGAAAAGCAATTCTGCTTATATGGCTATTGACAGTGCGTTAGCCACAGTCAACTCAACTTCTGATGCACCTCCGGTGCCGCTGCATCTGCGCAACGCTCCCACCAAGCTGATGAAGGATCTGGGTTATCACAAAGGCTATAAATATGCACACGATTTCGAGGGTAATTTCGTAGACCAGGAATTCCTTCCCGACGCCCTGAAGGGTACGAAATTCTACGAGCCTGGCGACAATAAGCACGAAGACCAGATACATGCCCGCCTGGCTGCCCTGTGGAAGAAATACAACTATTGACAATGAGCCGAAAGAAGAAAGACAAGCCGCTGCTTGAAAACATAGTAATCGAAGATGTCGCCGCCGAAGGCAACGCCCTGGCCCACTATAACGGCAAGGTGCTGTTCGTGCCGGGCATGGTGCCGGGCGACGTGGTGGACGTGCAGGTGCGCCGCGAACGCAAGGGTTATATCGACGGCTATGCCGCAAGGCTGGTGACGCCTTCACCCCACAGGATTGAACCGGTTTGTGAGCATTTCGGGGAGTGCGGCGGCTGCAAATGGCAGTGCCTCCCCTATGCTATGCAGCTTGCCGCCAAACAGCAGCAGGCGGTTGACCAGCTCACAAGGATAGGGCATCTGCAATTACCTGACATCTCCCCTATTATCGGCTCCGACTTACAATATTACTATAGGAACAAACTGGAGTTCACATTCTCCAATAAAAGATGGATTCTGCCGGGCGAAGACCCCGATTCTTTGAGCGACATCGAACGTCTCGGTCTCGGTTTCCACATAAGCGGGTTCTTCGACAAGGTGCTCGATCTGAAGAAATGCCATCTGATGGCCGAACCCTGCAATGAGATCCGCAACTTCATAAAGGCTTATGCCATAGAAAACGGCCTCTCCTTCTTCGATCTGAGGGCCCAGACGGGTTTCCTGAGAAATCTGATACTCCGCGAGGCTTCCACCGGTGAAATAATGCTTACGGTGGTTTTCGGGCCGGATGCCATTGGCGATACAGATGGCATGACTAAGATGCTTGAGGCTGTCCGCTCCCGCTTCCCTCAGATAACCTCCCTGAATTATGTGGTCAACCCCACGGCAAACGACACTATAGGCGACCTGGACATCGAGACTTACAGTGGCCGCGACTGCATCTATGAACAGATGGGCGACCTGAAGTTCAAGATCGGCCCGAAATCGTTCTATCAGACCAACAGCGCCCAGGCCTTCAAGCTCTATTCAGTTGTCCGCAATTTTGCTTCAAGTGATGTAGGGCAAAACCCTGTAATATATGACCTTTACACTGGCACTGGAACTATCGCTCTCTTCCTGTCTTCCATTGCTTCTAAGGTGGTCGGAGTGGAATATGTGCCTGAGGCTATCGAGGATGCCAAGCAGAATGCTGCCGTGAACGGTATCGGCAATTGCACCTTCTATGCCGGCGACATGAAGGATGTCCTGAACAAGGAATTCATCGAGGCCAACGGCCAGCCCGACCTGATAGTGCTCGATCCGCCCCGCTCTGGCATACATCCGTCCGTGGCCCAGGTGATACTGGAGGCCTCCCCTGCCGTCATCATCTATGTCAGCTGCAACCCCGCCTCTCAGGCCCGCGACCTGGCAGTCCTCTGCCAGAAATACGACATCACGGCAGTCCAGCCGGTGGATATGTTCCCCCAGACCCACCATGTAGAAAATGTTGTCAAGTTGTTATTAAAATAATATGAGTGAACTTGCTAATATAGAAGGAACTACTATTTGCGCTTGTTCTACTGGAAATTGCTCCGGTGCCGTCGCTATAGTCCGCATCAGCGGCCCGGACACCATCGACATCCTGTCGAAGGTGTTCAAGCCGAAAAGGGATGTCGACCTAAAGGCCGTGCCAGGTTACACCTTGCTATATGGTGATGTTTTCAAGCATGACGGCACGCTGCTTGATGATGTCCTTGTAAGCATCTTCAAGGCTCCCCACTCCTATACCGGCGAAGATTCGGCCGAGATCTCATGCCACGGGTCGAACTATATAGTCAAGGAACTGCTGTCGATGCTTACCGACAATGGTGCGAAGTATGCCGCAGGGGGAGATTTTACTAAAAGGGCGTTTCTGAATGGCAAGATGGATTTGGCTCAGGCTGAGGCAGTATGTGACCTTATTTCAAGTGAAACTGAAGCTGCGCACGATGTGGCGATGCAGCAGATACGCGGCGGCTTCTCGAAGGAATTGGAGGCCATGCGCACCAACCTGCTCCAGATTGTTTCCCTGCTTGAACTTGAACTCGACTTCAGCGACGAGGATGTTCAGTTCGCCGACCGCAAGGAGCTTCAGAAACTGCTTGACGACTCATGTTCCCAGATCAATTCTCTCATCTCAAGTTTCAAGTTGGGTAATGCCATTAAAAGTGGTGTACCTGTGGCAATTGTAGGTGCTACTAATACTGGAAAAAGCACCCTGCTGAACGCTCTGCTCCGCGAAGACAGAGCCATCGTCTCCTCTATTGCCGGCACTACCCGCGACACCATCGAAGATGTGATCAATCTCGACGGCATCTTGTTCCGTTTCATCGACACGGCCGGCATCAGGGCTACGCTGGAGGCTATTGAGAAGATGGGGATTGAGCGCACCTACTACAAGATTCGCCAGGCTTCGGTGGTCCTGATGATGCTGGACAGTACTAACCCCGACGGTTTTGCGGAGTCTATCGATAATTTAAGTAAAAGAATAAATAGCAGTGACCAAACGCTTTTTATTCTGATAAATAAGTGTGACCAAAAATCAATTCTACCGGCCTCCGAAAAGGATAAGACAGATGTTTACAGCAGTGAAAATGACGCGACAAGTGTCGATGATCTCGTAGAGAGAGTCAGGGTCATGGCTGCTGATGCCGGCCTTGCTCCTACTGCCATCCTCCCCATCTCGGCTCGCCAGAAGGTCGGTCTCGACGTACTGGAGTCTATGCTCGTAGAAAGCCAGAAGCGTCTTCGCGCTTCCGGCGACATGGTCCTGGTAAGCAACATGCGTCACTATACGGCCCTGAAAGATGCGTACAACGCCCTCCTGCGTGCCAATGTCGCCCTTGGCGAACACGTGCCCACAGACCTTGTCGCCCAGGATATCCGCGAGTCCCTCTACTCCATCGGCACCATAGTCGGCGCCGTCTCCACCGACGAAATCCTCGGCAACATCTTCAAGAACTTCTGCATCGGAAAGTAGTTGATAATCAATAACTTACGGAATCAATCGACATCTAACTGACTCATACCTCGTTAGGGGTTCAGAGGTTTAATGTTTAACAGTTAGATTTCTATGCATTTCGAAACTTATTTGCCGACTTTTGTACCTTATTTGTACCTTTGCGGTACAAATGGTCCGTTGTACACCGACCTCTTGGCTTAACTCGTGAAGGGTTTGAACAACCTTGATCAACCTTGAGCATCGTTGAACAACGAAATTTGGCAGAAAGTAGACTATGCTGCGCAAGTACCCCTATGGACACGCAGAGACTCTACCTCAAAGTCTGTGAGCAGTGCGGATGTCAGTTCGAATCCCACTTCGCGGTCACCCGCTACTGCTCAGCCCGATGCGCTAACTTGAGCAAAAAGCACAAGCTGCGCGATGAACGGCTCCAGAATCTTGGGGATGAAGTACGAGAGCGAGAGCGCCTTGCCCTGCTCGACAAGAACTTCCTCACCATCGCTGATGCCGCTCGCCTACTCCAAATGTCGCGGAACACCTTGTATAAGATTATCAAGGAGAACGACATTCCTCTCAAGCGCTTCTCGCTTCGTACCGTCCGCATCGCCCGGGAAGACCTGGACAAAGTTGCAGCCAAACGAGCAGAAGAATTCAATGTCAGCAACCCCATCCAAGGTCCCGGCGAAGATCTGGGCAAGTGGATGACAAGAGAACAGGTAATGGAAAAGTATGATGTCACCTA
>JAFZVU010000015.1 GCA_017617655.1 Bacteroidales bacterium
GTCCGGGATTTCTGGACGGCGGGAGCACTCTGTAAGTGCTCGTATCGCGATGGATTAAAAAAAATGCTTCCTATCGAGACGTATTTCGGAGTTTTGTGTGTTATATTAGCAGAAACTGTTTTTACGAAATGATGAATAGCATGAAGAAACTTGTTGTCATTGCTCTTGGGGCGCTCTGCCTGATGTGTGCCTCCTGCACGAAAGAAGAAATGGGTGATAATCTGAATCACCTGTGGAAAGGGACATTCATTACAAATGTCATAGACGGAGCGACCGGCGAATCTGCGGCAGTCACGGAGTTCATCTATTTGTATTTCGAAAATGGAGGAGACAAGTGCACTATCGATTTTGGCCGCGAACTTATCGACAGCAGAAGGCACATTTACGAAGCCCGCTGGAATGGCAAGGCCAGTTTCGACCTTTACCCCACCACCGGAGAGCAGATTACCAAGGAGTACACCGGAACTATCTCCGGAAAGAAGATGACGCTCCACGCCCTTAAAGGCGGAAGCATAACAACCACATACAAACTTACCCGAACGAACGATGAACAAGATTAAAACATTGGCGATGGCGCTGCTTATGGTGGCGATGTTTGTATCCTGCGGAAAGGAGCTTGACGTCAGCCCTGAAGATCTTATTCCTGAATCGTGGAGAGACAACGCCCCCAATTTCAGCCTTTGGGGATCGGGCTACACCTATGGCATTGAGCTCAGTTTCACCGACAGCAAGGGAAAAGACCTTGTGGCGCCGTTTGAGAAAGACAGATGGAAACCGGCGAACGACCACTCATACTGGTATGGCGAAGTCAACCCCGACAAGTATTCTTTATACATTTCTTTCGGCGTGGAATGCGGTCCGTTTGATTCTATGCGAGTCAAGTATGACCGGAAAGCGCCATATTTCAAGATGGCGAAGTTTGACAGTGATTATAAGGTGACTTCCCACTTCGGTGCGGAGTATACTGAGGGAGAAGGCAAGTATTATTTGAGCAACGAGTGCGGCTCGGCCATGTTCTATGGTTACGACATGGCTTTGCTGTATGGGGATAATGATATCCGGGAAAATCCCCGGCAGGACTCCATTACTTACGAAATCAATAGTTACGCCTTGTTCAACGACTATAAATACCATAAACTGGTTACCTACTGGGAGGATGATATCTGCATCAAGTTCGATCCGGAAGATATAAGGTCAGGGCAGCAGTATCCTCATTGCACCAAAGCATTCTTCGAAGGGAAAGAGGTTGCAGTCAAGACAGTCGTTGTTCGCCCGACAGAATACAGAGATTATTACACCCATTTCATCGACATCGTGGTGGAGAGGTAGGGCCAACCCAAAACAGGGACAGGCTCCAATCGTAGTAAACCAAAAAGACATTCAGTGTAAAGCAAAAGTGTAAAGTCCTTTACAGGGTTTTACACTTTTTTTGTGTGTGGTGGACGAGCGAAGCGACTGAGAACCAGACGGTTACTTTGTTTGGCACTGAGAGTGCTAGTAACTGGGGCAGGATAATACTTTACAAGATGATACGTTTCAATTTTTTCATATGTGTTTTTTTGACAGTCTCTATGGGGCTTGCGGCCAAGGAGCAGGCCCCTCAGACGGTCGGCAGGGAAGGTAATCCCACGGAACTTCAGGCCACACAAGGCAGTACGGCGGCTGCGATGACGCTGCGCGAGTGCATGGAGTATGCGGTGTCGAATTCGACGAAGATGCGCATCCAGCAGGCTGCGATCGGCGACGCGCAGATTGACCGTCGCGATGCCGCGCTCAAGCTGTTCACCCCGAATCTCAGCGCACAGACCTACGCCTACTACAACTTCGGCCGCAGCATCGACCCTCAGACCAACACGTATTTCAACACCACCTCGTTCCATAACAACTATGGCCTCAACGCCGGCTACGACCTGTTCGACGGCTTCCAGGCGGTGAATAACTATAAGATTTCGAAGACGGGCCTCAAGATTGCCGACTCGCAGGAGAAGCAGGCCGAGGCGGATATCTGCCTGGCCGTGATGGAGGCATATTACAACGTGGTGTATTACAAGCGCATAGAGGATGTCTGCAGGGAGCAGGTGGCAGTCGCAGAGCAGGCGCTGGCCAAGGCCCGCCGGCAGGAGGAGCTGGGCCAGAAAGGGCATGCCGACGTGATCGATATGGAGGCGGAGCTGGCCGACCGGCAGTACGACCTCACCAATACCCACAATATGTACCTCGACCAGAAGATGGTGCTGGCCGATCTGATGTTCTGGCCGATGGAAGACGAGCTGGTGATAGACACGGATTTCAGATCCTTCACTGGCATGCAGGATGGCAGAAGCAGTAGCTCCACACTGAGCAACCCGACAGCCACCCTAGGCACCCCCGCCGGCTCGCGGAGCGACAACCCCGCCACTACGGGCACCGCCGCCTCCACTCCGGGCATAGCTGCCACTCCGGCCGACAGCCCTGTCATTCTGAGCGACAGCGCAGAATCTATCATCGCATACGCCCTCGAAAACAACCCCTCCGTGCAGATTGCCTCGATGCAGGCCCTCAATGCGAAGCGCGAGCTGAGCACAGCCAAATGGCAGGTGCTGCCCAGCGTCGGCGTGTATGCCGGCTGGAGCACGAGCTACTACACCTACCAGGGCTCCTCTACCGCACCGTTCCCCGACCAGTTCCGCAACAACGGAGGTGAATATGTAGAAGTATCTCTCTCAATACCTATCTGGAACCGACTGGGCAAACAGTCCGCAATCTCCCGTAAGCAGCACGCCTTCGACAAGGCCACAGCCCAGCTCGACCAGACCCGCCGCGACGTGGAGAGCGAAGTGCGCCGGGCCATCCAGGACCGCGACGGCGCCGCCACTGCTTACCTGCAGGCCCAGCGCAAAGCCGAAGTGCAGCAGGAAGCCTACAATCTCAACCAGAAGAAGCTCGAGCAGGGCCTCATCTCTCCGCTGGAATTCCAGACCGCTAACAACAACTACCTGAAATCCCGCGCCGATGAGATGAACAGCCTCTTCAAATTCCTCATCAAGGCTGCCGTAGTGAAATACTACAACGGCATCGACTACATCAACCAGTAATCTTTTTAGCGCTTCTCCCTTAACTTTTTGCGAATTTTGCGTCTTATAGGGTGAAGCATGGATAAAACATTAGAAACAGAGCTCGCCGCTGTGCGGCCCAAAGTCCTCAGCCTGGCCCGGAAGTTCATACGCTCTTCCGGCCTCAGGATGGAGGCGGAAGACATCGCCCAGGAGGCGCTGGTCCGCTTGTGGACTGCCTGCCGCGACGGGGCTGAAATCCGCAGCGTCGAGGCCTGGGCCACCACCGTCACCAAGAACCTCTGCGTGACGCACCTGCGCAAGCTCAGCAACCGGGCCGTTTCTTCCATACCCGAATCCATCCCTTCGCAAGACACCGCCTCCAGCGCCATCGAGACAAAGGACAACCGCCGGATTGTAGCCGCGGCGCTGAACCAGATTCCCCAGGGGACCCGCCAGCTTCTCCAGCTCCGTACGGCCGGGATGAGTCTGGACGAGATCGCCGCAGTCACCGGCCGCCCCAAAGGCAGCGTGAAGAGCTCCATCTCGGCAGCGCGGAAGCAGATTTTGAAATTATTAAATGAAGTATAATGGATAAGAAAGACTTGTTGCAGAAATACCTGGAGGCCGAGACTTCGGTGGCCGAAGAGCGCGAGCTCGCGAAGGCCGACAAGAACGTCGGACTGCTGACCGAGGCACTTGCCGCAGAGTTCGCCCCGCCTCGAGACGCCGCTGGGGAGTTCGCTCCGCTTTCAGACGCAGCCAGTGAGGTTGCCCCGCTTTCAGACGCCAGCGAGGAATTCGACCCGCTTCGAGACGCCGCCGGGGAATTCGCCCCGCTTCCAGACGCCAGCGAGGAATTCGACCGCATCGTCCGCAGTGCACGCAGACGGACCATCCGGCGCTGGAGCTACGCCGCCACGGGCATGGCAGCCATCCTGGTCGCAGTGCTTTTCCTGACTCGGAAGCCCGCCGACCCCCAGCCTGCCGTACAGGACACCATGGAGATGATCCGCCAGTTGCAGCTCATCTCCAACCTGGACCCCGCCGATGCTGAGGGCTACGAGTTCGAACCCGTCGGCGACGGCTTCATCATGACCGCCCGCTACGAGGACGGCAGCACCGCATCGTTCCTCCTCACCCCGATGGACGGCGGCCAGTCTTTCCATCTGGTGGCTGTCGGCCGCTGACACGCAAATCCCCCTTCCTGCGGTAAGGGTCTTACCACTATACCCGTCAGACTCATATATTAAAACATCAATACCATGAAAAAGTTCATCATCGCATTCGCACTTTGCCTGGCCTGCTTCACGCTCTCAGCACAGCAGATCCTCTACGTAATCGACAACGTCACCGTCCAGAACTTCGACGGCTCGCAACTCCAGGGCAAGACCATCACAAATTACCAGATCTCAACCCAGGGCAGCGGCAAAAAAGCCGTCACCGTGCATGCCATCACCACCGCGCCGGCCAATGTGACAATGTCAATCTCTCCCATCGGCGGCTCCATCGATAATCCGATAATCATTCGCCCAAGTGGAGCCCCCGACATTCCGGAAGGCGTTGCCGCAGGAAATGACTTGCCCCAGGCCAAAGTCACCATCCGCGGCTATGCGGGAGCTTCAGATAAAGACCCGGTTCTTATTATCGATGCAAAAAGGTATGATGACACCTCTGTCTTAAAGACCATAGACCCGAAACAGATCAAGAGCATTACAGTGCTCAAGGAC
>JAFZVU010000016.1 GCA_017617655.1 Bacteroidales bacterium
CGGAGGAACGCTGGTCAATAAGTTCTATCCCGAGACCAATCCCGACCGCCTGCTGATGCAGAGCGGGGCGGACCTCACCCTCGAGATCGACTCGCGCAGCAGCTCCTTCTCGGTGCCGATGCACTTCCTCTTCGGGCCGAACCACTTCCCCACGCTCAAGAGCTACAACCGCGGATTCGAGAAGATCATCCCGCTCGGCGGAAAACTGGTGGGCTTCATCTCCCGCTACGTCATAATCCCCACCTTCAACTGGCTCAGCAAGTCCATCGCGAACTACGGCCTCATCATCCTGATCCTCACCCTGATGATCAAGATAGTGCTCTCGCCGCTCACCTTCAAGTCCTACGCTTCTTCGGCCAAGATGAAGGTCATCAAGCCGGAGGTGGACAAGATCAACGCCCGCTACCCGAAGCAGGAGGATGCGATGAAGAAACAGCAGGCCACGATGGATCTCTACCGGAAGGCGGGAATCAGCACCTTCGGAGGATGTCTCCCGATCCTGCTGCAGTTCCCTATCCTATGGGCGATGTTCCGCTTCTTCCCGGCATCCATCGAGCTTCGCCAGCAGGGCTTCCTCTGGTGCCACGATTTGAGTGCATACGACTCCATCCTCGACTTCGGCTTCAACATCCCGCTCTATGGTGACCATATGTCGCTCTTCGCCCTTCTGATGGGCGTCTCGATGTGGCTCTATTCCAGGATGACGATGGGCAATATGGACGACAGCCAGATGCCCGGAATGAAGTTTATGAACGTCTGGATGATGCCTATAATGATGGTCTTCCTCTGCAACAACTTCTCCGCCGGTCTGAGCTACTACTATATGCTCTCCAATATCATCACCATCATCCAGAACTGGGTAATCCGCAAGTTCTTCATCGATGAGGATAAGATCTACGCCAACATCAAGGCGAAGTCGGCCGCTCCGGCCAAGAAATCCAAGTTCCAGCAGCGTCTGGAGGAGATGCAGAAGGCACAGCAGCAACAGCTCAAGCAGCAGAATAAGAGATAACGATATGAGTATCGCATCGCAGATTATAGCTCTCAACAATGAACTGCCATCCACTGTAAAGTTGGTGGCAGTTTCAAAATTCAAACCCGTGGAGGCCGTTATGGAGGCATACGGGGCAGGGCAGAGGCGCTTCGGCGAGAACCGTCCCCAGGAGTTGGCTGCAAAGGCCGTGGCCACTCCCGCCGACATCGAATGGCACTTCATCGGCCACCTTCAGACCAACAAGATCAAGATGGTTGTTCCCTACGCCTCGATGATAGAATCGATCCACTCCCGTAAACTGCTCGAGGCCGTAAACAGCTATGCGGCCTCGATGGGCAAAGTGATGGACTGCCTACTGGAACTCCACATCGCAATGGACGAGGACACAAAGCAGGGATTCACCGCCGAAGAGGCGCTCGCCCTGGCGCAGGAGTTCAACAAGTTCACTTACATCCGCTTCCGAGGCGTGATGGGAATGGCCTCCTTCACCGACGATATGGAGAAGGTTCGCTCGGAATTCAAGTCTCTTAAGTCGGCATTCGACTCGATAGTCGACTACGGCCGCACCACGGGCCGCTTCTGGGTCAACTCGTTCGATGAAATCTCGATGGGCATGTCCCACGATTACAGGATCGCGATCGAGGAGGGGTCGACGATAGTCAGGATAGGAACCACAATCTTCGGCGCACGATGAGAATTAGAAAGAAAACCAAAGTAGCCCTGCTGATGGCCCTGATAGCGCTGCTGGCCTGGCTGATTGTATCGTTCCTGCAGTCCCGCAATGAGTCTGCCACTGAGCCCTCGGCGGAGCCTGAACGTCCCGGAGCCTGGATGGAGATTCCCGCCTTTCCTGATTCGGACACATCGAATATCTATACCTTATATATGGAACTCGACGGCGCCACTGTCCGTAACTATTCCTTCCTGTGGAACGCCGGCCATCTCACGGCCGACTGGGTGGCATATCCGCTCTACCGCAGCAGCATAGGGCAGGGGACCCGATCCAACTCCTTCGGCCTGAATCCGGCCTTCACGGAGTACGAACAGCCGGTCCTCGAGCAGGCCTACCGCAGGGGCAACGACGGCTGGTATTCCCGCGGCCACCAGATTCCTTCGGGCGACCGCCTGACTTCATATTCGGCTAACCTCCAGACATTCTACGGCACCAATATGACCCCGCAGGACGAGGACCTGAACGCGGGAGTCTGGGAGTCGCTCGAGAGCAAGGTGCGCCAGTGGGCCCGCCGCTGCGACACTCTCTATGTCGTAACCGGTTGTTCCTATGAGAATTACGAGGGCAAATACGTCCTCGACAACGACGGAAAGCGGGTTGCGGTTCCCACCGGCTACTACAAAGCGCTGCTGCGTCTGTACCAGGGTCGTTACTACGGCTGCGCCTTCACATTCGAGAACCGTCCCTACGGCGAAGGCGGCTACGAGATCTCGTGGGCGATGCCTCTCGCAAAGCTGGAATCCCACCTCGGAATTGAATTCTTCCCGATGCTGAAAGAGAAAGTTGGGGAGAAGACCTACCGCAAGATCAAGGAGTCGGACCCCGCCTCCGACCAGTTCTGGCGCAGATGATGCAAAAATGATTATCTTTATAGTTTGTTAAAACATCCATTATGGAAACGAAAGAGAAATACAAGTATATGAAGATGGCCATCGAAGAGGCTCGCTTCGGCATCCGCCACAAACACGGCGGCCCCTTCGGATGCGTCATAGTCAAGGACGGTGAAGTGGTCGGCTACGGCCACAACTGCGTGCTGCGCGACAATGATCCCACCTGCCACGGTGAGATGATGGCCATCCGCGACGCCTGCTGCAACCTCGGCACCTACGATCTCACAGGCTGCGAGCTGTTCACTACCGGCGAGCCCTGCCAGATGTGCCTCTGCGCCATAATGTGGGCCAATATCGAAAAGGTTTATTACGGCTGCACCATCAAGGACAACGGTCGTATCGGCTTCCGTGACGACAAGTTCGACGACCTCCTCGGAGGCCGCGAAAAGCTGACCGGATTCCTCGAGCCCTATGGGCGCCGTCAGTGCCTTAAACTCTTCGACGAATACATTCAGGAACAGCATACCATATATTAGTCTTTCCATTATGCTGGGAACCATTGTCAATACAGTTTGCATCGCCGTTGGAAGCGTGGTCGGAGCCCTGCTCAAGAAAGGACTTGGCGAGAAATACACCAAGACCCTATTCAATGCTATGGGCCTCGTCTGCCTCGCCCTCGGTGCTTCCACATTTGCAGGCAATATTTCCAAGTCGGAGTTCCCGGTACTCTTCATCCTGAGCCTTGCGATAGGAGGGGTGATCGGCACCGCGCTGGACATTGACGGCCGCGTGAAGCGCCTTGCTGCCAAGCACGCCGGCGAGAGTCTGGCCAACGGCCTGATTTCTGCCTGCCTGCTCTACTGCATCGGCACTTTCTCCATCGTGGGGCCGGTCCTGAGCGCGCTGGAAGGGGATAACACCTTCCTCTTCACCAACTCGACGCTCGATCTGGTGACATCCACCGTCTTCGCATCCACTTTCGGAATAGGAATGATTCTGGCCGCGCCGGTGCTCTTTTGCTGGCAGGGCGCCATCTACCTGATAGCGATACTCTTCTCGCAGAGTCCGCTGCTTCAGGGGACGCTGGTCAACGAACTTGCCGCGGTGGGAGGCATACTGATCATCTCTTCCGGCCTGAGCATACTGGAAATCAAGGACTGCAAGACGCTGAACTATCTGCCGGCACTGCTGGTGCCGGTGATCTGGTTCCTGATAAAAGGCCTCATCATGTAATGTCGATGTTATATTTACACTTATACTAGCAATGAAAAAACTGATTCTTTTACTGGCACTTATGATGCCCTTCGCGCTGAATGCGCAGGATTACAGGCACGAGATTTCAGTCTCCTACGGCCTTCTCTCTTACTCCAATGTCCTGGATATGACCCAGGCAGGCACTGACAACTCCAGATTCAAGGAATTGGAGAAGCTGACAAGTCTGCTCGGTCCGGTCTCCCTCGAGTACTACAACAGGGTCAACAACTGGTTCTCGCTCGGCCTCACCGGCGTTTATGCAAAGTGTGAAGGCGATTACAAGGATCAGAACTCCACCTCGTATCACTTCAGGGGAACCCACATCACCGCAATGCCCGGCGTGAAGCTCCACTGGCTCCGTACCGGCGGATTCAATATGTATTCCAAGGCCGCAGCAGGTGCTTCCTACAACAAGGACCGCGAGAACAATACCGGCGTCTCCTTCAATTTCCAGCTTTCTCCTATCGGAATCGAGTTCGGCACCAATTTCTGCCTGTTCGGTGAACTGGGCTTCGGCGAGCAGGGTGTGATGTGCCTCGGTCTGCGCGGAAAGTTCTAGCAGATAGTTTTGATTTGGGACAAAAATAACTATATTTGCAGTCCCAAATTCTGGAGAGATGCTCGAGTGGCTTAAGAGGCACGCCTGGAAAGCGTGTATACGCCAAAAGCGTATCTCGGGTTCGAATCCCGATCTCTCCGCCAAGCGAAAAAGATAACGGCGCCACGTTCACTTGAGCGCTGTTTTTTTGATGCTTGGCAAAGCTCGCCGCAGGCGGGCGGGAATGCACAGGCCGTTTGCGGCCGAGCACAATCCCGGAAAGATCGGAATCCTGTAGATTATTTTATTATATTTGCATTAATTATGCCCCGAAGAGACCACGAAGACGCTAACCCTATCCTCTGGATACTGTTCCTGATTGCACTCTACATAAGCAGTTTCTTCATGAAACTCCCGGAAATCGTGCAACCCGGCGTCTTCGGCTTCGATATCCTCTTCGACTGGAATCTCCTTTTCTCGAGAACCACCCTTTCCTCGATCCTGGCAGCGGTCTTCCTCATCCTGACGGCTCTGTCGCTGCACACCTTCAACAACCGCTTCTCCAGCGGCCTGAACTTCATCCTTCCGCTACTCTACCTGATCCTGGCGGTCGCGAATCCCTACGCCATCTGGTTCACCCCGTTCCATATCGCAGCGCTGGCCGGGGTCTGGTCGCTCCGTTACTTCGTCAAGTTCAAGGCCGAGACCGGACATCCGACCGACCTCTTCGCCGCCTTCTTCCTGATGGTCTTCGCCTCCTGCTTCTGCCTCCCCCTGATATGGATTGCGCCCTTCCTGCTGCTCTCCGGTTTCTCCTATATGGAGAGCAAGTCTAGGTACCTTCTGACCGTCTTTTCCGGCCTCCTCTGCAGCGTTGCCCTGATCGTGGGACTCAACTACCTTGTCGGAGGTCTCGATGCGGTTTGTGCGCTTCCCGGAAAGTGGCTCTCCGGCATCCTTGCTGTAGGTACGAGGATTCCTGAGTTTTCCCTTCTCCAGATATGCCGGGAGGGGATTTTGGTGATTCTCGTGATAGTTGCGGCACTGCGCAATATCCGCAATCAGGGCAAGTATAAGATAGCCGAGTCAAGGATGCTATCCGACGTGACCCTCTCTACGCTGGTCCTCTTCGTGGCGATGGCGCTCTACCTGACTGACTATTCCCTGCCTTTCGAACTCGTGGTGATGGCTCCCGCATCGCTGGTTATCTTTGGCCTGTTCGGCGATTCGCGCAAGAGCCTTATCACCATTTTCGGCATCATCGTGATGTGCATCATCGTTGCCGAGCGCGCTCTATGTTTTATAGAAGTTGACGGCAAACCGCTTATAGATTCACTCTATTTCTTCTCTAAATAATCGTTGCTTATTCTTGCAACAAGAGAAATAATTATATATATTTGTCAATTAGTAACATGGGCGCATAGCGCGCGCACGTAAGAGAGGTATCGTGTTTTGTTATTGTTTGACGCATTTTTTGTTGAATTAATTATAATTTATTAACTAAATACATTAACCATTTTTAATTTTTTATCAACCAAATTTTTTCTGCAAATGAAGAATGCATTTAAACTGATTGCTGTATTATGCGCAATCTCTCCTTTGTTCTTCGCATCCTGCGTGAACGAGGCTCCCGAAATCAACTTCAAGGTGGAGTACACCCACACGAGTGATTTCTCGGGTATCATCAATGCTCTGAACGACCAGACCCTAAGCATTGAGAAGAAGATGGACGCTCTCAAGAGTGTTCTCGAAAGCAACAACGCTACCCTCGCACAGAAGGTAGAGGCTCTCACAACCGCTGTCCAGAATGGTGTTACCACTCTCCAGGGCGCCCTCAAGCTCCTCGGTGACGATATCGTTGCTCAGCAGAAGCTCCTCACCAAGGCAGTCACCGACGGTCTGACCGATGTCAAGACCGCGATGAACCTCCTCGATGCAACCGTTAAGGACAAGATGGACGCTCAGGCTGCGAAGCTCGACCTCATCAAGGGTGTCATAGCAGACTTCGACGCTTCCGTTGATGCCAAGATGGACGCTCTGACCGCAGGTCTCAAGGAGTTCAAGGAGAAGATGGCTGAAGAAGTCGGCCTCCTCACCACAGCAGTTACCACCGGCCTCCTCGATGTCAAGGACGCTCTCGCTACCCTCGACACCGACTTCAAGGACAAGATGGACGCTCAGGCTGCTAAGCTTGACCTCATCAAGGGTGTCATCGCTGACTTCGACGCTTCGATGGATGCCAAGATGGACGCTCTGACCGCAGGTCTGAAGGACTTCAAGGATGACATGAATGCCAAGATGGATCTGCTCACCACCGCAGTAGAAAACGGCTTCGCAGACGTGAAGACCTGCCTCGAGGCTATCGACCAGACCATCAAGGATCACACCGCTGCCATGGAGGCTAAGCTGGATCTCATTGAAGCTGCTCTGAACAATATCGACCAGACCATCAAGGACCACACCGCTGCAATGGAGGCTAAGATGGATCTCCTCAAGACCGCTCTCGACAACATCGACCAGACTATCAAGGACTTCGATAGCAACATGCAGGCTAAGATGGATCTTCTCAACACCACTCTTACCAACATCAACTACAACGTCAAGACCGGCCTCGAGAACGTGACCACCGCTATCGACGACCAGACCACTGCCCTCAAGACCTGCCTCGAGAATATCGACGCTACCATCGAGGATCAGACCGTCAGGATGGAGGCTAAGATGGACGCTCTCAAGACTGTCCTCGATGCTATCAACTACAATCTGAAGAACGGTCTTCTCGATGTCAAGACCGCTATCGACGAGCAGAAGGCTGCCCTCAAGACCTGCCTCGAGAATATCGATCAGACCATCAAGGACCAGACCGCTGCAATGGAAGCTAAGATGGATCTCCTCAACACCGCCCTTGGCAATATCAACTACAATCTGAAGAATGGTCTTATCGATGTCAAGACCGCTATCGACCAGCAGAAGGCAGTCATCGAGACCGGCTTCGCAAATATCGACCAGACCATCAAGGACTTCGATAATAACATGCAGGCCAAGATGGATCTCCTCAACACCGCCCTTGGCAATATCAACTACAACCTGAAGAACGGTCTCCTTGATCTCAAGGATGCTGTCGCAGCTCAGACCGACATTCTTACCAACTGGGCTGTCGCTCAGATGACGACCCTCAATAACTGGGCTGTTTCAGAGGTTACCGCTCTACAGGCAATCCAGACCGCTATGGAGACTGTAGCTGATGCCCTCACCGATCCTACAAGCGCACTGATTGCACAACTCAAGGCTATCGAAACGGCTGTTCTTGACGAGAAGGACGCTATCGCAGCTCAGACCGACATCATCACCAACTGGGCTGTCGCACAGATGACGACCCTCAATAACTGGGCTGTTGCAGAGGTTACCGCTCTCCAGGCAATCCAGACAGCGATGGAAGCTATCGAGACCGCATTGACCGATCCTACCAGCGCACTGTTGGGCAAACTCGATCTCATCAGTACTGCCGTATCCACTGGCTTCGCTAATGAGGCTACCGCTCTCGACGCTCTCAAGACCGCTATCGCTGACTCCATCGACGCTCTGACCACCGCTACCCAGACTGAGTGGGACAGCTGGTTCACCGCACTGATGACCACCCTCAACAACTGGGGCGTAGGCAATATCACCGCTCTCCAGGGCATCCAGCTCGCTATGGAAGCTATGGATACCAAGCTCGGCGAGCAGAATACATTGCTCGGTACCAAGCTTGATGCTCTTACTTCCGCTGTTTCTAACGGCTTCGTAAGCGAGGCTGACGCTATCGCTGCTATGAGCGATGCAGTCAAGCAGGCTATCAACGACCAGACCAGCAACATCGACGCTACCATGATTACTGTCGGTTCTGCTCTCGTCAGTACTATGAACAACTGCGCAGTTCCTATCGTAACTGCTCTCCAGGCAATCCAGACTGCAACCCAGACAATGGCAACTGATATGGCTAAGCTTGACGATATTGCTACCAACACTGCTAAACTGAATGATATCGCTACTGCAGTGGCATCCGTCAATACCACCCTCGGCCAGGTCCAGAGCGCTATCGCAGGTCTTGGTACACAACTTTCCACCATCTCCGGCCAGATGGCTAATATCCAGAGCGCTATTTCCGGCATTTCTTCTGCTATTACCAGCCTGCAGAGCGCTATCAATACCGTCGCTACCAACGTAGCCGGCCTTGACAGTCACCTGCAGGACAAGCTTGATGCATTGACAGCTGCAGTTGATGAGCTCAAGACCAAGCTGCAGCAGATCCGTCAGGCAATTGCAGATCACGCTTAATAATTTCTAAATCTTCAAATTCAGATAAAACTGATTTTAATGAAAAAAGTCTTAACATTAATAGCAGGAGTTTTGCTCGCAGCCACTGCGTTCGCTCAGGTGGAGGTGGAGAACTATGACGCTCTCCGCACCAATACCTGGAGCCCGTATGTCAAGGGCGGCGTTTCGTTGGCTACCGGCGGTGATTTCAAAAACATCAACGCTGACTGGCCGACGTATCTCGCTCCTATGGCAGGCCTGGGTATTGATTACAATATCCTTCCCTGGGTCCGCGTAGGTCTGGGATATGAAGCTTCCCTGTATAAGCGCGAGCAGCGCCTTGGCGCGATCGAAGCCGACGGTACCACATTCCGCAACCTCGGAGTGCTCTACCACGGCGTAGATCTCACGGCTGACTTCAACATCATGGAGATTTGGAAGAACCGTGCATGCAAGGCCTTCAACATCTACCTCGGCACCGGTGTGGGCTATATGTTCGCATACGGTAACAGGTATGACATCAAGATGGGATTCAACGAGACCGTAGATCCCACTCCTAACACCGATACTTACAAGATCGAGACCTGGGTTACCGCCCACAACGAGCCTGTGAAGTTCGGATCTCCCTATATTCCCGCCAACCTGAGTTTCGAATATGACATCAACCCCCGTCTGACCCTCGGTCTCGAGGCAGGTGTCCGTTACCTCCTTGGCAACAGCGAATATATGCCCAAGCTCGTCGAGAACCTCGGAGTTACCCTCCGTTGGAACATCGTCGGCCTCAGGCAGGGATGCCGCACAAAGGCTCAGGTTATCAACGAACTCCGTGACAAGCTCGCCGCTTGCGCAGCTGCAAACGCAGACTGCAACGCACGCGCTGCGAAGCTTGCCGCTGACAACGCCGATCTCGAGAAGCAGATCTCCGATGTCCGCAAGAAACTTGCTGACACCGAGGCTAACTGCGAGGCGCTCCGCAAACAGCTTGAGGACGCATACAAGGCTATGCGCGACAAGGACATCCAGGATGTTCTTGCTAAGGCTGTGGTCTATTTTGCAAATGACTCCTACAAGATCAGCCACGAGGCTCAGGAGACCATCAACACTGTCGCTGACTTCCTCAACAAGTACGACGACATCCAGGTTTCTCTCGTAGGTTCTGCAAACAAGACCGGTACTGCGAAGCACAACCAGTGGCTCTCCGAGCACCGTGTCGATGCCGTAAGGAACGCTCTCCTCGAGAAGGGTGTCGCTCCTTCGAAGATCGATGGCACTGCAGCTGTCGGTGACAACGGCATGACCAAGGCGCCCGAGTGCCGCCGCGTCGTCTTCACTCTCGAATAGTATCGATTGGTATCTTGATTGAAGGGGCTCGTTTTTCGAGCCCCTTTTTTTGTATATTTGCGGTAGGACAACAATAAGAAATCAGATATGAAAAGGTTTATGACTCTCGCATTATGCCTGGCCGCCGGCATTGCATCCCTTGTTTCCTGCGGCAATTCTTCCAAGACTGCGGCCGGTTCCCTCGACAATGATGCCATCCGCAACATTCTTTCGCGCAAGAGCGTCCGCTCCTTCACCGATCAGGAAGTCACCGAGGAGCAGATGAACGTTATGCTTCGCGCCGCTATGGCGGCTCCCTCTGGCCGCGACATCCGTCCCTGGAGTTTCGTGGTCCTTCGCGACAAGAGCCAGTATCCCCGCATTTTCGGGGAGAAGAACAACAATATGCGGATCTTCAACAAGGCTGCCGCAGTCGTTGTCATCTGCGCCGATACGACGGTCGTGATGAAGGCCCGCAAGGATCCCGACCGTTCTATGACGATACAGCCCAATGGCACCTGGCGCGACGATATGGGTGCCTGCACGGAGAATTTCCTGCTGGCTGCGGAAAGTCTCGGCCTCGGCGCCGTCTGGACGGCCTGCTATCCCTATCCCGACAGGTATGTCTCCGTCAAGAAGGAACTGGGACTCCCTGAGGAGGTGATGCCCTATTCGGTC
>JAFZVU010000017.1 GCA_017617655.1 Bacteroidales bacterium
GCGGTTTCCCTTTGTGACATGTCGGATGCTTGCGCATCCTCCTTTATCTGACCCCTCCTTTAATGGTTCCCTAGGGAACCAATTGTGACAGGGCACTGCGGTTTCCCTTTGTGACATGTCGGATGCTTGCGCATCCTCCTTTATCTGACCCCTCCTTTAATGGTTCCCTCAGGGAACCAATTGTGCCAGGTACTTGCGGTTTCCCTTTGTGACATGTTGGATGCTCACGCATCCTCCCTTTTCTGACCCCATAAAGGAGAGGCTATGCGGCTCTTGCCATGGTCAGCAAGAATCGCCCGAAACTTCCGGACCGTGGCGCAGTTTTCAGCAGAAACGTCCTTTTTCCTGCCTTGGTCAGCAAGAATTGCCCGAAACTTCCGGACCGTGGCATACTTGGGCTCTAGAACTTCTTCTGCACGCCCATGAAGACTATGGTGCCGGTGCTGACTTCGCTGATGGCGTAGATGAAGGGGCGGTCGACTTTGAAGACGATGTGTTCCTGGCGGGGGATGGCGCTTGTAAGTTCCATGCCGATGTATGATACGGCGGCGGCTTCAGTGCCCTTCTCGTTGACTTTGACCCTTGCCTTGTGGATCACCTGGCTGATGAAGAGAGTTGTCTTGCTGATGCCGGTGAAGTCTGCGCTGCGGGTGAAGGCCTTCTTCATGCCCATTTCCTTCAGGGTCTTGATGCAGAGGTCAGATGCAGTGTATTCTGTCTCGAATTTGGGGAAGGAGAGAGTTACTTCATAATCGCGTCCGCCGTAGCGGTACTTGCGCCAGGTCTCGGTGTCAAGCTTTGTTACAACGTCGTCCACATCCACGCCTTTTTCAGGAAGGATGATGGTCATCACGTATGCGTGGTTGCCGTAAGGCAGGCTGAGGGATCTTGCCTCCTCGCCGAGATAGACGTCCATATCGTCATCCCTGCGCATGAGGGTAACAGTCTTTGTGCTGCCGTCGTGGTTGGTAAACTCAGTGTCGTAGTTGCTGCGCTCACGGAAAGGCTCGCTCCATTCGCCATTGAAATAAATGGCGTTGATGAGAGCTACCATCTGATCCTCGGACACTTCGTCGACAACGTGGTTGATCATGCCGTGGGTCTTCTTACTGCACCAGGCGTTCACAGCTTTAGCAGCCGCTTTGCCGTTGAAGTCGAGCTTCTCGCACTCGGCGTAGTAATTTGACTTGAGGATGGCGGAATAATCTTTCTTGATATCAATGGACTCCTTTGCCCAGAAGGAATTGGCGATTTCCATAACGGTTTTCTTGTCCACATTCTGCAGGGCAGGGATGATTGCCTTGTAGAAATCCGCTATATCCGCCTGGCTGAAGTCAGAAAGCTTCAGGGCCTTGAGCATCTCGTCCTTAGTGTCGCCGACAGCTCCTTCAGTAGTCATCGCAAGGGCGGTCTGCAGGCTGAACGGCGAAGCGAACATGTTCACGTTCTTGTCTTCCATCTTTGCGAGGGTCTTCATGAAGTCGAATGTGAATTCATTGGAAGTGCGGCAAATCCCCTTCTGAGTTTCTGTCAGTTCGATATTCTTGCGTGCGTTGTCGTCCTTCTGCGGCTTGTCTATACTGTCGCATGACTGGTTGGAAAGCATCATAATAGCAGCGATAAATAAAACGGTGAACATCTTCATACTTTTTTAAGGTGGTTTTGGTCAGCTACAAGGCGATAATCGTGCCAGTCTGAGCCTTTATTACAAAGATAGTCAATAGTATTTTGCTCCGAATCGCTATCTTTGGCGCATGAATCAGAAACTGACGGGACATCTGGCGTGTGCGGCGGCGTACACGATTTTCGGGCTGAACATAGTGTTCTGCAAGGATATCGCGAATGCCGTGACGGTGTCGCCGGAGGCTCTGTTCGGCATCAGGATGTTTGTCGCCGCTGCGGCTTTCTGGGTGATGTCGCTCTTTATAAAGGAGGAGAAGGTGCCTGCGAAGGATGTGGGGCTGATGGCGCTTGCCGGCATAGTCGGGCTGGTGCTGCCGCAGTATACCTTTCTGAAGGGTATCACTATGGCTTCGACCATCGACTGTTCCATCCTGGGCTCCCTGACTCCGCTGTGGGCGATGATTTTCGCGGCGATATTCCTGGGAGAGCCGATCTCCGGCAAGAAGGTGCTGGGCGTGGTGACCTCGCTGGCAGGAGCGCTGCTGCTGATCTTCTCGTCGCTGCATTTCAAGGGCGGGCTGCAGACCTCGACTCCGGGCGGCATCGCACTTATTCTGGCGAACTGCTTCACCTTCGGCGCATATCTGGGCATCTTCAGGCCGCTGACGCAGCGCTACGGCGTCGTTACGCTTATGAAATGGATGTTCCTGTTCTCGGCGGTGGTGGCTATACCGCTGTCGCTGAGGCCCATCATGGATGTGGACTATGCCGAAGTCACTCCAAGGCTGTGGCTGGAGATGGGATATGTAGTGGTCTTTGCGACACTGGTGGCTTATTTTTTGATACCTGCCGGACAGCGCCGCCTCAGGCCGACAATCGTAAGCATGTATACCTACCTGCAGCCGATAATAGCGGTGGTGGTGAGCATCATCGCGGGCATGGATACTCTCAGCTGGAAGAAGGTGCTTGCGATAGTGCTTGTCTTCGCCGGCGTATGGATTGTTAACAAGTCAAGAGCCGCTCACGCGGAATGATATTATGGACGTACTCTGTGTATTTGCACTGATCCTCGGGCTGGCCGGCATCGCCGGCAGCATCATACCGGGCATCCCCGGCCCTCCGCTGAGCTGGGCCGGCCTTCTGCTTGTATATTTCTCCGGCCAGAGGGGAGTGGCGGACCCCATGACTCTGCGCTTTTTGCTGATCTGGCTGGCAATCACGATAATCGTGACTATCTTCGACTATTTCGTGCCGGCGTGGTTCACGAAGGTGACGGGCGGCCACAAGGCTGCCAGCGTGGGAGCGATAGTCGGCCTTTTCATCGGCATGTTCTCGCCCTTCGGCATCATCCTCGGCTCGCTGGCCGGGGCCTTCCTGGGAGAATTCCTTTTTGAGGACAGGGGGGTATGGGATTCCTTCAAGGCGAGCATGGGAGCCTTCCTCGGCTTCATGTCGGGCACCGGTGCCAAGCTCATCACCACCGGCATCATGTTCTACGATATAATCAAGTACGTTTTCTGAGTAGCCGCAAGGCATTCTGCTCTTGCTGTAATAAACCGCAAAGAATAAGATTATTCCCTCGACAACATCCTGTCGATGCCGACCATCAGACCATCGAGCTCAGCGATGCCGCGAAGGCGGCCATTGAGCGGGTAGCCGATGTTGTATTTGTCAGCGTCCAGGTCATTGAGGATGCGGATGCCGTGGTCGGGACGCACGGGCATGCGCCAGTCGGTGCGGCCCACAGCGATGCGGCGCCTCTGCTCACGCATGAATACTTCCACTATTGCAGGCATGTCAAGGTCACCGTAGAGATGGCCCGACTCATAGAAGCTGCGGGTATGGCCGATATACCTCGTGTTGCGCAGGTGCAGGAAATGGATGCGGTCGGCGAAGCGGCTGGCCATGGCGACCATGTCGTTCTCCGGACGGCCAGAGAGCGAACCGGTGCAGAAGGTGATGCCGTTGTGGAACGACGGATTAGCCTTCTCGAGCCACTCCATGTCGTCATAGCAGCCCATGATGCGGGGCATGCCGAGGATGGGGTAGGGCGGATCGTCCGGATGGATGGCCAGATTGACACCGTATTTCTCGCAGACCGGAATCAGCGCGTCGATGAAATACTTGAGGTTGGCGCGATACTGCTCCTTGTCGATGTCTTTATAACGGGAGATGTAGTACAGGAAAACTTCCTTGTAGTCGCTGGCCGAGCTGTCTACGGCTCCGTTGATGAAGCCCTGGGTGGCTACTATTATATTATAGCAGAGAGTCTCGGCTTGCTCGGGGGTCATTGCGGCGAACACCTTCTCGGCTTCGGCGAGGTCTTCAGCGCTGTAGTAGTTCTCGGCGCCGGGCCTTTTCAGGATGAAGACGTCGAAAGCGACGAAAGTGGGATAGTCGAAGCACAGGCCGATACCTCCTCCGACGTGCGGATAGTCCAGAATAGTGCGGCACCAGTCCAGAACCGGCATGAAATTATAGCAGACAGTATCGATGCCGCACTCGCCGAGGTTTTGTATAGTCTTGCGGTAGTTCTCGATGTGCTCGTCACGCCTGCTGCCCGCAGTCTTGATATCTTCCGACACCGGCACGCTCTCTACGGCAGTCCAGCGCATACCCTTGTCTTCAATGCGGTGCTTGCGTCTGATAATGGCATCCTTGGGCCACATGACTCCTGTAGGGAGATGATGGAGGGCTGTCACAACGCCTTCGATGCCCATCTGTACAAGATGGTCAAGCGTTACTGCATCATTGTCGCCGAACCAGCGCCATGCTTTTTCCAGCTTATCCATAGTTACTTCTTCAATTCTTTTACGATAGCGAGAGATTCCCTAACCTTCTGCTCTATGAATCCGAAGTCACCCTTGGCGATGACATCCTTCGGAGTGAGCTTCGAGCCGAGGCCTACGCAGGCCACGCCGGCCTTGAACCAGGCCTCGAGGCTTTCCCTCTCGGGAGTCACGCCGCCTGACGGCATGAGCTCAGTCCACGGGCAGGGACCCTTTACAGCCTTGACGAAGCTCGGGCCGCCAACTTCAGCGCCGGGGAAGATCTTGACGATCTCGCAGCCAAGCTCCTCTGCCAGATTGATCTCGCTGAGAGTGCCGCAGCCGGGAATCCAGGCCACCTTGCGGCGGTTGCAGACCTTCGCCATGTCGGGGTTGAGGCTAGGCGATACTATGAAGTTAGAGCCGAGCTGTATGTAGAGAGCCGCGGTGGCGGGGTCGCACACAGATCCGGTACCCATTATCATCTCAGGGCATTCCTTAGCACACCATTTGTTCACTTCGGCGAACACTTCGTGGGCGAAGTCGCCGCGGTTGGTGAATTCGAACACGCGGGCGCCGCCGTCGTAGCAAGCCTTGACAACTTTCTTGACGATCTCTGCGTCTGAATTATAATAGAGGGGAACGATACCTGTCTCTACGAAGGTATTGAGGACATGAAGCCTTTTGAATCTGCTCATAATCGTATTATTATTTGTTATCTGGCAACACGCCCTGAGGCATCGCCGCCCATGAGTTTTTCAACTTCTTCCACGGTGACGCGGTTGTAGTCGCCGTAGATGGTATGTTTCAGACAAGAAGCCGCAACTGCGAAATCCAGAGCCTTCTGGTCGTTGTCGTAGTTCAGCAGGCCGTAGATCAGACCGCCCATGAAAGAATCGCCGCCGCCGACACGGTCGACTATGTGGGTGATGCGGTATTCGCGGGACTTGAACAGGGTGGCACCGTCATAGAGCACACCGGCCCAGCTGTTGTCGTTGGCGTTGATGGAAGTACGCAGGGTTGTTATGACCTTCTTGCAGCGCGGGAAACGGGCCATTATCTGTTTTGAAACCGACAGGTAGGCCTCGGCCTCGACCTTTCCGGCAGCCACGTCTACTCCTTCGGGGGTGATGCCGAGAGCCTTCGAAGCGTCCTCCTCATTGCCGAGCACTACGTCGGAGCAGGCTACCAGGGACGGCATTACTTCCATCGCAGTCTTGCCCCATTTCCAGAGGTTCTTGCGGTAGTTGAGGTCGCAGGAAACGGTGATGCCCTTGCGGTTGCAGGCTTTCACGGCCTCGAGGCACACTTCAGAGGCGCCTTCGGAGATGGCGGGAGTTATACCGGTCCAGTGGAACCAGCGGGCGCCTTCAAGCACCTTGTCCCAGTCTATCATGCCGGGCTTGATGTCGGCAATCGAAGAGCCGGCGCGGTCATAGATGACCTTGCTGCCGCGGCTGACGGCTCCTGTCTCGAGGAAGTAGATGCCCATGCGAGAGCCGCCGTAAACTATCTGGGAAGTGTCGACTCCGAAGCCTCGCAGTTCCCTGACGCAGGCGTCAGCTATGTCGTTCTTGGGAAGCCTGGTGACGAAAGACACCGGCATGCCGTAGTTTGCAAGCGACACGGCTACGTTGGCTTCGCCGCCGCCGAAGGTGGCTGAAAGCATGTTCCCCTGTCCGAAACGTTCATAGGCGGGGGTTGCGAGACGGAGCATAACCTCTCCGAAAGTTACTATCTTGTCCATTAGATGTTTTTATCAGTTTTACCGGCGGCAAATTTAGTATTTTGAAGGGAATCTTACTATCTTAGTACATCTGAATCATTACAAATCACCATAAATCATTACCAATATGAAAAAGTACGTTTGCGACCTCTGCGGATATGAGTATGACCCGCAAGCCGGCGATCCTGACAACGGCATCGCCCCCGGCACCGCCTTCGAAGACCTCCCCGAGGACTGGGTCTGCCCCCTCTGCGGTGTAGGCAAAGACCAGTTCAGCCCTGCTGAGTAATCTGTCAAGACACATTTCACCAAAACTGGTGATTTCTGAGGTTTCTGGTTGCCATACTTTTGCGTCAGATAAAACTGAATCGCAAAATGGCAATCAGAAAACTTTTTTTGTGGCTTGCGCTGACAGTGTGCTTCAGTTATTCACTCAATGCGCAGAAGCTGGCCCTCGGCGGCTACGGCGAAGTGGCCCTCAGCCGCAACTTCTACAGCGACAACGTCTATCGCTATTCCAACGCATCACAACATACTGGCGAGTCTCACGGTCGTTTCGATGTCCCTCACGCAGTTTTCTATATAGGATATGACTTCGGAAAAGGCTGGAGCATGCAGAGTGAGATCGAGTTCGAGCATCTGGGCACCGGCACCGAGATAGAGAAGGAATTCGAGGAGGCCGGCGAATGGGAGGCCGAGACGGAGCGCGGAGGAGATGTGGAACTGGAGCAGTTCTGGATCCAGAAGAGTTTCTCCGGCGGACTGAATGTCCGTATGGGACACATGGTCGTCCCGGTGGGCGGTCTCAACAATGCCCACGAGCCTCTCAACTTCTTTACCGTATACAGGCCGGAAGGAGAGGCGACCATCTTCCCTTCGACCTGGCATGACACCGGCGTCAGCATCTGGGGGGACCTGGGCACATGGAAATACCAGCTCCTGGTGGTTTCCGGCCTGGATGCGATGATGTTCGGCCGCGACGGCTTCATAAACGGAGGTGCCAACACTCCCTTCAAGTTCCAGGTGGCCAACACCCTCGGCTTTGCTGCCCGCATCGACAAGTCTTTCTTCGAAAAGCGGCTGAAGATGGGCCTCAGCGGCTATGCCGGCAATACTTTGAGAAACACATTCCCTTACGAAAAGTTCACCAACGAAAGCCTGGCGGCAGCAAAGGGAACGCTGCTGGTGGGAACCTGGGATTTCCGTTACAAAGGTTACGGATGGATAGTGAGGGGCAATGCCGACTTCGGATATCTGCGCAATGCAGGTGTCATCAGCAAGTACAAGAGCAGCAAAGGGGCGGCGTCAGGAGCTCCATACGACTCCACACCCGTGGGCGACAAGGCCATGGCCTTCGGTTTCGAGGCAGGCTATGACCTGCTCAGCCGCATGGCAGGCGTTCGCGACAAAGAGCAGCAGTTCTATCTGTTCGCCCGCTGCGAATGGTACAACCCTTATATAGCCGAAAGCGGCCAGGGCAGCGCCCAGTTCACCGAGAAACTGAGGCTTGCCGCGGGCATCAACTGGTACCCTGTCCCGCAGATTGCCGTTAAGGCCGAATATTCCCACAGATTTCTGGCCCCGCAATACAACAACGAACCTTCGATATCGATAGGAGTCGCCTACGAGGGCTTTTTCAACAGTAAATAAAAACACCTGAATACACCATGAAAAGACTTTTGAATCTCATTTGTGCGGTAACTGTTGCTGCATCGTCATTCATCCTGGTTTCCTGCAATCCGGATGACAACACCAAAGAATCCGAAGCCGAAAAACAGCTGAAAGCTTCGGTAGAGGAATATGTTCCTGAAGTAATCTACAAGATATACGGCAATCTGGCCGACGCAACTTCGACCCTTTACGACCAGCTTGCCGCCCTCAAGGCCAAAGGCCTGTCTGCCGCCAGCCAGGGAGATATCGATGCCATCTGCACCACTTTCCTGAATGCCCGCGCGCAGTGGGAGGTCAGTGAGGCTTTCCTTTACGGTGCCGCAACCGTTTACGGCATCGACCCGCACATCGACACATGGCCGCTCAATAAGGACAAACTGGCCAAGGAACTCAGCAACGCCGCAGTAATCGCCGACCTTGACGAGGAAGGCGCCGGAGCAGTGGATGAGGTGGGCGTAAGCAACCTCGGCTTCCACGGCATCGAGTTCATCCTCTTCCGCGACGGTGCGAACCGCAAGATTGCGGCCCTCAGAGGAAGGGAGACCGACGAGTCTTTCGCGGCTTATAATGTCAGCGGCACAGACGAACTGATATTCGCCACTGCAGTGGCCGAGGACCTGCGAAACTATTGCTGGCAGCTCCAGGCCGCGTGGGTTCCGGACGCTCCGGCAGCAAGGGTCGAATATGTGGAGGAAGAGCTCGAGATGAATACGACCATGGACAACGGTCTGACCTTCGGAGAGAACATGATGTCGGCTACGAAGCCCGGCAGCACGATGGCCACCTGGCAGAGGGCTGTTTCCACCATACTCGTGGCCGGCTGCTCCAACATCTGCAACGAGGTTGCGAACAGTAAGATAGCGTCGGCATTCTACGCCACCGACCCCGACTACATAGAGTCGCCGTATTCGAAGAAATCATACACCGACTTTCTCAACAACATCCTCAGCATCCAGTACAGCCTCTACGGTAAGGCTGGGGCTGAGACACCTTCAAAGGACTGCATAATGAAGGTTCTCGGCAATCAGAAATATGCAGGAATAGCAAACCTGCAGTCGGCCCTCGACGCAGCTGTGGCATCCCTGAAGGCTTGTGTGGCCAGCGGAGTTGCGTTCGTGGACGACCCTGACGCTGCTTGCGCCGCCAAGGCTATGGAGGCTCTGAACGCTCTTGACTCAGAACTCAACAAGGCAGCAGAATTTGTTGAAACTCTATAAAACCTTGTGTCATGAAATACTTCAGATATATGGCAATGTCGGCAGCTGCGCTTCTGCTGCTGGCCGGCTGTAATCCGACTGACAACCCTGAACCGGAAAAGAATGAATCCGATGCAAAATATGTGGGCCAGGCTGTCGGCAATTTCTCGGCAGACGAATGGTTCCCCGGCGGCCAGCTCGGCACGACCACTAATGTCACGGCCGGCTGCTATGAAGACGAAACTCCTGCCGTCGAAACGCAGGGTCTGACATACGAGTTCAATCTCGGCGCAAAATTCTTCGAGCGCAACTACACAGAGAACACCAAGCCTTTCAACGGCCTCGGCCCCGCATCAGTGCGCAAATCCTGCTTTGACTGCCACCCCGGCTACGGCCACGGCCAGTGGAAAGACCGCTATGTGGCCAACGGAAGCTCTGCCTACGGCAACGGCTACCTGCTGGTGATATATCATCCCGTTTCTGCCGGCAGCAACGACGGCCCGTACATCTCTGAAGTGACCGGAATGCCTCAGACTATGGCGCAGGATCCTTTCCTGCCTCCTATTGACGAGAAGCAGATAAGTATAGTGTGGAACGAGATAGGCTCGATGGAGAGCGGCCTGCCGATGCAGTTCCCCGACGGCGAGAAATATGCCCTCCAATATCCGACCATAACAATTCCTACAAGCGCCTTCAATACCGACCCGGTGCCGGAGAATCTCGAATTCCGCCTGGAAAGCACCATTGGTGTGACCGGAACAGGCCTTATAGACGCCATTCCGACCGACAGCATCATAGCCCAGTATGCCAAAGAGGCGGCGTACTTCCGTTCGGCAGGTCTTGACGTGAGCGAGTATATCAACCCGAATTTCTGGGATGAGGCTTCGCAGAAGATGACTGCCGGTGCGTACTACACCAACTTCTACACTGACGGCATCCTTGCAGACGGCAGCAAGACATCCAAGGCCGCCGGCAATTACAAGACCCTCAAGCGCTACACTTATGCTCTGACACGCGGCAGTCTGCAGGATGGAGCCGGAGCCAATGCAATCTGGAACATCACCAACGTAACCCGCCCCGACAGGCCTTATCTCTACACAACCAATGCCTGGGCGAGCGCAATGAGCAAGAACAAGGATGTCATTGCCGCAATCAAGGCCTCCGGAAAGAACAGCCCGTACTATGTAGACGTGAACGGAGACGGCAAGGTCACTGACGAAGAGATCGCCGAGGCTGTTTATGAACTTCTTCGCCCCGGAACGAACCAGTTTGACAACAAATATCATAACTTTGAACCTGAGATGACTGCCGACCAGAATTATGCCTTCATGGTATGGCACAGAGGTCTTGCCATTCCGCGTGCCCGCAATCTCAACAAGGAGAGCGTGCAGAGGGGCAAGAAAGTGTTCATGGAACTTGGCTGCGCCGCCTGCCACCGTCCCTCATGGACAACAAAAGAAGACAATTACTGGTCGCCGGCGATGTATGAGGGCAAGCCTCTGCCTCGCTATGCAGACCAGAAGATATACCCCTATTCGGACTTCGTGCAGCATAAGCTGTATATGAAGAACGACATACACGGCAGCTGGTGCCGTACCACGCCGCTCTGGGGCCGCGGACTTTCGGCCCAGGAGACAGGCCGCAGCGACAGGCTGCACGACAACCGTGCCCGCAATGTTGTTGAAGCCATAATGTGGCACGGATACAGCAAGAAGAGCCATTCCTATTCTGCTGCAGAAAAGTTCTACAACCTCAGCAAGGAGGACAGGGACGCGGTAGTGGAATTTATTAACTCTATCTAATGAAGAAAGGACCTCTGAGACTTATCTCATTCGGAAGTTTGGCTGTCATCATCGTGGCGATGGTGGCGGCTACTTTCGTTGAGAAGCCCAGGGGGTCTGACTTCGCTTTCAGCCTGGTCTATTACAATCCGGCTTTCATCGCCCTGTGGGGCGTGGCGGCCGTTTCTGCGTTGATGCTGCTGTTCAGCAGCAACGTCAAGGCCTTCTTTACGAAGCTTCTGCACTGCTCCTTCGCTGTGATGCTGACAGGAGCGCTGGTGACCCATCTCTTCAGCCAGGAAGGCATGATCAGCCTCGTCCGCGGCGTGCCGAATGCCACAGTCATCACCAGTCGGGGACAGCGCATAGAACTTCCTTTCACCATGACCTTGCAGGAGTTCGAGATAGAGCGCTATACCGGCTCGATGGCCCCTTCGGATTATCGCAGCCTGGTGGCTCTGGACGACGGCAGCCAGCTTGAGATCTCGATGAACAACATCGGCAAGCATAAAGGCTGGAGGATGTATCAGGCCGATTATGAGGACGACCTGCAGACCTCCGTGCTGGCTATGAGCAAGGATGTCTGGGGTGTCGGAATCACCTATGCAGGCTATCTGTTGCTGCTGATTGCCATGCTGGGCTTCTTCTTCCAGAAGGACAGCCAGTGGCGGGCGGCCATGCGCAAGATTGCTGCGGCGGTGGCTCTGGTGCTGATGCCGCTGCTCGCACAGGCGGCCGGCAGCGCCCAGCGTCCCGTTGCCCCGAAGAAGGTGGCGAAGGAGATAGGGGAGCTGTATGTATATTACAACGACCGGATCTGCCCCCTCCAGACTCAGGCTCGTGACTACAGCCTGAAGGCTTACGGCAAGGCTTCGATGGACGGCTACACTGCCGAGCAGGTCATGACTGGCTGGCTGTTCTGGCCGGAGGAGTGGCAGGACAGGCCTCTGAAGATTAAGGCTAAGGAAAAGGGTACTTCCCGGGAAAAGGAGAAATACAGCATCATGGCCGACGCGGCCAGCGGCGCTGCTTTCCAGCTTTTCCCTTTGGAGACCGCGGACGGCATAAGGTGGTTCGGCAGCGAAGACCAGCTGCCTGAACTGGAGCCCGGCGAGGCGGCTTTCATCCGTGGCAGCCTCAGTCTGCTCCGCGAGGAAGCCCGCTCCGGCAACTGGGCCGAGGTAAGCCGTATAGTCTCCCAGATAAAGAAATATCAGGAAAAGAATGCTGCCGCAGTGCTGCCTTCCGCAGCCCGCATCAGGGCGGAAAGGGCCTACAATGTCATCTGCCTGCCCCGGCTTCAGTTCATGTTTTCCATAACCATCGGCATAATCCTCTTCGTGCTGTCAGGAATCTGGCTGTCCCGTGGCAAAAAGACTCCGGCGAAGCTGGCAAGGGCGCTGGCCGTAGTGTCATGGCTGCTGTTCGCATATCTGACAGCGGTTCTGGCCCTGCGCTGGTTCGCATCCGGCCACGCTCCGTTCACGGGCAGCTACTGCGTGATGATGCTTATCGCGTGGATCTCAACGCTTGCGATGTCGCTGCTCTACAAGAAAATGCCGCTGCTGCAGCCGCTGGGCTTCCTGCTGGCGGGCTTCACCATGCTTATGGCCACCATGTCCGGGGCCAACCCGCGTCTGACCCACCTCATGCCGGTGCTGCAGAGTCCGCTGCTGTCCATCCACGTGCTCAGCATGATGATTTCCTATACGCTGCTCGGCCTGGTGATGCTCAACGGCATCCTCGGACTCACCGTGAAGGGCGGCGAGGCGAAGTCCAGCCTTATGAATCTCAGCAAGGTGATAGTGACTCCTGCGGTGTTCCTTCTCACCTTCGGCACCTTCCTCGGGGCTGTCTGGGCCAACATCAGCTGGGGCTCCTACTGGGCCTGGGATCCGAAGGAGACATGGGCGCTGATAACGATGCTGGTCTATGCTTTCTCGATCCACGGCCGCTCTATCAAGGCTTTCCGCAATCCTACATTCTACCACATCTACACGATAGTCGCCTTCCTTTCAGTATTGATAACATATTTCGGCGTAAATCTCATTCTCGGCGGCATGCACAGCTATGCCTAAGCGATTTTCTTTGTATCTTGCAGGGAATTTCTACAGAGCAAGCCGATGAAGGATTTCGACATTTCAAAAGAAGGCAACTACAAGGTGCTTTCGAGTGAGTACCTGCTCAGGGAAGGGCCCTGGATGACAGTGCGCCGCGACTGCGTGGAGCTCCCCGACGGCCGCAGGAATCCTGCGTACTATGTCCTCGAATACCCTGACTGGGTGAACGTCATTGCAATAACCAAAGATGGTCTTTTCGTGATGGAGAAGCAGTACCGCCACGGGCTCGGGATTTCCGAATACGAGCTGTGTGCCGGAGTAATAGAGGAGGGGGAAGAGCCGCTCGCCGCTGCGCAAAGGGAATTGATGGAGGAGACCGGTTACGGCGGAGGCGAGTGGAGGGAGATGATGACGCTCTGCGCCAATCCTTCTTCCCAGAACAACCTCAGCCACTGCTTCCTGGCCATCGGGGTGGAAAAGATGGGCGACCAGCATCTCGACCCTACGGAGGCCATAGAGCCGGTGCTTATGTCGGTGGATGACGTGCGCGAACTGCTGCAAGGTGGCTACTGCAAGCAGGCTCTGATGACTGCGCCCCTGTGGAGATATTTTGCAGAGAATCATTTGATTTAGAGCCCTAATAACTATGGATAACGAAGTACTCAAAGCTATACGCGAGCGCCGCAGCATCAGGCGCTACTTTCCACAGCAGATAAAGGAAGAAGAGCTGAAGGCCGTGCTGGAGGCCGGCACATGGGCACCGACCGGCAAGGGCACCCAGGACCCGGTGATAATCGCAGTGCAGGATCCTGAGATCTGCACCGTCCTGCGCAGGCTGAACGCCGAAGTCTGGGGCAAGGCCGGCATCGACCCTTTCTACGGGGCTCCGACCATAATCCTCGTCTTCTCGAAGGCCGACAATCCCAACTGCGTGAAAGACGGTTCCCTCGTGATAGGCAACATCCTGCTGGCTGCCCACAGCATAGGCCTCGGCGCCTGCTGGATAAACCGCTGCAAAGAGATGTTCGAGAGTGAGGAAGGCCGGCAGCTGGCTCCGCGCCTCGGCATCCCTGAGGGCTACGAAGGCGTCGGCTGCGTATCCCTCGGCTACATTGAGCACGCCGCTCCGGCTCCGCGTCCCCGCAAGGCAGATTATTACAAGATAGTATGACGACATCCCTCGCAATCTTCGATTTCGACGGTACCCTAGGAGACACCACGGGCATAATCCTTACGACTATGGCTGCGACCTTCAAGGCTATGGGCCAGCCGCCGCTGAGCGAAGCCCGCTACCGGAGCGTCATCGGCCTGCCTCTCGAGAAATGCTTCAGCGCCCTGATCCCTCTCGACGAGGCCGGGGAAGCTGAGTATGCCGCCGCATACCGGAAGATGTTCGACGAGCTGGACAAGAAGGGTGTTGTGACCCTCTACCCCGGAGTGCTGGAGACCCTGACCGAGCTGAAAGCGAGGGGGATGAAGCTGGCTATAGCCAGCAGCCGCCACCGCCACACTCTCGACCGCTATGTGTCGGAGCTCGGCCTGGCCCCTCTGGTGGAGATGACCATCGGCGCCGACGACGTGACCAGGGCGAAGCCCGACCCTCAGCCCGTGAACACAGTGCTCGAGGCTCTGGGAGTTCCGGCGGAAGAAACTGTTATGGTAGGGGACGCCCCCTTCGACATACTTATGGGCAGGGCTGCAGGCTGCCGGACTATAGCAGTAACCTACGGCAACGGCACAGCCGAAGACTTGCAGGCTGCCGGGGCTGATTTCCTGGCCGGCAAGTTCAGCGATATACTGGAAATGATATGAAAAGAACAATCCTTCTGTTTACTATAATGGCGCTGGCCGCCGGCATGGCACTTCCTGCCGCCGCTATGAGACCTTACAAGGCGCCCACACAGCCAGTCACGGTCCAGGCCGATACTGTCGCCATAGAAACGCCGCAGGTCGACACCACCTTCGCAGAGCTTCCTGCTGTCGACACGGTAGAGATCGAGGTAGCGGAGCCTGAACCCGTCGACATCCGTCCGGCGCCGCTGAAACCCGGTGACTGCATCGGCATCTTCGGAATATCCAACTACATAGACAGCACCGCCCTTCTCTACGGAGTGTCAGTGTTCGAGAACTGGGGCCTCAGGGTCAAGTTCGCCGACAACCTCTTCAAGAAGAACGGCCGCTACGACGGCTCTTTGGAGGAGCGCATCAAGGCGACCCAAGCGATGATAGACGACCCGGACATCAAAGCCATGATCTCGACCCGCGGAGGCTACGGCGCCGCCCAGGTGATTCCTTATCTCGACTTGTCGCCCCTGCTGGAGAACCCCAAGTGGATCGTGGGCTACAGCGACGTGACGGCCATGCACATGGCGCTGAACAATATGGGTATAGAAACATTGCACGGACCAATGGCGACGCGTCTGGAAGGGGACACTACTTCGGTGGCTTTCCTGCATGACGCGCTGTTCGGGGAGGCCCCGGGGCTTTCCATACCTTCCAATTTCTATTGCAACGAAGGTGAAGCGACCGGAAGGCTGGTGGGCGGCAACCTGTCGCTGATCTATAGCCTGCAGGGCACTCCTTTCGCCCTGGACATGAAAGATGCCATCCTGTTCATAGAGGATGTGGGCGAAGACAGCTATGCCATCGACCGTATGATGCAGAATCTGCTGTTGTCCGGCAAGCTCGACGAGATAGCCGGAATAATAGTCGGCCAGTTCACTGATTTCGACGACTACAAGGGCATGGACCTCTCACTGCCCGGAATCATTTATTCCAAGCTGCGGGGCAGGCAGATACCCATTATGTATCAGATAGACGCAGGACACGAATGGAACGCCCACAAGAGCGCTCCAAACTATTCCCTGTACCTGGGCCGCCGCATCCACCTTAAGGTTGACAAGGATGTGGCGTACTTCGAATACGTCGATTAAGCTTTAGCTTCGCCGTCTTTCTTTGAAGTGAGATTGTCGAACTTGGCCTTTGCCTTGTCGGCGGCTTCCTTCACGTCTTCCTTCATCTCGGCGAATTTCTCGGGAGCTTTCTCCTTGAGTTCAGCGGCTTTTACCTTGGCCTTGTCGGCTGCTTCCTTGATGTCTTCTTTCATCTCGGCGAACTTCTCGGGGGCTTTTTCCTTGAGTTCTTCAGCTTTAACTTTTGCCTTGGCGGCAACTACCTTGGCATCCTTGACGGCCTCGTCGATGCCGTAGCCGATTCTTTCACCCAGCGATACTTTACCGTCGTGGTTGAGGTCTCTCTTGTCGAATTCTTCGCTCATCGTAATATGATTTTTATGGTTGATTATTTCTTATGTGACATTATCTTGCCGTCCATGCCTTCCAGCAGGTCCCAGGCACGCTCTTCGTAGTCGATGCTCTTGGTGCTGAGCTCCACGGTAGCTTTATAGACCTTGCCTTCCCCTTCGTCCAGCACTTCGAGGTCGTAGGCCCTAAGGACTGCGCCGTCGGCCTTGACGCTGTTCACGAACTTGGTGATCTTGTCCTTGTCGGCGGTCGTCATGGTTATAGACAGCTGGCGCTTGTTGAGCTTGCGGTCTATCACCATCACCAGTTCGAGGGCTATAAGCACCATGATGGTGGTGACTATGGCAAGGTCGTAACGGCCGACTCCGCAGGCTATACCGATGGCGGCGGTGACCCAGAGGCCGGCCGCTGTGGTGAGGCCGTGGATGACGTTCTTCTGGAAGATGATAAGGCCGGCGCCGATGAAGCCGATGCCAGACACTATCTGGGCGGCCAGACGGGACGGGTCGTATCTGGCGATGGGGATTATGTCTGCGACTTTGTCGTATCCGTAGGCAGAGATGACGGAGATCAGCGTGCTGCCCAGGGCCACCAGGAAGTGGGTGCGGAAGCCGGCTTCCTTGGCTCTCTTCTCCCTCTCGATGCCGATTATGCCGCCTAGGGCGCCACCGACAATTATTCGTAATATCAGTTCGTATGTCAGACTCATGTCAGAAGTTGTTGGTCAAACAGATGTGCAATACATCAAAAATAAGCAAAATCATTAAATTTGTCTCTATATGGAGACACAAATTTCAATGCCCGACCTGCTTCAGTTCTATGCGGAGCTGGCGGTGAACAACGAGAAGAAATGGTTCGATGAGCGCAAGCCGCACTATCTGGCCATCAAAAGTTATTACGAGAATCTCGGAATGGAGATAGCGGCCGGTATCGCGAAGTACGACAAGGATGTCGCCGGTCTCGGCCCCAAGGATATCACCTGGCGCATCTACCAGGACCAGCGCTTCTACGGCCGTCCGCCTTATAAGACCTGGTGCGGACTGTTCTTCGCCAGGGGCGGCCGCAAGTCGCACTATGCCGGCTACTACCTGCACATAGAACCCGGGCAGAACGAGTATTTCCTCTGCGCAGGCCTGTGGAGGGAGGAGAAACTCATCATCAAGAGCGTCCGCGAAGAGATAATGCTGAACGGGCCGCAGTTCGACAAGGTTGCCAACCCAGGCAAGGGATGGCAGCTGCTGTGGGACGGCGCGCTGACCCGCCCGGCCCAGGGCTGGCCCGACGACAAGCCTTACTCGAAGTATTTCCGGCTGAAGCAGTTCCTGATCATGAAACCGATCGATACGGATTACCTGCTGCGCCCCGACCTGGCTGCCCGCGTCGCAGCGGACTTCAAGACAGCCGCCCCGTTCAACCAGTATCTCAACCGCCCCGTCGATTATGCAATCGAGGAGTGGATGTAGTGAAAAATTGACTATATTCGTGTCCCCAAAATTGAAAAACAGGATATGATATATTTTGACTGCGATTACAGCAACGGGATGCACCCCGCAATCCTGAAGCGACTTACCGAAACTAATGAAGAGTACGCCGGCACCTATGGCCTCGACAAGTACAGCGAAAGTGCGAAAGCTCGCATCAGAGAGGCTTGCGGCGATCCCGACGCGGACATCTTCTTCCTTATCGGCGGCACCCAGGCCAACGCCGTGACTCTCGACGCCATGCTGAAACCCTGGCAAGGAGTCGTCTGCGCGCCTACAGGACATATCAACACATACGAAGCCGGCGCAGTCGAATTCACCGGACACAAGATTATCGTGCTGCCAAGCCATGTCGACGGCAAGATAAGGCCCGACGAACTCCACATCCTGCTCAAGGCGGCTGCCGAGGCTGACAACAAGGAGCACATGGTAATCCCTGCTATAGTGTATATAACCATTCCCACCGAATACGGAACTATTTACAGCTCGCAGGAGATCAAAGTCATACACGAAGTTTGCAAGCAGCACAATTGTAAACTCTTCGTCGACGGTGCCAGGCTGGGTTATGCTCTTGGAGCCGACGGGAACGACATTACTCTGAAGTTCCTTGCCGAGCACTGCGACGCCTTCTATATCGGAGGCACGAAAGTCGGCGCCATCTTCGGCGAAGCAGTCGTGTTCCCTCGTGGCAGCGCCCCCGAACATTTCTTCGCGTTCATCAAGCAGCACGGAATCCTCTACGCCAAAGGTCGCTTCACCGGACTGCAGTTCGACACTCTCTTCACCGACGGCCTGTATGAAAAGATCGGCCGCCATGCTGACGTCCTGGCAAAACAGCTGGTGAACCTTTTTGTCAAATATGGTGTAGGAGAGCCCGTAGTCGAGTCTCCGACCAACCAGCAGTTCATCATACTCAGCCATGATGTGATGGAAAAGATCAGCGAGAAAGTGGTTTTCGAGAAATGGGGCACCTACGACGCCGGGCATAAAATCTGCCGCTTCGTCACAAGCTGGTCTACTACCCAGCAGGACATCGACAATCTCGAGAAGGTTTTGGCCGATATCGCCTGAAAACACTATCTTTGCCCGTCATGAAGAAAGGACAGGCTTCCAAACATAACTACCGCGCCCTATGGATCGTGCTCTTCTGCCTTTATATGGCAGCAGTGGCATGGGTGTATTTCAGCAGCGGTGAAGTAAGCTTCGAACTCCCGAAGTCATTGTTCGGAATCCCCTTCGACAAAGCTGTCCATTATTCGATGTTCCTTCCTTTCCCCGTCCTGTTCACCCTCGCGCTGAATTTCCGGTCATGGTGGCGCACTCTGAGCTTTTCAGCTCTCCTTGCCGTGGCCATCGCCTTCACTTTCGAGACCCTTCAGAGCCGCATAACGCCCACCCGCGTCACAGATCCTGCCGACCTGAACGCGAACGTGCTGGGCATAGCTACCGGCCTTGCGGTAATGCTGATTGCCGGTCTTATAGCGAGAAAACGCTAAGGGCGCTGTTCCAACCTTCCACAAGCAACGAAGCTGCTCCCTCCCTGTCGGGGGTGAGCGTCACGGTCATTGTCTTGTGCGGAAGTATGGTGAAGAAGTTGTCGGAATAGATAGTCCCGCTCATAGGCTCTCCCGCGGCGTCGCGCAGCTGCAGCCTGTTGAAGAAAGCGATCCTTCCGGAAGTGTTTTTCAATGTGACCTTTATGCTGCCGTCGGCCTGCTTCTGAGTCTTGACAGACACCGAGGCCTTCTTCATCTTCGCCAGCGACTCGAAGCCGGAAGAGCAGGGGCCGGACAGGCTCTCGCGCCCTTCGAATTCATCGTCCGATCGCCAGTAGAAATTGTCTGAAAGGACGTTGCCCTTCGCGTCGGCCAGCTCGAGGCTGATGAAATGTACGTCCGACAGCCCCTCGGGGAAGGTAAGCTGCAGGATGTCTGTAACGGCGCGGTCGGCGGGGATGTCGGCAGAGGCGCTCCAGCTGCGCACAAGACGGCTGTCGAGGTCATACAGGCGGGCTGTCACCTTCAGCCCCTTGTAAGCCTCAGCGCCGTCGTTCACCACGCTGACAGTGTTCTTCAGGTAGTCGAACTGCACGTGCAGAGGCTCGAGAGCGTGCATGGTGTGGTACAATGCCGCGGTGGGCTCCAGATACCAGTCCCACATGCGTGCGCAGACCTGCACGTTAGGGCTGTTGTGATACCAGAACAGCAGTCCCGAGCAGAAGCGGTCGCCGTCGTCCAGCCGGTTGTAGTTCCAGACCTCCCAGATGCTCTTGGCGTTCATGGCGCCCAGGATCTGCCCTTTGAAGGCGAAGTCTTCGATGCTCGTGACGGCGCCGTACTGGTTCACGAGGTCTGCGTAGAGGGTCGACATCAGGTGGAAGCCGTTGCCGTCCAGGTAGTCCCAGGTAGCTTTGTCAATCGGCCAGAGCTTGTCGGCCGGCATCATCTTGCGCAGGTTCTCGATCACCGGAAGGGTGGGGGCGCCGTACTCCGGGTTGAAGCCGTCGACGCGGCTGCCGCGCTCGGAGGCCGTGTTGGTGTAGTGGCACATAGGGTTGACCTGCTTGTAGGGGCTGCCGTCGTGCACGCCGTCGCACTCGGACTGCATCTGGTAGGGCCGTGTTCCGTCCAGCTGAGCCAGCAGTTCTTCCGCCCCGGACATCTCGGTGCTTTCATTGGAAGATACATAGAAAGCCAGAGACGGATGGTTGCGGATTCTCTTGACGGTCGAGGTCATATTGTTGAAATAGACGGCTTCGTCGCGGGGGTGGCGGGTGTCGCCGGTCATCCAGAACTCCTGCCATACCAGTATGCCGTATTCGTCGCAGAGGGTGTAGAAAAGGTCGCTCTCGGCAATGCCGCCGCCCCACAGGCGCAGCATGTTGATGCCGGACTGGGCGGTGTAGGCCAGCTCGGTGCGCATGCGGGCGTCGTCGGTGCGCTGCATGGCCTCCGGGATCCAGTTGCTGCCGCGGATGAATATCCTCTTTCCGTTTACTATGAATACCTTGGACTTGTCGGGAGTGTCGGTGGTCACTGTCACTTCGCGGATGCCGAAGGTGGTCTCCAGTTCGTCGCTGACCACTCCGTTTACAGATACTTCCAGCTTCAGCTTGTAGAGGTTCTGAGGGCCTTTGTTCTTCGGCCACCAGAGCTTCGGGTTGCGGATCAGCAGCTGCGGGAATTCGCCGGGAGCGAAGGTGACGGTGCTGCGCTGGCCGCGGATGAGGCTGACGGTCTTTTCGAAGCTGATGCCGGTGCCCTCGATTTCGCCGCGCACGAGGCAGTTCACGTTGTAGCCGCGGTCGTTCACGTTATTTACGACTTCCACGGTGATTGTCTCGGCGGCGCTGTCATAGCCCGGGTGGGCCAGTTTTGACACAACGAAGGGGCTGGCCAGGCTTACGTCTCCCTTCGAGAAGAGGCGTATCGACTTCCAGATGCCGGTGTTGCGGTCGCGTATGCCGTCGTCGAAGGTGAAATCCCAGCCGGCGGTCATGAGCTGAGTAGTGTTCCAGCCTATCTTGCCGTCGCCGCCGTTATGGTTCTCCCCGGGAGCGCCCCAGGATTTCTGCATCCAGCGGCCCGGCTCGTCGACGGGGTAGACCAGCACCGCCAGTGCGTTGCGGCCGTCGCGGACTATGCAGTCCGTTATGTCGAAGATGCCGTCGTTGAACATTCCGGTCATGGCTCCGAGCATCTGGCCGTTCAGCCAGAATTCTGCGCGGTAGTTGATGCCGAGGGCCTGCAGGAAGGCGCGCTTGCCAGCTCCGGCGTCTGCTCCGTCGAATTCGGTGCGGAACCAGTAGGTGTAGAACTCACGGCCTGTGTCGGCGAGGTCTGGGATGAGGCCCTCGGAGAGTTTGTTGACTGTGCCGTAGTAAGGGTCGGGATAGACACCGTTGGCGACCAGTGAGGTCAGGACGGTGCCCGGCACTATGGCCGCCTGCCAGCCGGCGGCGTTGAAGCCTGGTGAGGAGATTTCTTTTGCGGTGGAGCGGACGTCGCCGGCGCGGCACATCCGCCAGTCATAATTCCCGTCGTGCCCTTTGCCGGAGTCCAGCACGGTCTGGGCCTGCAGCTGGAAGCAGATCAGTGCGAGGGCCAGCAGCGATAGTGTCAGTTTTTTCATGGGGCTATTCGGCTGTTATGGAATTCAGCAGGCCGAGCTTGCCGTCGTCGATCAGTTTGATGATGAGCTCTCCGAAGAGGGTGTTCTGCCATGCGAACCAGTCACGGGTGTATTTGGCCGGGTCGTCCTTGTTGAAGGATTCGTGGATGAAGCCCTTGCCGGCGTCGGTTTTCAGCAGGGTCTCGATGCACCACTTTATCTCGGCGTCGTCCTTCGAGGTGAAGGCCTTCATCATGATGCTCATTGGCCATATCATGTCGTAGCCGATGTGCGGACCGCCTATACCCTCGGCTGCCGTGCCTTTGAAGAAATAGGGGTTGTCGATGCTCCACACGAAGCGGCGGGTGTTCTGGTAAATCTTGTCCTTGGGGCTCACGTCGCCGAGATAGGCCATGGCCAGCAGGCTCGGCACGTTGGCGTCGTCCATCAGAAGCTGGTTGCCATAGCCGTCGACTTCGAATGCGTAGATCTTGCCGTATTTGGGATGTTTGTGGACGGCGTATTTGCGCAGGGCGGCTTCAACTTCGTCGGCCAGGGCGCGGCACTCTGCTGCCAGGGCCGTTTCGCCGTTCACTACAGTGAGGATCTCGGCGGCTTTGCGCAGCGAGGTCACCGCAAAGAAGTTGGAAGGTATGAGGAATTCGAACATTGTGGCGTCGTCGGAGGGCCTGAACGCTGAGGCTATGAGGCCCACCGGCTTGACGGGATTGCCCCAGCCGCTGTTCGACTTGGTGTCGGTCTGGACGGCGGTCTCGCGCTGGAAACGGTAGGGGCCGCGGTCTTCCTTGCGCTGCTGCTCGCGGAAGGTGGTCAGGATGCGGCGGATGGCGGTGAGCCAGGTGTCGCCGAAAACGGAAGTGTCGCCGGTGGTCTTCCAGTATTGGTATGCAAGGCGGATGGGGTAGCAGTCGGAGTCTATCTCCCATTTGCGTTCATGCAGGTTGGGGTCCATCTTGGTGCGGTCGCTCTGCCAGCCGGTGCCGGTCGCCCCGTCGTTGAAGGCATTGGCGTAAGGGTCGATGCAGATCAGGGAGAACTGGCAGTTGATCACTCCGGCAAGCATCTCCTTGAGCTCCGGATCTTCGTTGGCGAGCTGGATATATGGCCATACCTGGGCGCCGGAATCGCGGAGCCACATGGCATGTATGTCGCCGGTATAGACGAAGGTGCGTGGCTTGCCGTCCTTGTCCTTGCCGAAATGCACGGTGGTGTCGAGGGTGTTCGGGAAGCAGTTGGAGAACATCCATGCGAGCTTGGGGTTGGTCAGTTTGGCGGTCACTTCGGCAATCTTGGCTTCTACTGCGGCGGAACGGAACAGCCTGTCGCGCTCGGCGGGGCGCTGTGAGGGATAGTTCTGGGCGGAAGCGGCGAAGACTGCGGTCAACGCCATGATGGCTGTAAGGATTCGTTTCATGGTTATATGGACTTTGTCCTACGAATGTACGGAATTCCGGCAGCAGAATCAAATTGCTGTTGCTTTTTAGCTTAAAAATCAGTAGATTTGAAATAACCTAAAACACACCTGCTATGAAAAAGTTCATCTTATACCTGTCTGTAGCGTTAGTCGCCGTCTTTGCGGTGTCTGCTTGCGGCCTTGCCAGAATGACAGCCGAAGATAAAGCCAAGATAGAACAGACTGTCCAGGACAATCTGACGGCGAAGGATTTTACCGTTCTCATCCAGCTGATGATGCCTCCCGTTGGTGCATCAAGGGCTGTCAGCAACTACTCTGTACAAGTGAAGGGAGACACTCTGGTTTCATATCTCCCCTATATGGGCCAGGCATATAACCTGCCCTACGGCGGAGGCAAAGGGCTGGACTTCACTGCCAAGATCAGCCATTATCACGACCAGGTCCTCCAGGACGGCAACCACAATGTCATCGTCAATCTGTTCAACGGCGAGGACGTCTTCGTCTACAACTTTAACATCTCGCCGAGCGGCAGCGCCTTCCTCACCGTCTCTTCCCGCAACCGTCAGACCATCTCCTACACCGGCGAAATGTACCTGCCGTGACGGTATGATGCCTCAGGCACAAAAAAGCCGCAAAGTCCGATGACCTTGCGGCTTTTTTTTGTCAGCTGGTTGTCAGACCGGCTGGACAACTTTGGTATAGGTCTCCAGGACTTTTGGCGTAGGTCTATGACTTGCTGCCAGTGATGAGTTTGCGGGCGCCTTCCTTGAGTTCTTCGGACTTGGCGAGCATCTGCTGCGCGCGTTCCTTGATGTCGTCGATCTTGGTGTGGGGCTTCTCCTTGCGCATTATCTCCAGCTTCTGCTGGGGCATCACGCGCCTGTAGCCGTTCTCTTCGAGGACCTTGACGGCGGTGTTGTATCCGATGAAGAACAGCGTCTCGATGTTTTTCAAGTCGTAGGCGCTGTATGACGAAGTATCCATGTCGATGAGAATGTCTGCCCGGGCCGCATCTTCCATGGTGTTTGAAAGGAACATCAGCGAGAACGAGCGGGTCGCTATGCTGTACAGGCTGTCGCGGTAGGGCGTCTCGCCGGCCTGGTGTACGTTCAGGGCGATTACCTTCTTGCACCTGTCGCGAAGGGCGCTTACGGGGAGATTCATCAGCACGCCGCCGTCCACATAGTGCTCTCCGCCGATCTTGACCGGCTGGTAGATGACGGGAATTGCGCAGGATGCCGCAACGCGAGGAGCTATCTCGCCGCTGTCGAAGAAATATACCCTGCCTTTCTCTATGCTTGTAGCCACCACCAGAGTCTTGACCGGCAGATCCTCCAGATTCTCATAGGGAATAATCTTCTGCAGATGCTTGAGCAGGGGCTTGGAGTCGAACAGGCCGCCTTTGGGGAGCTGAGTCCCGAGAAGGTCGCGGAAATCCATCGTGGCGAAATTGTTGGTAATCTCCACCGGACTCATCCCGGCAGCATACATGGTCGCGGCGATGCTTCCGGCGCTGGTGCCGGCCACGATGTCGGCCTTGATGCCGAACTCATAGAGAGCCTGCAGCGCACCGCAGTGCGAAGCGCCTTTCGCCCCGCCGCCGCTGAAGGCAATGCCGAGCTTGTATTTCTTCTCCCTTTTGAAAAAGCTTCCCATCGGTCGGCAAAGATACCAAAGTTTCAATGAATTTGGATATCTTTGCAGCCGCATCAAACCAGACAGGAAATGAGAGCGCTGATACAAAGAGTAAGACATGCCGACGTAGCCGTCGACGGAAAGACTGTTTCCAAGATCGGCCAGGGGCTGCTGGTGCTCCTCGGAGTAGGTATGGAAGATGGCGACAGCGACATCGACTGGCTGGTTCGCAAGACGGTGAACCTGCGGATCTTTGACGACGACGAAGGAGTGATGAACCGTTCGGTGCTGGAGGTTGGCGGAGAGATACTCTGCGTGAGCCAGTTCACCCTGATGGCAAGCTGCAAGAAAGGCAACCGCCCGTCCTACATCCATGCCGCCCCCGGCGAGATCTCCGAGCCGGCGTACGGAAAGTTCTGCGACGCCCTGTCGCAGGCCCTCGGCAAGCCGGTCGGCCGCGGCATCTTCGGCGCCGACATGAAGGTCAGCCTGCTCAACGACGGACCGGTGACCATCTGGCTCGATTCCAAAAATCCGGAATAATAGAACAAACGATAATGGTTATAGATTTCAACAAGATCGACGCTGTCGCCAACCCCGCTTTCAAAGGCGGTGACGGCGAAGTGTTCATCAAGACGGCTGTCGCCGACGGAAAGGTCAAGGTAATGCAGATTACAATCCCTGTCGGAGCCAGCATCGGACTGCACCCCCACTACGGCAACAGCGAGGAAATCCTCGTAGTCCAGGGCAAGGGCCATTTCATGACTGACGGCATCCGGGAAGACATCTGCGCCGGCCAGGTGCATTATTGCGAAGAGGGAGAAACCCACGGCTTCGTCAATGACGGAGACGTCCCGGTTGTATTCTTCGCAGTGGTTCCTGACAGGAAATAATCCGACGGAAAGAAGGCAGCCAGCCTGGCATAGGACACCCCGCCGGCCCTAATCCACCCCCGTCACATACACAATCCCTTCGCACACGCGGAAACGCACGTTGCGGCCGGCGAAGAACAGGCCGTACTCGCGCTGCGCATCGTCCAGATATTGCGGCCTGGGGTCGCAGGCCAGCAACTGCTTCAAAGCCGTCAGTTCCTCCTGCGTGAACTCCGCCGCCAGAGCCTCCGGCACCTCCACCGCCAGAGTCTTCCAGCTGTTGCCGTCCACGAAGCCGCTGCGGGCTTCCGGGTGGCTGTCCGCATAAGTCACGTAAGGCTTGATGTCATAGATTGGCGTGCCATCGGCCAGATCGGCCCCGAGCACATGGATAATTCCTTTTTCAGGCTCAATAGACTCTACCCGCACGCTGGAGAGGCCCAGCGGATTCGGACGGAAGGGTGAGCGGCTGGCAAACACGCCGACCCTCTCGTTCCCTCCCAGGCGCGGCGGGCGCACCGTAAGGTTGTCCGAAGGGCCGTTCAGAGAAAACTCCCATATCAGCCAGATATAGTCGAAGCCCTCCAGGCCGCGCAGCGCATCGGGATTGTCATAGGGCGCCACGAGACGCACCTCCCCCTTGAGGTCGGGAGCCACTCCGCTCTGCCTCGGCACTCCGAATTTCCCGCTGACGGGCGACTTGAAAAAAGCAATCGGCCGGATTTCCATCTGAAAAGGATTGTTCCGGCCGAAATTAACAAATATTTAAAGAAATGCTTATAGGGTCAGTGTCAAACCTGCCATGAAGTTGATGCCCGGCATGGGATAGCCGGCGTTTATCTCATATTGCTGGTTGAGGAGGTTGTCGCCGCGCGCCCAGATTCCCAGCCAGGGGGTCAGCTGGTAGCTTGCATTCAGGTTCGCAAGGAAGAAGCTCTCCTTCACCGGCTTGTCGCCCACGGCAGTGTACAGCCCGGCCACTTCCATCCCGCCTGCAGAGATGCGGAACTTGTCTTTGTGGAATTCCACGCCGCAGTAGGCCGTAACCTCGGGGGCTCCTATAACAGGGTTGCGCATGTGCAGCCAGCTGCCGTTGGCCAGCAGGTTCCAGCTGTCAACCATCTTCCAGCGGAATTCAATCTCGGCTCCGCTGTTCTCCACCTTGCCGACATTCACGTTGAGAGGACGGCCGCCTACCATCTGGGTCTGGATCATGTTGCTGCCCTTGAGGTAGAAGACGTTGATGCCGTATGTGACTTTCTCGCCTGCTGCGCCTTTCCATGCGAGTTCATAGTTCATTATCCTTTCCGGTTCCAGCTCCGCATTGGCGGGGCGCCACAGATACATCTCGCGGATGGTCGGCCTGCGGAAGCCCTTGCTGACCATGGCTTTCAGTTCGCCTTTGCCAATACGGAAGGCAAGGCCGCCCTGGGGGATGAGCTCGACTCCTGACTGGGAGTGGCTGTCGACCCTCAGGCCGGCATCAACTGTCAGCCATCCTGCCACATCCTGACGGAAGTCTATGTAGCCGGCTATTTCAGTTTCGGTCTTGTCAGCCATCGGTTCCAGATCCTGGCCGCTGGCTATCACCTGGTTCCATGCCTTTCCGTGGATGCTCTGCCAGTCGAGGCCTACTGTGGTGGTGTTACCCTTGAAGAGGCCGAAGCTCTGCCATGCCGAAACGCCTGCCAGAGCGTCCTCGCTGCGGAACCAGCTGGTCTGAGGAGCAGCACCTTCGGCGTGGCCGTCGTTTATCTTGTGGTTGCCGAAGTTGTAGTAGAAACTTACGGCGCCGTCAGTGCGGTCATAGTGGTTTTCGATAGCTGCAGAAGCCACTCCGCGGGTTATCCACTGGTCGGCGTCGAACAAAGGAGCGCTTGTCGCGCCGGGATATGATGCGTTGAAATGTGTGATGTCTACATCGGCATAGGCGTTCCAGTTGTCACTGAACTCGTAGCCCACCTTGCCGTAGCCGCCGTACTGCTCGAAGCCCATGCGGGGGCGGTGGTTGTTGCTGCGGGCGTACTGGCCTGAGACCACGCTGCTGAAACGGCCTTTGCGGACGCGGTTGCTGAGCACACCCTGGAAGGTGCCGTAGCTGCCGCCGCCGAGATTCAGGTCGGTGTGAACTCCGTCTTCAAGAGACTTGCGGGTTATTATATTGACTACGCCGCCCATGGCGTTGCTGCCGTAGAGCACTGAGGCCGGGCCGCGGAGCACTTCCACCCGCTCTGTCATCAAGGTCTGGTAAGAATCTGCTATGGGGTGGCCGAAGATTCCCTGGTACTGCGGATGACCGTCTATGAGCACCATCATCTGTCCGCCGCCGCCAGAGAGGCCTCTGACGCTGATGCCGCCGGCAGCGCCGGTGCTGACGCCGTAGCCAAGCATGGCCCTCGAGGTGATGAACAGGCCGGGAACGAGCTCATTCAGAGTTGGGAGCACGTTGAGGAGGTGGGGAGAGGTTATTTCATCGTGGCTGACGACGCTGATGGTCTGGGGCAGGAAGCCCGAAAGGGTCTTGGCTCTCGTACCGGTGACGACAGCCTCGTCGATATAATTGGTAGTGGTGTCCGGTTCTGCCACGGCTGCATTCGCCGTAATGACGCCTGTAAGCAGGCATACGATCGCGGCTGAAATAGTTCTGATTTTCATGTTAAGTTTCAATTTTTGTAACTTTGTACGCAAAGATAAGGGCATATACCCCTTTTTCAGTTTCACTTTTTGCTCATTTTATGTCCATTATTTCCTCACATGGTGAAAAAGTCGCGGCGCCGGCTGCGAGAGCCGCGGCGCAAGGGTCCGCCAGGGCTGTGGCGTCAGGCGCACAAGTCTTCCTGTGCCCTGGGGACTGTCCTTCTCCGGCCGCTTTTTACGGCAGCCATCACATCCACTTCATCTGCTTCTCGGGAGAGGGTTCCTTCCTGTGCGACGGCGTCCGCCATGCTTTCGGCAGGGACGACCTTGTGATACTGCAGGGGGATTCCGGCTGCACGGAGCTGGCATTCTCGGAAGACTTCAGCTGCAAGGCCATAGCCGTGCCGAGGGGTTTCCTTCACAACGTCCACAACGGAAACGTGTGGGTGACCAGCGGATTCCTGCAGACCAAGGCCCACCCGGTGACGCATCTGGAGGTCGGAGAGAAGGAACTGCTGCTGAGCGACTTCTCATCTATAGAGGGGCGGCTGGCCCGTACGGGAGACTTCGGCCGGCAGAGCCTGTACCACAGTTTCCAGGTGATGATGTACGACATCTGGGACATCTACGACCACAAGGCCGTTTCGAGCAAATTGTCTACAAGCGACGATGCGGCATTCATATTCCTTAGGTTCCAGGCGCTGCTGAAGGAACACTGCGGCAGCGAACGGGCAGTGGAGTGGTATGCCGACAAGCTTAACATTACGCCCCGGAAACTGACCAGGGTGTGTCTCGAGGCCAGCGGGTCGGGGGCCAGCAAGTGGATCGGGCAGTACACCGCCATCCGCGTCAGGGAACTGCTTGAAAGCACCGACAAGGCTATCCAGGAGATAAGCGACGAGATGCATTTCTCCAGCAAGTCATATTTCACGCGCTACGTGGTCAAGGCGTTCGGGGCCACGCCCTCGGAGTACCGCCGCAGGGTCAGGGCAAGAACCCAGACGGAATGAACCGTTTTTCGGTTTTTTTCTATATTTGCGGCGTTTTTAAAAGTTACAAACTAACACACACGATATGAAAAAGATTATTCTTGTTGCAGCTTTTGCTATGCTGACAGTGTTTGGAGCTTTTGCTCAGGAAGGAAAGACTTACTGTGAACCCACCCAGTACATGAAGTTCGGCTATGCCGGCGTCCTCGGCGCTTCCAGCAACCTGACGGGCGGATTTGACTTCGCCGTCAATATCCTCGAACTTGGAGTAAGGCCTTATGACGGTGGCCGCATCAGCCTTGGCGCTGACTTCCAGCTGGATATTTTCAATGCCAAAGAAGACTATTATTTCGAGTCTGCTTCTCACAAGACAGCCGTTCTCCCGGCGAAGGGAGTTATCGACGTAAAACGCTCGAGCTTCGACTTCCTGTCTTTCGCTTTCCCTCTCGAGTTCAGCCAGAAGTTCGGTGACAAAGTAGAATTCACTATCGGCGCCAGCGCCAAGATCAACCTCAACGCCGACACATACACCAGATACAAGAGTGCTACCGGAGATTATTGCACTTTCAGTGTCGAGGGCATCTACACCAGAAGGTTCACTTATGACGTCCACGTCGCTTTCACCTATGACGACTTCGGAGTCTACGCCAGCTACAACCCCCTGGGCGCATTCTCAGACGGCTACGGCCCCAAATTCTCATACTTCACGGTAGGCGCCATCATCCGCATGGACTCTATCGACAAGAAGTAGCCCCGCCGGTCCGTCAGCCAGCTGACAAAAAAAGCCGCAAGGTCATCGGACTTTGCGGCTTTTTTGTGCCCCGTCAACTCATTTTTATCGCTTGTCGCTTGGTATGAATGAACGCCGGGGCTCATGCATTTCGAGCGGCTATTTTGTGAGAAATCGGCGGAAAATGCCGCTTGTTATTGATGGATGGGCAGCTACGTTCATACCAAGAGCCTGCAGATGATAGCGTAAGCCTGCATGGGGTAGGTCCCTGGCTCTTTCAGAGGACCTACACCAAAAGTCCTGGAGACCTATACCAAAGTTGCCAGGGACCTACACCAAAGCAGCCCTGCTTTCACGAACCTCCTTTCCAACCCAAAATTCACAAAGCGGATGGACATGCCCTGTAGGGCCCTGCAGAGCACATCAACCCGCTCTGTGAGCCAATTTTGCCGCAGAAAGCAGGTGACAATGCCCTGCAGATATCTCTGTGAGGGGGTCATCCGCTTTGTGAATTTCGGGTTGGGGCTCCCGGGGCCAAGCGCCTGTGCCACGCTGAGTTTATCCAAGCCAGTAATATCGAGCCGTTTGATGAACGCCGAACGTCTGGAGGGGAACTGCCTATTGTTGGGAAATCGGGTGTTAATTCGACATCTGTCCGGAAATATTGGGATTTCATGGACAGAAGGGAAGTTTTTCGGTTTTTATTATGTATATAATAAAGAGTTTTTTTCTTAACTTTAGGCGCGTTAAACTGACCTAAATATTCATTAATTATATACCATGAAAAATTGTCGCATTCTTCTAATGATGGCGGCTGTTCTCAGCGTATTTGCATCATGCAATTTCGTGGAGTCGGATGTGGTGATTCCAGATGAGAGCAAGGCTATTTTTGAATCGGGCATCTCGTTCGATTCGGGCGGATCGGGTGAGTACCAGACCGCTACAGTGCGCTTCACGGCCACTGACAGGTGGTACACACAAATTCCTGAAATTGTAACGAAGGCTCCCTTCTGGCTGGCCGTCAACCCTTCGAGCGGCATCGGCGGCGATGTGGAGATGGTCGTCATGGCCGAACCCAACAAAACCCATCAAACGCGAGCCGCATCGGTGACCATAATCTGCGGTGACGTGATAAAGAGCTTTTCGGTGACGCAGGCCGGAATCCCGATTGAGCCCACGATTACTCTTGACAAAACTTCGGTCACTCTGACGGAAGGAGAGAGCACACCCCTTAATGCCACGATCAATCCAGAAAGCTTGGCTGGACTGGCAGTGTCCTGGGCAAGCTCCGACGAGTCTGTCGTGACTACAACAAAAGAAGCTAACAGGAGTTGTGAGCTGGTTGCCGTGAAGGAAGGTACAGCGACAATCACTGCTTCATTCGGCTCCCTTAAGGCCACCTGCGAAGTGACGGTTGTCAAGAAAGTCGTGGAAGTTACAGACATCACCCTCGACAAGACCTCTCTTGAGCTCGTGACCGGCGAGAGCGAGACATTGACGGCGACAGTCAAGCCTGACGACGCTACCGACCCGACTGTGACATGGAGCAGCTCTGACGAGAAGATTGCAACTGTCGACCAGAACGGTAAGGTGACCGGCGTCGCAGTGGGCGGCGTTACTATCACCGCCAAGGCCGGCGACAAGACGGCCACCTGCGCAGTGACAGTCAGCGAAGCAGTCGTCCCTGTGACAGAAATTTCACTCGACAAAGACAAACTCGAGCTGACAGAAGGCGATACAGAGACTCTTACGGCGACCGTCAAACCGGACAACGCCACCGATAAGAAGGTGACATGGAGCAGCTCTGACGAGAATATCGCCACGGTGGACGATGCCGGCAAGGTGACTGCAGTTAAAGAAGGCACAGTCACCATCACCGCCAAGGCCGGCGACAAGACAGCCACCTGCGAGGTTATTGTCAACAAGAAAGTAATACCGGTGACAAAAGTTACCCTCGACAGGACGAGCCTGTCCCTTGAGCCGGGCGAGACAGCCGAGCTGAAGGCCACTGTAGAGCCGGATGACGCTACGGACAAGACCGTGACATGGACAAGCTCGGACGAGAAGATAGCAACCGTAGCCGACGGAGTGGTGACGGCAGTCGCCGAAGGTGAAGTAGTCATCACTGCTACGGCCGGCGACAAGTCAGCTACCTGCGATGTGACGGTCAAAGTGCCTTTCATTCCGGTAGAGGAACTTATACTGGACAAGACCAGTCTGGAACTCATCAAGGGCGACACGGAAATCATAACGGCTACTGTGAAACCGGACAACGCTACCGAAAAGAAAGTTACATGGAGCAGCTCCGATGAGAAGATTGCTACTGTCGACGAGAACGGTAAAGTGACGGCAACCGGCGCAGGTGAAACCGTCATTACTGCGACAGCAGGGGAGCTGGAAGCTACCTGCACAGTGGCCGTAAAGGTCCCCGTAGAAAGCATAACCCTCGACAAGACGGCAGTAACCTTGAAAGTAGGAGCTACAGTAACTCTGGTAGCGACAGTCAAGCCTGACGACGCTACCGACAAGACCGTGACATGGAGCAGTTCAAACAGCAGTATCGCTACGGTTGACAAGAACGGCAAGGTGACCGGAGTGAATGAAGGTGAAGCGACGGTTACGGCAAAGGCCGGTGACAAGACTGCTACCTGCAAAGTTACGGTAAGCAACTATGAGTTCAGCATCACCCCGGATGCTCAGACAGTGTCAGGCAACGGAGATGCCATCAGCATCACGGTGACCTGCACCGGAGAGTATAGCGTGAGTGACATGTCGACCTGGATAAGCGAGTATGACAAGATTGGCAATACCCACTTGTTCCAGATCAAGTATAACCCCGGCACTACGCCCCGTGAAGGAGAAATCAATTTCGTCGACGCGAAGGGGACGACACTGACCTGTATAGTGACTCAAGGAGGTCATACTCCGAACAATAACAACGGAGACAATGAAGATATCGATGATGGTGAAGATATAAACTGGTAAGTCATGAAAAAGAATATTTACTTGATATCTGGCGTTATCGCCCTGGTCCTGACGGCATGTCAGACCATTGAAGAAAATTCCTTTGATTTCGGACTTACCGCAGTCATGGAAGCTACATCTCAGACAAAGACGAGTATGTCACCCGCCGAAGCTGGCGGATACAACGTCTTATGGTCAGAAACAGACATGATCGCCGTCTATCCTGACGATGCGACGACTCCTTCCACTTTCAGGCTGACCGGCGGAGCCGGAACAGCCAGGGCTACATTCAGGGGAGATGTGTATGGCAATTCATATACAGCCTTCTATCCTGAGAGTATGCTGGCTGCCCGCAGAGGTGACCTCCTGATCATCAATATCCCCGAAGAGCAGACTTATGTCCCCGGGACTTTTGCCACAGATGCCTATCCCATGGCAGCGTACAGCAAATCGAAGGAACTGCATTTCAAGAATCTCTGCTCAGTGATGCACATCGCGCTCTCAGGAACTGCGATGGTCGACAAGATCGTCTTCCGGGCGGATGATTCGAAGGTCAGCGGAGCGGCGACCGTGGACATGAGCAATCCGGACGCGCCCGTAGTAACGATGGATCCTTATGCGAATGACCATGTTACCCTGAATATTCCCGGCGGAGTACAGCTTTCTGAGTCGGAGTACGCAGATTTTTATGTGGTGCTCCCTCCGCAGGACTACCGCGATGGCTTTACCGTGGATATCTATTCCGGCGACAAATTCTATGAGAAGTCCTACAAGAAGGACTTCACCATGATGCGCTCGAAGATGCATACTGCAAAATTATCCGGATATACAGGCCCTATCAATGCAAACAGATGGCTGACTTTCACTTCTCAAGGCGTGACTTCGATTGGGTTGGAGAATGTCAGCGGGAATGCGCCTGTGCTCTTCTACTCAACTGACACGCAACACTGGACGGAGTGGGACTATTCTCCTTTGGTCTTCACAGCGGACTCGCCGTTATATATCTGCGGAGACAACCCGGACGGATTCAGTTCCGGACCGGACAAGTTCAGTTATTTCGCAACCCATGATTTGGGGCAGATGTCTTCAGACAATTTCAGCGTTTCCGGTGATGTAATGTCTCTGATCAACAAAGATGAAGTGGTGACGGCTATCCCCAATGACTATTGCTTCCAGACTCTGTTCTACAACTGCGAGCTGCTTACTTCCGGACCGTCATTGTCGGCCACGACACTGAAAGAAGCCTGCTACCAGGGAATGTTCTTCGGCTGCTCAGGCCTTACTTCGGCTCCTGAACTTCCGGCGACAACGGCTCCCAAGCATTGTTATAGTGCGATGTTCTTCGGTTGCGCGGGTCTGACTGAGGCTCCCGCGCTTCCTGCTACGACTCTGGGACCGGGATGCTATCAGTCGATGTTCTTCTACTGCGATGCTTTGGAGGTTGCACAAGAGAGCCTGCCTGCAGATGTGCTGGAGGAGAGTTGCTATGAAAATATGTTCTATAACTGCAAGAGCCTTCTTGCTGCACCGGTCCTTCCCGCAACTACTCTGGCCGACAGGTGTTATGCCACCATGTTCTTCGGTTGCGAAGCCATCACATCGATGCCGGAACTTCCCGCTACGACTCTGACTAAGGAATGCTATCAGAAGATGTTTTCGGGATGCAAGAACCTGGCAATGTTTCAGGATGAGCTTCCGGCAACTACTCTTGCCGAAGGGTGCTATGAATTCATGTTTGAAGGTTGTACCAGTATGGAGTCAGCTCCTGTATTGCCTGCGACGACGCTCGCTCCCTACAGCTACTCCGGCATGTTCTCGAATTGCAGCAATCTCAGTTATATAACGTGTATGGCCACGGATATCAGCGCTTCCGGGTCAACTACTTTCTGGCTCAACGGTACGCCGTCAAGCGGTACTTTCATCAAAGATAAAGATATGCATGACTGGAAGGGCGGTGCGAGCGGAATGCCCTACGAGTGGTTTGTCGAGAACAGCGACGGTTCTGTATTCGCCGTCAACTATCTTACCTTCTTTGCCGGCCAGACAGCCGGTGCGTCACAAGTGACATACGACTATCGTCTTACTTTGGACAATTACGGCGGCAACGCTCCTGTAGTGTATTACTCAGATGACGCAACCAACTGGAAGCTTTGGGGCTACGGTGGAGCGCACTTCTCAGACACTGATATGCTGTATATCTGCGGCGACAACCCCGGCGGATTCAGCAAGAGTTGCGGCGTGTATTCTAATGACAATAGTGGTGTATTCAGTTCGTTCAACAAAACAGGAGAAGGCATCTATGAGCCGCTATATGTGATGGGGGATGTCATGTCTTTGATTTCAAAGGATGAGGAAATAACTACTATACCATGCGACTATTGCTTCTGCAGATTGTTCAAGGGTACCCCTTCTTTGAGGAATGCGCCAACCCTTTCTGCAACCACACTGACAAAGCAATGCTATTATCAGATGTTCAGAGATGCCGACGGTCTCACCAGTCCGCCCGAAGGGTTGCCGGCTACCGCATTGAGAGACAGTTGCTACTTCGAGATGTTTGCTGGATGCAGTAATATTACCTATGCCCCTGAGCTGCTTGCGACCACTCTTGCAGAAGGATGCTATCAACATATGTTCCATGGTTGCGGGCTCCTTGAAGAGGCTCCGGCACTTCCTGCGATGACACTTGCCAAGAATTGCTACAATGGTATGTTCCAAGAATGTGATATTATTACTGATACTCCGGAATTGCATGCAACAGAACTGGCCGAAGCGTGCTATTTCCAAATGTTCCAAGGTTGTGACAAACTGGTTAATGTTTCTGAACTACCTGCGACTACAGTTGCAAAAAACTGCTATTGGATGATGTTCAGAGATTGTCCTAAACTTGCCACCGCACCGGATCTTCCCGCGACAACTCTGGCGCAAGGCTGCTATAACAGTATGTTCTGGGGTTGTACCAGTTTGACTGCAGCACCGGAGATACTGCCTGCCACAACTCTTGGGCAAACCTGCTATTATCGAATGTTCTACAATTGTGAAAATCTTACGGTAGCGCCGGAATTGCCTGCGACAGTACTGACGCCAGGTTGCTATTACCAAATGTTCTATAATTGCAATAAGTTGCATAACATAAAGTGTCTGGCGACAAATATCGATGCTGCCAATTGTGTGACTGATTGGGTAGCAAATGTTGCTTCATCGGGATGTTTCATCAAGGATCCTGATATGACCGCATGGTCGACAGGTAATAGCGGTATTCCAACTGGCTGGATCGTCATGAGTGACGGCGATACTCCCGGCGGAGGAAGCGAGGGTACTTCAGAAGAAGACTGGAACTAGTTCAGAGGGGCTATAGCTATGAGAACCAAAAGTGTATTAATGCTTGCCCTTGTGGCTGCCCTGGCGCTGTCGTGCAGCGTGCGGGAGGATGACATGTATGCCCCGGGCGGAACGGTAAGTTTCAAGGCGACTCTTGCGGACGCTCCGTTCACCAAGACGGTGCTGCAGAGTGACGGCTCCGTGTACTGGAGCCCCGGCGACGCCGTCAACCTTTTCTATGGCGCAACCGGCTCCACCCGTCTGGAGGCTGACACCAAGGAGGCTGCGGCGCAGGTGAATTTCACCGGCACGCTGGAAGGCTTCGTGCCGGACGGCAGCAGCTATTTCTGGGCTGTGTATCCCTACTCAGCCGAC
>JAFZVU010000018.1 GCA_017617655.1 Bacteroidales bacterium
ATAACTGCAAATAAGGCCTTATTTGCGGTTATGGGTCCAAGAATTTGCAGTATAACCGCACTGGACATAAAAGGCTCGCTATCGGTGATGGCGAGCTCGCCATTCCGCAGGAAAGAAGGGTCTTCGGGGGTTCCGTGAGTGTTAGGCCCGCCACCCACACCAGCCACCCACACGGCCTCCAATAGCGCCTGCCGGCGCTACACTCACTCCAATCCCTCCCATTGTCTGCTTCGTCCTGCTAAGGCAGAACTCGCATCCAACGGGCCCCTCCCACTCTGCAGCCGTGGGCGGCCAGCCCCACTCAGACCCTTCTTCCCTGCTGCGGCGAGCTTGCCGACCCTTAAATATTCTGCTGGTACACCATTAGCCATTAGCCCTTATGGGCATAACCGTCGTAAAGCGAACGCGTGAAGAAAAACAGCCAAGGGGTGACCTAATATATTCGCAGACTAATATACAGGATAGACAAAGCTAATAGACTTGGGATTGATATACTTAGATTAAAAGTCTATTCGTTTCTATTAAAGATTGAATCAGTCACTATGTCATTTGAAACGTCATCATCGTCAAGACGAAGAACATTCATCAGGAATTCCCGCTCTGATGTGGATATGATGCCATCTGCTTCTGATATAGCTTCACATAACTTATACAAGATGATGCGATATTCTTTATCTGCTTCTGGATTAACCACTTGAAGAAGTGAAGAAACAATGCTCTGAGTTTTCATCACATCAGTTTCTTCAATACACCCCCATATGTATGAAACCATACTATCAAGATTGATAATAAATTGAGGCGTTTCAGATAGATCCTCATATGACATATAGTAATCAGGGCGATACACCTTAGCCATAACATTCAGGAGCGCTAATCCTTCGCATGTGTTGAGACTTGTAGGATGATTGAGCCCATCAAAGCAGTAAACAAAATCCATAAGGAGGCACAGCATCAAGTCATCATCGTCCTGATAGCCTTCAATGGCAACTATCCGCCGCAGAGCATCCCTCACTTCTTGTGTAGCGACAGAACGCTTGTAAAAATCCAGGAGCTTATCACTGCGCTCGTCAATCTTCGTGAAATACTCTTTTGAAACTCCGCTACTTGTCAAATCGATAGTAACACCATCGAGGTCTGGTTTTATGCTCGTAACATACTTTAGTTGCTCAAAATACCATTCAAATGCATTCATAGTATGGCTAATTATCTTGATTATTTTTCTATACAGCGTTATTTATGTCTTCCTCTTCAATTGTCGCCAGGGATTCTGCTGTCACTTCTGACGCCAAAGAGATGCGATTAGCTTGATTTTCAATCACTTTTTCAAAAAGATTTCTAGCAAAACGGCCGTTTCCGAAATTCTTGTCTTTATGGTCTACAACTTCATTCAAAATAGATTTCAGCTTGGTCGATGCATCTTCCGTTAATGAATATTCATATTTCTTTGTATTGGCCTCAAAGATTTGGAACAACTCATCTGCAGTATAGTCGGGGAACTCTATATACCTGTTGAATCTGGATTGTAGTCCAGGATTAGAGTCAATGAAACGCTTCATATCGTTTGTGTAACCAGCAAGAATAACAACTAGTCTGCCCCTGTCATCTTCCATTCGCTTCAGCAGAGTAGAAATTGCTTCTTTCCCGTAATCTGAATTTCCACCGTCTACCAAAGAATAGGCTTCGTCAATGAACAAAATGCCATCGAGAGCCGAATCGATAATCTTATTTGTTTTTACTGCAGTTTGACCTACATATTCAGCAACAAGACCCGACCTGTCGGTCTCTATCAGATGCCCCTTTTGCAATAAACCAAGTTCCTTATATATCTCTGATACTATTCGTGCTACTGTAGTCTTTCCTGTACCTGGATTGCCCGTAAAAACACAGTGTAATGAAACCGGAGTGACTTTCATACCCTTCTCCTGCCTCATCTTCTGAACCTTGATATAGTTAGTTAAAGTATCTATCTCCGTCTTTACTGAAGACAGGCCTATCAATGCATTAAGTTCATCTGCGGCGGCGGAACGCAGTTTCGCAGGACTTGTTTTCTTCTTGGGCTGCGGTTGCGATATCGGATCTACAGACTTTATGACATCATCGATAGCTTCCGGTTCCTTTAATGCCATAATCTTTTTTAACCACTCAGCCTCACTCGCGGTAATATTCTTGTCCGCCTTAGCGATCAGTGAAGCAAACCTATATAAGAGAACAACATATTGATTATGGAGCTGCTTATCGAACTCCTTCAAACAAAACTCCAGCAAGAAAACATTGGTATTACCCGACATTGACGCGACAGTATTTCGTGTAAAAGTTTCTGAAGACTCCACCAGGTTCTTACGATAATGATCAAGCATGCTATAATCAAATGTGAAAGTTGGTTTGACCATCATCGTGTTATAGATGAGAATTCCCAGCCCCTCATTTGAAGATAGATTCAATTCATGCCCGAGCCCCATATAACTGTGTATCACATCTGTCCATAGGAATACAGGTATTTTATCTTTACCGTCTGTCAGGAGTTTTCCATTCCATTTCACGTTGCCGGAAATAGTATCATCGACTACTTTACAGAATTCATTATTTAAGGATAATCTCTTCCCAAAACTCTGTAAGCTCTTAGCAGCAGTTAGCAAATCATTAAAATACTGTTCATTAACGCATCCGCGAGAGCTCATGTTAGAGTCAATATAGCTGAAAATCGCAGCAAGGGTATCAAGATCTTTAATCAATACCTCTCGTTGGGAAGAACCCGACATAGGACCAATTATTGACAGAGTTTCTAACTCATCAAGTATTTTACTTGCGCGAGCATAACCGACGCCCAGACCTCGTTGAATATCTGATGTAGATACTCTTTGGTTGGTAACAGCCAACTTTGCAGCCGCCTTAAGTAGCTCATCATGATTAGTTATAATATTAGAATGAACTTGAGGCTCTATCAAATCATTATTGTTATGTCCATCATCACTATGTTCATCATTTGCTTTGTTTTTCGATAGGCACCCTGCTTTAAGCGTTTTAAACGCAAGATCCAATTGCATTGCTGCTTCATTATTACTTACCTGATAGGTATCTCCGAAAGGCATAATCTTGATGTCGCCATATAACAGTACAGGCATCACTGGGTTGTATGAATACCTACGATCAGGGCCACCATCTTTATTGACGTACTTGTATGTGGTATCGACTTGCTTGGCATCAATAGGTTTATTCCCCGTCTCAATGAAACGAGTTGACTTGTATCTTAATTCAATCTTATCAATCTCTATTACATCGAATTTGTCAATACTATTACCGTGAATAACAAACCTCGGATAGAAGTAATAAGGGATTTTGTTTACTCCAGGGAAGAGTGGAACTTGAAAAGCCGATTGAAGGTGTACAAACGTTCCTGTCTTTAACACCACTGGGGACCTTTCTACTGTAGTATAGGCAGATGACTTCAGTTCCGAATTTCTTACACTGGATAATATAGACCATGCTCTATTCGAAGCCTTGAAGGCCTTATACGAGTCACAGAAATCCTTGTAATTATTCTTTTCTAACTCAGACAATTCACCATCGACATCGATAATAAGAGTTTTTGCTTCATCGGAAGCATCTTTGTATTGCTGTTCGAAAATATGAAGTTGCTCTTCACATTTCTGACCTGGGTTCTTCTGATATCGTTTTGTCCATTTTTCGGCCAATGGTTTCAACCGGTTTTCAGCATCTTCAGACAGAATGTGCCCAAGATAATTACCCAGTATTTTCTTCTTGAGGGGATCATTTGTTTTCTCTATCAGTCCTCTCAAATGCTCGATGGTCTTGGTTATTTCTTGATCGGGTGAAGTATTCGATGGTTTTGGCATATGAGTTAAAAGCCAGCACACTGTAAGGACGAAGATAGCTATCAGTATAATCAGCAGCCAACGGAACTCGCGCAACTTTACCTCAAGAGGTGTAACGCGTATTGTCAACTCTACATTATTACGAGCTTCGAGTCCCTGGTAATACTCTTGTGATTCCCCAATAGAATCTTGCTCCTCCATCTGTGAATAATCCACATTGCCATACTGTTCCTGGATGGACTGTAACTCTTTTTCTGTTTTGGACAATCCATGAATAAGAACACCTATCAAGATTGCAGATGAAATGCAGAGAACCCACATAATTATATGCAGGCACCCACCATTCTCCGAAGTATTGTCATTCGTTGGCACAACAGGATCAGAAGGAGATGAATTTGGCGAAGAAAAACCGCTAGGAGTAGATGAAGGCGTTTCTTTCCCTAGGCCCGGACCTATCTTTTGACGGTTATAGATACCAGTTCCCGGTATACCTGTATGTAAATATGTGCCTTTAGGACCTACAGAAACCTTTGCGCCTCTTGGCCCAAATGAAGCACCCACCCCACTCTTGCTAAGGTTAATATGAACACCGGGAGCTATCTTGACTCTCCTTCTGAATGACCAGGCCATGGTAAAATAGTTGTTTCAAAAGTGCCGCAGGCCCGTATACGACACAACGCAAAAAAGAAAGCGCGAGCCACTATAGACTTTTTCTAGCAGTGAATTCTGTATAGTCGTACACCAAGTACTTAAGATCCACAATACCATAAATAAGTCATTGCTTTCTGTATTTATCCGCAATCACAAAGGATTACAACTATAAAATTATGAATTATAATTGAGATTCTTACGACCGATTACAAAAGAGTGCGTAATCATCCTCATGGCAATTAAGCAATCAAGGACAGCATACAGGGGAAGGGTGGATAAAACAATGTGGCAAACTAGAGGTTGCGAGCATGCGCAGCAACCAACAACATGCTGCGACAGCTTCCCACTGATGAGCGGAAAGGAAGCAACGCGACCGGGTGGGGATACTCCAAACGCGGACTGACCTTATTGATTGCGCGTGGCGAACCAACCTTTATGGGCGGCTTGCCGAGAGCAGCGAGTGTGCCGGGGTATTTTTTGCAGCAGATGCTTAGAAAGAAGGCATTCGGGGAGGCTGGTCACCCGTGACTTGCAAAACGGGAGGGGCCCGACGAATGCGAGTTATCGCGCAGCGATGACGAAGCAGGCGTTGGGAGGGTTGGAGTGAGCGTTAAGCGAACGGAACTCCAAGAATGCCTTGCTTTCTAAAGCATCTGCTGCAGCTTCTGGATTCCCTAGGCAACCTCTGCCACGGTCAGCACATTTCGCGCAATTCTTCCGGACCAAGGAAGCAGAATCGCCCGAATCGCCGGAAAGCGCGACACAGTCAGCACATTTCCGCCCGTTCTTCCGGACCAAGGCAGGCACGCAACTATTCCCACTCGATAGTTGCGGGGGGTTTGGAGCTGATGTCGTAGACTACGCGGTTGACGCCTTTGACGCGGTTGATTATTTCGTTGGAGATTTTGGCGAGGAAGTCGTACGGGAGGTGGGCCCAGTCGGCGGTCATGCCGTCGACGGACTCTACGGCACGCAGAGAGACGACGCTCTCGTAGGTTCGCTCGTCACCCATCACGCCCACTGAGCGGACGGGCAGCAGCATCGCGCCGGCCTGCCATACCTTGTCGTAAAGATGGTTCTCGCGAAGGCCGCGGATGAAGATGTCGTCGACATCCTGCAGGATGCGGACCTTTTCCGGAGTGACGTCAGACAGGATGCGGATAGCCAGGCCGGGACCCGGGAAGGGATGCCTGCCGAGCAGCTCCTGCCGCATCTGCAGCTGGCGGCCCACCTTGCGGACCTCATCCTTGAAGAGCAGCCTCAACGGCTCCACGAGCTTCAGCTGCATGTATGCCGGAAGGCCTCCGACATTGTGGTGAGACTTTATGGTAACGCTCGGCCCCTTGACCGAAGACGACTCTATTACATCGGGATAGATAGTGCCCTGAGCCAGCCACTTGGCATCCTTGACCAGCGCCGCCTCGGCGTCGAAGACATCGATGAAAGTCTTGCCGATGGCCTTGCGCTTCGCCTCAGGGTCGCTGACGCCAGCCAGCACCTTGTAGAAACGCTCCTTGGCATCCACTCCCTTCACGTTAAGACCCATGTCGTGGTAAGACTCCAGCACCGAAGCGAACTCGTTCTTGCGCAGCAAGCCGTTGTCCACGAAGATGCAGTGCAGATTGCTGCCGATGGCACGGTGGAGAAGCATCGCAGCAACGGACGAATCCACGCCGCCGGACAGGCCGAGGATCACCTTGTCGTTCCCCAGCTTCTCCTTCAGCTCGCGCACCGTAGTATCCACGAACGAAGCAGCAGTCCAACCCTGGTCGCAGCCGCAGATATCCACCACGAAATTGCGCAGGATGGCAAGGCCGTCAACAGAATGGTGCACCTCCGGGTGGAACTGGATGGCGTAGGTATCTTCGCCGGCGATCTTGTATCCCGCATACTTTACATTCTCGGTCGAGCAGATGCAGTGGTAATTGTCCGGGACGATCTCGATAGTGTCGCCGTGGCTCATCCACACCTGCGAGCCGTCTCCCACACCGCGCATCAGCTTGCTGCTGCGGTCGATGTACTGCAGATTGGCGCGGCCGTACTCGCGGATCTTCGACTGCTGCACCTTTCCGCCGCCCCATTTGGCGAGATACTGCGCACCGTAGCAGATGGCCAGCAGCGGCAGCTTGCCCTTGACGGCAGCCAGGTCAGGCACCGGAGCATCCGCTGCATTGCAGGAATACGGACTTCCGGAAAAGATCACACCCTTGACGTCGGGTGTCAGCTCGGGGAGCTTGTTGTAAGGGTGGATTTCGCAGTAAGTGTCCAGCTCCCTCACCTTGCGGGCGATCAGCTGGGTGTACTGCGAACCGAAATCAAGGATGATGATGGTGTCCATCCGGATAAATGGTTATTTAAGTTTACGGTTCTTGTAGGTTTCGATGCAGCTCGGGATAATCCTCTTGTAGGTCTCGCTGGTAAACAGCGGAGAAGAGATTATGAAATCTGCTGAAGAACGGTTGGAAGCGTAGGGCACATTGTAGAGCGATGCCAGCCTGCTGAGGCCCAGCACGTCGTTCTGGTGTCCCTGCACGATGAGGTTGTCGCAGAAGAACACAAGCATGTCGAGCTTGCCCTCGGCGATCATTGCACCCACTTCAGCGTCGCCGCCGAGCGGACCGCTGAGCAGACAGTTGACCTCAGGGCACTCGTCGCCTAGACGTTCCTGGAGAGCCTTCTTCATAAGTTTGCCGGTAGTACCGGTGCAATAAAGAGTACAATGCTTGATAGTTTCTGCATTGTATTTCACCCACGCGATCAATTCCTCCTTGCGGGAGTCGTGGGCCACAAATCCTATATTCTTAATCATTGTTCTTTTAGTTTTAATCAAGACCGCAGATGTCGGCCAGATAGGCCCTGAGGTCCTGCCATTTGTAATACGGACCGTCGAAGGGGGCAAGAGCCGGGATGATGGTCTCCTTCTCGTTGCGGAGCATCTTCACCAGCACGTCTCCCTGACGGTTTTTGTAAAATATCATCTGGAAGTTGGAACCCATCGGGAGATATTCGTAGACGGGCCATTCCTTCCATGAGTCGGCGAGGGCTGGAGTAGTGTCATAGCCCTCGACCTTGATTGTGCCGAGCAGCGGGCCAATGCCCGAGTCGTGACCGAAACGCAGGTCGGCGCATTTGGTGCTGCCGGGTTTCAGCGCTTCGTCGGCCTTCACGATGAAATCTGTCAGCAGCGGCACTCCGGTGATGGTGTTGTTCACATCGCCAGTCTCCTTGCTGCGGTGGAACCAGAAGGTGCACTGCGCATTCCAGATCTTGCCGAAGACAGCCACTTCCTCATCGGTGAAATGAGAGAGCGGATCCACATCTATGTCGAGGCATTTGGCAATAGAGCTCTCTTCGAGAAGCTGGTAGAGGTAGTATGCGAGCGGCTCTTCATCTCCAAGCTCCTGCTGCACTTTCTTTGAATCCTTGAAGATCTTGCTGCCTATCTTCATGCCGTCAGTAAGCTCGAAGAGCATCTTTTCAAGTGTCAGATCGCAGATTGAATCCAGCGGGTCGGAGATGGAGCTCGGCACCGAACGGGCCAGATAATCTTTGTACTTGTCGCCGCTGTAGAGCTGGACCTTGAGGTCAGGCTCGTTGCCCTTCAGCACGCTCACGAAATTGAAGGCGCTCTGCAGCACGCGGTGCACCGGCGTAGAGACCACCAGCACGTCCTTGCGTCCGGGCTGCCTGAATACCTTCTTCACCCTCCTGTACATGCGCGAGCTGATGCCCTGATGCTCGCGGCTGCCCACCTGGGTGAGGATGCCGTCCTGACCTGCGTGGGCTTCCCTCATTGCGTGGAGGTCATCCCTCAGCGTCTCTCCCTCGGAGGTCAGAAGGTTTTTGTCGTGAAGGGCGTCCATCATGTCGACGGTGTGGGTGTACCTCGACGAACCGATCAGATAGCGGCTGCCGTGGCGGCCGTAGTGGCTCACATAGAAGGGAGTGTAGCCCTTGGGAGCCTTGGTGTCGGAGTATTTCGGGACAGGATACGGATGATAGTTGCCTGCAGCGTTGTAGCGGTCAGCCTTGAGGACGTCGAGATAGGGGTCTTTGGCAGAAGTCGTCAGGACTATGATGGCCGCCAGCGTTGTCAGCAGTATGACGAATCTTTTCATAGTTCTCTAAGAAATACGCCGCAAAGATAATAATTTAGCTTAATTTTGAGGCATGAAAGAGTCTGCAAGCGAGTATGTTTACAAGTTGCGCATGAAGGTGCGCGACTACGAATGCGACATAGAAGGAGTCGTCAACAACGCCAATTACCAGCACTATCTCGAAGTAGCCAGGCACGAATACCTGAGGACCATCGGCATCGATTTCCGCGAGTGCACTGCCAACGACTATATCTTCATGGTGAGCCGCATCGAGATGCGTTTCAAGACTCCGCTGCACGGCGGCGAGGAGTTCGACGTCTGCCTCAATTTCAAGCGCGAAGGCGTGCGATACATCTTCCTCCAGGACATCCTGAGGGCTTCAGACGGTAAGACCGTGGTGAATGCAGAGGTGGAATGCATAGCCCTGCACGAGGGCCGCATCGCAAAGGAGACTCCTTATGACGCCAGACTGTCAGATGCTCTCGGGACGCTGGCCTGAGATTATCAGTTCTGACAGAGGATCTTCGATATATTTCTGGATGGCACGTTTCAGCGGGCGGGCTCCGTATTCGGGGTCATAGCCCTGCTCGCACACGAGCTTCTTGGTCTCCGGCTTGATGGTGATGTCGTAGCCGAGAGCCTTCATCCTGTCAAGCAGTTCCTTCAGTTCGATGTCGCAGATGGCCGCGATGTCCTCCTCGCTGAGCGGGTTGAACAGGATGCGGTCGTCGATGCGGTTCAGGAACTCCGGAGTGAACTTCTTGTTGAGAGCCTTCTCGATTATCTCGGCGTTGCGCTGCTGGCGGTCGCTGGCAGGGGTCTTGAAGCTGATGCCGCTGCCGAAATCCTTCAGCTCGCGGCTGCCGATGTTCGAGGTCATTATCAGGATGGTGTTGCGGAAGTCTATGTGACGGCCGGCGCTGTCGGTCAGACGGCCCTCGTCAAGCACCTGCAGCAGGATGTTGAAGATGTCCGGGTGGGCCTTTTCTATCTCGTCGAGGAGCACCACTGAATAAGGTTTGCGGCGCACCCTTTCGCTGAGCTGGCCGCCCTCGTTGTAGCCCACATAGCCCGGAGGCGCTCCGATCAGTGCGCTCACTGAGAACTTCTCCATATACTCGCTCATGTCGATGCGGATTATATTGTCGGCGCTGTCGAACATGTATTCCGCGATCTTCTTGGCCATCTGAGTCTTGCAGACGCCGGTGGGGCCGAGGAAGATGAATGTGCCGATGGGCTTGTTGGGGTCGCGCAGGCCGGCGCGGTTGCGCTGGATGGCCTTCACCACCTTGTCGACCGCATCGTCCTGACCGATTATCTTGGTCTTCAGCCTCGGGGCCATCTGGATGAGCTTGTCGGTCTCGGCCTCGGACACCTTGCTGACGGGCACGTTAGACATCATTGAGATGACTCCGGCGATGTCCTGCTCGGTGACGACGGCTTTCTGCGGAGCTTCGGTCGGTGTGGCCAGGGTCTGCTGCTCGTTCTCGAGGGCGACTTCCTCCTTGCGGAGTTCGGAAGCCTTCTTGAAGTCTTCGCCGGCGGCTGCATCACGCTTGTCCTGCCTTACCTTCTCCAGCCTGGCGTTGACGCTATCCATCTTCGCGGATGTCTGGCTGTCCAGAGTGCGGATGCTGTAGCGGGCCGCAGCCTCGTCCATGGCGTCGATGGCCTTGTCGGGCTGGCTGCGGTCGGTAATGTAGCGGTTCGACAGCACTACACAGGCGTTCAGGGCCTCGGGGGTATATTCTACGTTGTGGAATGCTTCGTATTTGGGTTTGAGAGTCTGGAGGATCAGCAGCGTCTGGTCGAAGTCTGTCTGGTCGACAATAACTTTCTGGAAGCGGCGCTCGAGGGCTCCGTCCTTCTCTATTATCTCGCGGTATTCGTCGAGAGTGGTGGCTCCGATGCACTGGATTTCGCCGCGGGCAAGGGCGGGCTTCAGGATATTGGCGGCATCCAGCGAACCTGCGGGCCCACCTGCACCGACCAGGGTGTGGACCTCGTCGACGAAGAGGATTATGTCGCCGGCCGCCTTGACTTCGTCCAGGACGGTCTTGAGGCGCTCTTCGAACTGGCCGCGGTACTTGGTGCCGGCAACGATGGCGCTCATGTCGAGGCTTACGATCCTTTTGTTCTGCAGGGCGAGCGGAGCCTTCTTATTGGCTATGTCCTGAGCGAGGCCTTCCACTATGGCAGATTTGCCGACACCGGGGTCGCCTATCAGCACGGGGTTGTTCTTCTTGCGGCGGCAGAGAATCTGGAAGATGCGCTCCACTTCCTTCTCGCGGCATACGACGGGGTCGAGTCTGCCGCTGAGGGCTTCTGCGGTGAGGTCAATGCCGTATTTGTCGAGGGTGGCGGTGGCTTTCTTGTCGGCTTTCGGGGCTGCGGCCTGCTGCGGTTTGGAAGCAGGGGCTGCGGAAGCGTCTGCCGGGGCGGACGCGGTCTGCGATGCTGCGGGTCCGGCGCTGGCAGTACCCTTTCCGGAGATGTTCCCGGCCTTCACATAGTTGCGCACGCTCTCGTGGGTGATGCCGTAACGGCGGAGCACCGGAGTCACGGTGTTGTACGACTCCTTTATGATAGCCAGCAGCAGATGTGTCATCTTCGGGCTGTCGGCGTTGCACTCGATGAGCTCGGTGGCAAGGTTGCGATATACATCTTCTATGTCTTTCGAAACCTTGACGCTTGAAGCCTTGTCGTAGGGAATGTACTGCTGTGTGCCGATGACGCTTTCTATCTCGGCCTTTATGTTGTCGGGGTTGCCTCCGAATGTCTTTATCGTGTCGATCGCATCGTTGTCACCGTCCCGCAGGATGCCCAGGAAAAGGTGGTCGGTAGTGACAGTGTTGTTGCCAAGTCTGGCAGCTTCCTCCTTTGCGTATGATAAAATCTTTTGAAGTATCTTGGTAAAATCCATTTTCTTGAAAATCTCGCAAGGCAAATTTAACAATTTTTAAGATTACGGTTGCAACTTCGAAAAAGTTGACTACCTTTGCAGTCCCAAACGGGAATGCTTCCTTAGCTCAGTTGGTAGAGCACGACACTCTTAATGTTGGGGTCCAGGGTTCGAGACCCTGAGGGAGCACGAAAAAAGGCAACCGATCCGGTTGCCTTTTTTTATGCTCCTCTTATTCTTGTTTACGCTTTAAGTAGAATGTTTTTCCTGCGGGAGTGGTCCATTGCATCTTGTCTTTGGAGGAGTCCAGCCTGACCTTGTAGGCATTCCGGCGGGCTTCTTCGGGCATCTCTCTTGTCACCTTAAGATTTCTTTCGCGATACCGTTTCTGCCATGAAACCACACTGTCCTGTTTCCCTTCTTCTGGAACCAGATTGCTGATGTCTACAATAAGGTCTGCCGTGAGCGGATCTAAGATTATGGCCAGGGTATCACCTTTCAGTTCCCAGGTTCCGTTAATCGGCGCCGTAATCTTGTATTCACCAGAGAAGTAGAGCCAGGAACCTTTTTCAACCCTTTCTGTCACTGAAGAGTAGGTATGGTCGGCATTGAATGTAAACTCTTGATTTCTGTTCTCCAACAAATAGGTCCAGGTTCCTGTCAGGAGCCTTTTCGTCACTGCCAGTCCGGTGGCGTCGAAACTGTTTATATAATCTTCCATCTCCTGGTCCGTGATACCCATCAGGAATTTGTTCTCTTCGTTCAAAGCAATCCAACCGTCCAGTAACTGATCCAGCTGCTTCTCCCGGTAGTTAGACTGGTCGATATAGTAGATTACATGATTGTCGTATAGCTTTTCTTTCAGGAACGGCACTGCCAGTTTGAGAAACTGTTCCTCAGTCAACATGCCTCGCCCCATCAACATCTCCAGGTAGTCTTCATATGGAATGGGTTCGCGCCATTCCGGCCTGTTTAATGACTGCTGAAGGGTCTGTCTGTCATAGAAGAACGACTGGACATTATCAAGGAACTTCACGCTGCCCAGATTCTGCCAGGTATCCAGGTCGCTATTGAAGATACTCTCTTTCGATGTGTCGAAACGGTAGTCCTCGTTTATCCTCAATAAATCGGTAATAATCGTGTACAGGGTATCGAGCGGAACTTTGTCCAGATGGTCCCTGTTCTCAATCGCATATTTCAACAATGTGTCTCTCGCTGCCTCTTGCTGCTTCCAGGATTTGAGGATTTCAATAGTGTTGTCAATGTCGTGGATCACCATGATGGCCGTGAGCCTCTGGGCTTGCTCCTGCTTGTTGTTCGCCCTCATACCGTTCAGGCTGAATGTAAGCGCAACGCCGATAGCCGTTCCCAGGACACTGATAAAAAACTGCTGCCACCTGATATTACCGTTACCCATAGTCGCAAGTGTTGATAGTCAGTACTTAATTCGAATTAAGTACAAATATACACTTATTATTCTACAGTAACACTTTTGGCAAGGTTGCGGGGCATGTCGACGTCTAGGCCTTTCAGCACTGCGATGTGATAGGCCAGCATCTGAAGCGGAAGCACGCTGAGCAGCGGCGCCAGCATAGCCAGAGTAGGCGGCACCTCGATGGTGTCGCGGGCAATCTTCTTGACTTCGTCATCTCCTTCTGTAACGATAGCAAGTATGCGTCCGTTGCGGGCAAGCACCTCGCGCATGTTGCTGATGATCTTCTGGTAGAGCTGGTGGTGAGTGGCCAGGAAGACGATCGGCATGTTGGCATCTACAAGGGCGATGGGGCCGTGTTTCATCTCGGCGGCAGGATAGCCCTCGGCGTGGATGTAGCTGATCTCCTTGAGTTTCAGCGCACCCTCCAGCGCTACGGGGTAATTATAGCCGCGGCCCAGATAGAGGGAGTTGCTGGCGTATGTATATATCTTAGCAAGATCCTTGATATAATCGTTGGTCTGCAGTGTCTTCTTCATCTTGTCGGGAATAGCGGCAAGCTCAGTTATGGTCCTGCAGTATTCTTTCTTGTCGAGGGTGCCGAGCTCCAGACCCAGCGCGAGAGCCAGCATCACAAGCACTGCCACCTGACCGGTGAAGGCCTTTGTAGAAGCCACACCGAGCTCGGGACCGACGTGGATGTAGATGCCGGTGTCAGACTCGCGGGCTATGCTGCTGCCCACTACGTTCACGATGCCGAAGACTAGGGCTCCGGCCTGCTTGGCAAGTTCGATGGCAGCCAGTGTATCGGCCGTCTCACCGCTCTGGCTTATGGCTATCACGACGTCATCTGCCTCGATGACTGGATTGCGGTATCGGAACTCAGAGGCATATTCCACCTCGACGCGGCGGCGGCAGAGCTGTTCTATGAGCTGCTTGCCTATCAGTCCGGCATGCCAGCTGGTGCCGCAAGCCACTATAATAATGTTCTTGGCGTTGACCAGACGGTCGTGGCACTGGTTCAGGGCGGAAAGCACTATGCGGTTGTCTTCTTCCTTGTCGCCCAGGATCACGCGGCCCCTCATGCAGTCGCGCAGGCAGTCGGGCTGTTCGAATATCTCCTTCAGCATGAAGTGGGGGTAGCCGCCCTTGCTGAGCATGGAGATGTCCACGTCAACTTCGTGGACTGTGACAGTAGCCTTGTCGCCGCCAAGGTTAGTAAGGAAAATATCCTTGCCGGGACGCACGTCGGCTATCTGCTCGTCGTCGAGATAGACAACACTGTGGGTGTACTCTATCATCGGTGTCGCGTCGCTGGCTATGAAAAATTCGTCGGTGTCAGCTCCTATGCCCACTACGAGGGGACTTGCCTTACGGGCCACTACAATATGGCCTGGGTTCTCGCGCTCAACAACTGCTATGGCATAGGCGCCGAAGCAGCGGCTCAGGGCCCGGCGGACTGCATCCACCAGCTCATGACCGTTGGATTTGTAATAGTAATCGATGAGCTGAACTAATACTTCGGTGTCAGTCTCGCTCATGAACACGTATCCGCGCTTCTGAAGCTGTTCTTTGATAATCTGGTAATTCTCTATTATACCATTGTGGACTATTGCCAGGCTGCCGCTCATCGACACATGCGGATGGGCATTCGCAGTGCACGGGTCGCCGTGGGTGGCCCAGCGGGTGTGGGCTATACCGCAAGTGCCTGAGGTGTCCTTTTCTGCCGCAAGAGCTTTTAGCCGGCTGACCCTTCCCTCTGACTTTACTATTTCGAACGAACCTGTCTGGCCATAAGCAATACCCGGTTTGAGGATACACACTCCTGCACTGTCATATCCCCTGTATTCCAGTTTTTCCAATCCTTCTATAAGAATCGGAAAGGCCTGCCTGTTGCCTACATATCCTACAATTCCACACATTGTCGTATAGTTATTATGATTAATACTCTCAAATACAAAGTTAAGGCTTTTTATCGTACAGTATTCGCAAATTCAATCTTTTTATCTAGAAATTTACATAATTTACGACTATTGGTTGATTATTTGCAATTATTTGCGTCATTTTATCCCGCAACACCCCTCCTGCAATGTGATGACATTTTTCATTATTTTCTGGCATTTATTATGCAATTTGTCAGAAAAATCATTATCTTTACGTTAACATCAATCAAATGACAGACATGGACGTAAACGAACTGACCGACTCAATCGACCGCAAGATTCTCAAAATAATAACTCTGAACGCACGCGTTCCCTTCAAGGACGTAGCCGAGCAGGTAGGTATATCCCGCACTTCTGTCCACCAGAGAGTGCAGCGTATGACCGATCTCGGTGTCATTGAAAGCTCAGGATTTCATGTTAACCCAGCCAAGCTCGGCTTCAACATGTGTGTCTACGTGGGCATTACCTTGGAGAAGGGCTCACTCTACAACAGCGTCGTTTCCGAGCTGGAGAAGATTCCCGAGATCGTGGAGTCGCAGTACACCCTGGGCGCGTACACCATCCTCATCAAGCTTTACGCCCGCGATTCCGCCCATCTGATGGAGCTTCTCAATGGCCGCATCCAGGAGATTCCGGGAGTCATCAGCACCGAGACCCTCACCTCTCTCGACCAGCGTATCAAGCGCTCTGTTCCTATCGAAGAGTAAGCTTCTTTATATCGCAGCACGGCGAAACCTGCTAAAACAGCTGATTCGGATTTATCGGATTGCCATAGAATGAAAAAAACGCCTATTCTTTCATTCTATGGTACAAAAACAGGGATTTTCATGCAAAAACAGGACACAGAATGGAAAAACCAGCTTGTTTTTTCATTTTGTGACAGAAAAATGAGATAATTTCTGGTCGGCGAAGTCCAGATAGTAGTTCCAGTCGTAGGCCACTATATCGTGGCCACCCTCGCGGGTATGATACTGCACCATACCCTCGTAGCCCAGGAACCTGTAGACCTTGACAGCCTCTTCGGCAGCAATCTTCTGCCCTTCAGGATCTGCCCACAGATCTTCGGTAGCACTGGCAACGCACAGGGGCCGGGGAGCTATCAATGCCAGCAGCTCATGCTGGTCAAACGGCAGGGCAGCTTCGTTGTCGCTATACTTGTAGAAGTTACCGCAGAACCAGTGAGGAAACTGGTTGTTGATGGTGCGGACTGTCTCGCCGAAAGCCCTGCGGGAAATGGCCGCCCCACCGCAACCCGAGCAATTCGACACCACCATGGCGAAACGCTGGTCGGTAGCGCCGGCCCAGAGCGCCGCTTTACCAAGGCGGGAATGGCCGATGACGGCGACTTTCGAGCCGTCTACGTCGGGATCGTTTTCAAGATAGTCCAAGGCACGGCTCAGACCCCATGCCCAGGCGGCTATGGTTCCCCACTCGTCAGGCTCGGGATAGCTCTGGCCCTTCTTGTAAAACAGCTTGTGGACACCATTGGTGAAGGAATCGTCCCAGTCCGGGTCGATGTCACCCCGGTAGAAGGTAGCAACGCCGTAACCGCGACTGAGAATCAGCTCGATGGGCCAGCGGCGGGCATTGTTACCTCGAGGATACTCGGTATACCGACCGTAGCGGGAGTACTCATCCGGACCGATCATGGACACCCATTCGTCAGTGGTAATGGCGTGGTTGCCCTGGAAGTTGACGCCGAGGAAAGCGGGCACGGGGCCATTGGCATCGCGCGGCGTAAGAACCAGCAGACGTATGTACTGCGATTCGTCGTCACTGAAATATATGCCGACCTCTTTGGCTACTGCGAGACCTCCGAACGCATCTTTATTCTCACGCAGCAGTCTGAAATGTAACTTCTCGGGCCTGCCGGGAGCACGGCCGTACATCTCCGTCTCGAAGGCAGACAACAGTTCCGACCGGCGGCGCTTCATCCACTGTCTTGCATTGCGCACTTTCTTGCCGTTGGCGAAAGTCAGCGGGTCGGGCAAAGTGTAGGAAGGGATCTTGGCCACATCGTAATTAGCAGGCGGATTGTCCATACCGGGGTTGGTCACCTCGAAAGGCCTGACCACGGCCAGGTGGGCACACTTCTGGGCGGCGGGAATCTGGGCGTCATACATGAAAGGAACCGCATAATCGTTCCCCTCGACACTACGGCCGGCCAACGCCTCGTACCATGTGCAGGCAACGGCGTATCGTCCCAACGTATTGTTCATGTGGTAGCCGTCGCGTGTTATACTGTTGCGGCCGAAGACGGTCTTGCGAAGATTCTGGATAGCCGTTCCGGCCGGGATCAACTTCAGGCCATATCTGTCGCAGACCTTCCGTGAAGCCTCCGCTATGTCGTTGTACATCTTGGTCTGGTCGCGGTCATAAATAACGAAAGTGTCCCTCACTATGTCGGAATCGTAAGCCCAGGTCTGGTGCCAGCAAAATTTGGTCTTTTCGGGGACAATCTTGCGAGCAAAATCCAGCAAATAAGGCAGATAAGGCACAAAAGTCTCGTAGCGGCCTGAATCGTGGCTCACCTGCTGGAAGGTGACGAAATCCCATGGCTCGTCGGCCAGTGCATAAGCCAGCTCCGTGCGGGGACGCACAGTCCTGCGGCCGTCGGCCGATATCTTGCAATATTCATAATCCGGCACATTGTCCACCGCATTGCTGTAATGGCGTTCAAGGGAGCAGCCCGGGATGTACATGTTACCGACAATAATCACTAGCCCGTCGGCAGCACCAAGCTCGTGGAGATTCTGCTCCACCGCATCCCTGGAGAAGCTGTTGCCCACTGCCAGCACCCGGAGCGTATCCGGTTGCGCACCTGCTATCAAAGCAGAGCACAGCAATATCACAATAGTCGAGAGCCTTTTCATATCTATGCTTTTTCTACTTCAGAGAGCTGGCCGGTGGCTGAGTCGATGATGAAGCCGCGGACGGTGACGTCGGAGGGCATCAGCGGGTGGCCAGTGATGGCAGCCATGGTATTTCTGACCGACTTCTCGGTGTCGTGGAAGCCTTCCAGCCATACGTCCAGGTCGACGTCGCTGCGATCGAGCTCTGCGGCAGGAATGCCGCGGCGGAGCATCTCTTCCTTGAAATGATGGAAGCACATGTGGCAGGCGCCGCAGGTGGTGTGCGCCACGACCATGATCTCGTTCACGCCGAGCTCATACACGGCCACTATAAGGCTGCGCATAGCCGAATCCCACGGCGAGGGAATCACCGCCCCGGCGTTCTTGATGATCTTGGCGTCGCCGTTGCGAAGGCCCAGGGCCTCCTGCAGCAGCACGCTCAGGCGCGTGTCCATGCAACTCAGCACCGCCAGCTTCTTGTCGGGATATTTATCTGTCAGATGGGCCTCATACCTCTTGGAGGCCACAAACTCCCGATTGTACTCGAGAACTTTGTCGATATTGCTCATAGTGTCTCCTACATTTTCCCGAAGTTACGAAATAAAATCGGGATTCAGCAGACTCCGAGGGCGCAGCAATAGTCGCGGACGGCGCCGAAGATCAGCTGGTGGCCGGCCTCGTTGGGATGCATGCCGTCGTCGCAGAGGTATTTGCCGTAATTACTGTGGTCCAGGAAAGCGGTAGTGATGTCTATCACATGCACTTTCTTGTCGGCAGCGATCTTGAACACTTCGAGATTGTACTTCTCATGCCAGTCGGCCATGTACTGCACGCGGCCGCCGAGATAGGTCATGATATTGTCGCCGTTGATGCCCATGGTCACGAAGTTGAAAAACTTCTCTGCATCGATGGGCGGGAGCGACATCAGCACCGGGACTCCTCCCCTGCTGACGACTTCCTCTATTATCGAATTGTAAATACGGCGAAAATCACGCAGAGTGGTCTGCGGCTGATGGTCCCCGGACACATTTTCGGCAATAGCTTTCCAGTCCATGTTGCTGTCGTTGCCGCCGAACTCGAGGACAACATAGTCGCCGGGACAGATCTTGTCGAGGTTGCGGTCGAGGTATTTCTTACCGGCTGCTATGTTGCTGCCGAAACGGGCGAAATTGAATATCTTTCTTTTAAATATCTTAGAACATGACTCGACAAAGTTGTCGGGGCATATATCGTACTTCATTGCGAATTTGCTTGAGGGGCTGTATTCGGCTACCACGCCTTTCATGATGGAGTCACCGAATGCAAGAATCTTCTTTTCCATGACTTTTCAATTAGGTTTACGCCGCAAAAGTAGACCCGTGCTCACGTCCTCCGAAAACCGCGGGACATAAAGCCCGATTATGTGACGAGACCCCCTGTTTTGGGACGAAAGTGACGAAATCAGTGACGAAAAACAGTCTTTCACACGCTTCCCCGCCAGCCCTGAGTGACGTTTGAAAAGCCCCTGAGGTCTATTTATTGCGGGCCTGGTAGAGCTGCCAGGAGTTGTAGAGGTTGTGCCAGATGCTGTAGAGGCCGCCGGCGAGGGAGGTAACTGGGTTCATGAAGGTGTAGGCGACCCAGATGAGGAACATGGTGTTCTTCTGGCCCAGAGACTGGCCGGCGGTCACATTGTCGCCATACTTCTCTCCCACCTTGTGGCCGAGGGCGAACTGGGCCACGCAGGTAGCGGCGGAGATGACGCCGATGCCGACTATGTAGTACCATGCGATGTCGGTGTGGACCAGGGAGCGGGTGGTGATGGCCAGCGCGAGCGCAAGGCAGATGGTCCAGAGATAGAACGCCAGATCCTTCGGTTTGCAGACGATCTTGTTGACCTTCGGCAGGAAATAGCGCACCAGCACCGCCAGGATAAGCGGCAGCACCAGTATCGAGAACACCTTGCCCATCATAGTGCCGAGCGCCTGCATGAAACTCATAGTAGTGTCCGGATTCAGCAGCGGCACCGACACGGAAATCAGGAACGCCGTCAGCACATTGATCATCATGGTATAGGTCACTGTCGAAGCCATGTCGCCGCCGAGCTTGTCGGTAACTACAACTGCCGCCGTCGCCGTAGGGCAAATCATGCAGAGCATGAAGCTCTCGATGAGGATATTCACCGACTCGCTGAAATCGGTGAGGCAGAGCAGCAGCACCATCAGCACATACGTTCCGCCCTGGATCAGCAGAAGCCAGGCATGCCACGGTCTGAACCGCACAGTCTTGGGGTCGATCTTGCTGAACGAAAGGAACAGCATGCAAAACAAAATCGCCGGCTGCAGGAAAGCCACCAGTTTGTTGGCAAACACATGGGCAGCCGGGGGCAGATGCAGCGCAGCGAATATGAAATAGGAAGCCACACCCGCCGCCATCGACACGGGCAGGGCCCAGTTCTTCAGGAATGTTACGAACTTGCTCAAGCTTTCTTGATGTAATCCACTATCCAGGCGCCGACCTCCTTAGTGCCATACTTCGCGCCACCCTCGACCTGGATCTCGGGAGTGCGGACGTTGGCATCAAGCGAAGACTTCACAGCCTTGCGGACAAGCGCGCCCTCTTCCTTGCAGTCGAAATACTCGAACAGCATGGCCACTGAAAGAATCTGGGCCAGAGGATTGGCTATGTTCAAGCCCTTGGCCTGAGGCCATGAGCCGTGGATAGGTTCGAAAACAGGAGTGTGCTCTCCGGTAGAAGCCGAAGGCAGAAGGCCCATGCTGCCGGTGATGCAGCTGCCCTCGTCGGTAAGGATGTCGCCAAAGGTGTTCTCGGTGACCATCACGTCGAAGAAGGTAGGCTCCTGGATCATACGCATGGCAGCGTTGTCGACATACATGTAGTCGGTGCGGACATCGGGATAGCTGCTCTCCATCTCCTGGGCTACCTTGCGCCACAGGCGGCTCGAAGCCAGCACGTTGGCCTTGTCGACCACCGTAAGGTGGTGGCTGCGGCGGCGGGCATACTCGAAACCGACCTTCAGGATGCGCTCGATCTCGGGACGGGTGTAGTAGTTGGTGTCATATGCCTTGTCGTTGTCCTGATACTTCTCACCGAAGTACATACCGCCGGTGAGCTCGCGGATGCAGATGAAATCGGCACCCTTCACGAGGTCCTCGCGCAGCGGAGACTTGTGGATGAGGCAGTCGAAGGTTTCCACGGGACGGATGTTTGCGAACAGACCCAGCTTCTTGCGCATTGCCAGCAGACCCTGCTCGGGACGTACTTTGGCTGTAGGGTCGTTGTCAAACTTGGGGTCACCTACGGCAGAGAAGAGCACTGCGTCAGCATCCATACAAGTCTGGAAAGTATCCTCGGGAAAGGGGTCCCCTACTGCATCGATGGCTGCGGCGCCGCAAATCGCGTCCTTGAAAGTAACCTTATGGCCGAATTTGGCGCAAACCGCGCTCATGACGTCAACACCTTGCTTCGAAATCTCGGGTCCGATGCCGTCTCCGGCAAGAACTGCTATCTTGAAATCCATTGTATATGCGTTTTTAATTGTTTTCTTTCTGTTCGCTAGCCAGTATGTTCAGCATCTTGAGCGTAGCCTTGATGGCAGCCTCGACCTGGTCCGCATCGAGGCCGCGGGTATGTATGATGCGCCCGTTCCAGTCCCATGAGATGGTGGTCTGTACGAGGGCGTCGGTGCGTCCTCCCGGAGGAATCGACACCACATAGTCGGTCAGCCAGGGGAAGGCGCTGTGCATGTTGTCTTTATAGATATGCCGCACGGCACGCACGAAGGCGTCGTACTGACCGTCTCCGCTGGCCTGCCCCTCGTAGGTAGCGCCGTCTATCTCGAGCTTTACGCTGGCGATCGGCTTCAGGCCGTAGGCCGTAGTCACCATATAGCTGAGCAGCTTCACGCGATCCTCCGCCTCGCTGTCGTGCTTGAGCACGTCGCTGACGATGTACGGCAGGTCTTCGGCCGTCACCACTTCCTTCTTGTCGCCAAGTTCGATTATACGCTCGGTAACGCGGCGGGTCTGCTCTGGAGTAAGCTCCAGGCCGAGATTCTCAAGATTCTTGAGGATATTGGCCTTGCCGCTGTTCTTGCCGAGGGCATATTCCCTCTTGCGACCGAAGCGCTCGGGCATGAGGCTGTTGAAATAGAGATTGTCTTTCTTGTCGCCGTCGGCGTGGACTCCGGCCACCTGGGTGAAGACATATTCGCCAACGACAGGACGGTTCGGCGGAATAGGCACACCCGAATAGCTGGCCACCATGCAGCTTACCTGGTGCAGACGGCCTTCGTCGATGCCTGTCTCAACGCCGGCCAGATCCTTCAGGATGGCCTGCACGCTGGCGAGCGGAGCATTTCCAGCCCTCTCACCCAGCCCGTTGACGCAGGTGTGGACGCCCTTTGCGCCAGCCTTCACCGCAGCAAGGGTATTGGCAGCAGCAAGGTCGTAATCGTTATGGGCATGGAAGTCGAAGTGCAGCTCGGGATAAGCCGCAACCATCTTCTTTATGAAATCAGAAACCTGGCAGGGACTCAGCACACCCAGTGTGTCGGGCAGCATGAAACGCTTCACGCCGCTGTCGCAGAGCGCCTCCATCAGATTGAAGACGTAGTCAGGGGAATCCTTCATGCCGTTGCTCCAGTCCTCGAGGTAGAGGTTGACAGCAACACCCGCGGCAACTGCTGCAGCCACGGCCTGACGGACATCAGCAAAATGCTGCTCCGGAGTCTTCTTGAGCTGCTGAGTGCAATGGCGGTAAGAACCCTTGCAGAGCAGGTTCATTGTGCGGCCGCCACAATCCAGTATCCACTGCAGCGACGCTCCGCCGTCGACGAAGCCGAGCACCTCGATGCGGTCCAGCATGTCGTGATGGGCAGCCCAGGCGCAGATGTCGGTGACGGATGCTTTCTCACCCGCTGACACGCGGGCCGAAGCCACCTCCACCCTGTCGACCTTGAGTTCCATCAGCAGCGTACGGGCGATGAGCAGCTTTTCGTGAGTGAGGAAGCTCACCCCGGTGGTCTGCTCGCCGTCGCGCAGCGTCGTATCCATTATCTCAACTCTCATGGCAGTCTATTCGTTAGCTTTTTCCCATGCTTCTATCTTGTCTTTGCTCTGAAGCAGGAAATCTATGTCGTCCAGAGCGTTCATCAGACAGTATTTCTTATATCCGTTGATGTCGAAATGCTCGCTGCGGCCGGTAGCGTTGTTTGTCACGATCTGGGCGGGGACATCAACTGTAACTTCGGTTTTGGGATCCTTGGCGATGCTGTCGAACAGCTCGGCGAGGAAAGGCTCGCTCACCACTACCGGAAGCACGAAGTTGTTGAGCTCATTGTTCTTGTGGATGTCGGCGAAGAAGCTGGAGATCACCACTTTGAAGCCGTATCCGGCGATAGCCCATGCGGCATGCTCGCGGCTGCTTCCGCTGCCGAAGTTCTTGCCGGCCACGAGGATCTCGCCGCCGTAGGCAGGGTTATTGAGCACGAAATCGGCGTTGGGAGTACCGTCGGCCTTGAAGCGCCAGTCGCAGAACAGGTTGTCGCCGAAGAACTTCTCGTCCTTGGTGGTAGCCTTCAGGAAACGGGCAGGGATTATCTGGTCGGTGTCGACGTTTTCAAGAGGCAGGGGCACGCAGGTGCTCTTTATGATGTTGAATTTCTGTTTCATAGCGCGTTCGTTTACAAAAGTGTCCTGGGGTCGGTGATATATCCGGTGACGGCTGCGGCAGCTGCCATCAGAGGACTTGCGAGAACTGTGCGGGAACCGGGGCCCTGACGGCCCTGAAAGTTGCGGTTCGATGTGGATACGGCCAGCTTGCCGGCGGGAATCTTGTCGTCGTTCATCGCGAGGCAGGCTGAGCAGCCGGGCTGACGGATCTCAAAGCCTGCTGCGGCCAGCACTTTGTCCAGACCCTCGTCTTCAATCTGCTTTTTCACCATCCATGAGCCGGGAACCAGCCATGCGGTGACCCAGTCAGCTTTCTTGCGGCCGGCTGCGATCGATGCGAAGGCGCGGAAATCCTCGATGCGGCCATTGGTGCATGAGCCGCAGAACACATAGTCTACCTTCTTGCCCTGCAGGGAATCGCCCGGGGCGAACTGCATATAATCCAGCGCCCTGGTGAACGACTCGCGGCTTGCAGCCGGAATATCCTCGACAGCGGGGATGCGGCTGGAGATGCCCATGCCCATGCCGGGGTTGGTGCCGTAGGTCACCATAGGCTCGATGTCGGCAGCGTCGAAGTGGATCTCGCGGTCGAAAACTGCATCGTCGCCGCTCTTGAGAGTCTTCCATTCGGCCACGGCCTTGTCCCATGCTTCTCCCTTGGGAGCGTGCTCGCGACCCTTCAGATATTCGAAGGTAACCTCGTCGGGGGCGATGAAGCCTCCGCGGGCGCCCATCTCGATAGACAGGTTGCAGAGGGTCAGGCGGCCTTCCATGCTCAGCGAGCGCACTGCGCTGCCTGCATATTCCACGAAATAACCTGTAGCGCCACTGGTGGACATCTTGCTCATTATGTACAGAGCCACGTCCTTGGCTGTTACGCCCTTGCCCAGCTTACCCTCGACGCTTATGCGCATCGACTTCGGTTTCTGCTGGAGGATGCACTGCGAGGCGAGAACCATCTCGACCTCGGAAGTGCCGATGCCGAATGCAACGGCACCCATCGCTCCATGGGTGGAAGTGTGCGAGTCGCCGCATACTATAGTCATGCCGGGCAGCGACAGACCTCTCTCCGGCCCTACTACGTGGATAATGCCGTTGCGCGGATCCAGCATTCCGAAGTGAGTCAGGCCGAACTCGGCGGCATTGGCTGCCAGAGTGTCTACCTGCTGCCTTGAAATCGGGTCGGCAATGGGTTTATCCTGGTCATGTGTAGGGGTGTTGTGGTCGGGCATGCAGAAAATCTTTTCCGGACGCAGGCATTTGATGCCGCGTGCGCGCATGCCGTCGAAGGCCTGGGGGGTGGTCACTTCATGGCAATAGAGACGGTCGATGTAAACCTGTACGGGGCCGTCCTCAACCTGCTGAACCACGTGTTTGTCCCAGATCTTGTCAAAGAGAGTATTCATAAGCGCTTTCGATAGGGTTTACAAGCGGCAAAGATATACATTAATTTACATATCGACGCGCCAAAATGACACTGAAAACAGCATTCCCCGAGACAAAAAGTCCGGGGAATGCTGAATTATCCAGAAAACACGCCGCAGGAAGACGGCCTCAGGCGTGCAGATTACAATGATGAGTATGCCGGAGAGAAGGTGTCGCCGTCGGCAGGATTGCCGGTAGAGAGACCTTTCTTGAGCCACCTCATCCTCTGGGCTGAAGTTCCGTGAGTGAATGAATCGGGAACCGTGCGGCCGTAAGTCTGCTTCTGCAGACGGTCGTCGCCGATAGCCGAAGCTGCATCCAGGCCTTCCTTTATATCACCGTCCTGGAGAGAGCGGTATCTCTGGTTGTCGTGATATGCCCAGACGCCGGCATAGAAGTCGGCCTGCAGCTCGAGCCTTACGCTGAGCTGGTTCGACACGGTCTGTGAAGAGCGGGCCATCTGCTGGTGAACCTTGTCGAGGGTGCCGAGCAGATATTGCACGTGGTGGCCGACCTCGTGGGCTATCACATAGGCCCATGCGAAGTCACCGGAAGTGCCGAACTGCCGCTGCATATCCTTGAAGAACGAGAGGTCGAGATAGACGCTCTGGTCGGCAGAGCAGTAGAAAGGACCTGAAGATGAGCTGGCTCCGCCGCAGCCTGACTGCACTGCGTCATTGAAGATGACGAGCTTCGGGGGAACATAGGTCAGGCCATTCTGGCGGAAAATGTCAGTCCAGACATCCTCGGTGCCGGCCAGGATCTTAGTGGCGAACTCGAAGAGCTGGCGGTCTTCCTCGGTCTCGACATATTCGGTGCCGGAAACGCCGCCGCCCATGCCGTTGGCATACTGCAGCACTTCTGCAGGGTTACGGCCGAGGAGCATGTATATGATACCTACGATAACGATTCCGCCGAGTCCCAGGCCTCCGACGGTCTTGGCAGTTGAGGAACCTCTGCGGTCCTCGACATTGGTACTCTGCCTTCTGCCTTCTAGTTGCATAGTTTATAGTTTTAGATTGTTAGAATTCAAATTTGAATAAAACAAATTTAAATATTTTTTGCTGAATTTGGATTTACAACGACGCCAATAATTCGCGATATTTAGTGAGCGGCCAGAGAGAATCGTCGACTATAAGTTCAAGTTCGTCGATAGACGCCCTCAGCTCGGCCATGATAGGCACTATGCGGGCCTCGTACTGCCCCGCCCTTTCCGGGATGTCGGGGATGCGGTTGATCTCGTGGCGGATGACGGTCACCCTGCCCGCCGTGTCGTTGATTATGTTCGACAGCTCGGCTATGCGGCTCAGAGTCTCCATCTCCTTGCCGGCGTATTCCTGCAGCTTGTCGGGGAAGAATTCCTTGATGCCGCGGATGTTCTCGATGAGGATGTTCTGGTATTTGATGGCGGTGGGGATTATATGGTTCATAGCCATGTCGACCAGCACTTTCGACTCTATCTGTATCTTCTTGAGGTAGGTTTCTTCCTTGATCTCGAAGCGGGCCGTGATCTCGCTGCGGTTCATCACCTTGTATTTCTCGAAGAGAGCTACGTTCTTCTCGTCGAGATATTCCTTGAAGGCCTCGGTGACGCAGTTGATGTCTTTCAGACCTCTCTTGTAGGCCTCGGAGAGCCACTGCTCGCTGTAGCCATTGCCGTCGAAGCGGATGGGTTTCGATGCGATGACGAACTTGCGGATGGTCTTCAGGATTGCCTCGTCCTTCTTCATGCCCTTGGCGACAAGTTTCTCGACCTCAGTCCTGAAAAGGTCGAGCTGCTCGGCCATCGCGGTGTCTATTACAATTATTGGCATAGAGCAGTTGGCGGAAGAGCCGGTGGCGCGGAACTCGAAGCGGTTGCCGGTGAAAGCGAACGGCGAGGTGCGGTTGCGGTCGGTGTTGTCCAGCATAATCTCCGGAATCTTGCCTATATCAAGCTTGATGGCCGTCTTGCTGTCAGGGGTGAACGTCCTGGCCGCACTTTTTTCTATCGCATCCATCATGGCGGTCATGGTGCTGCCGCAGAACACTGAAAGCACTGACGGCGGGGCCTCGTTGCCGCCGAGGCGGTGGGAGTTGGTGGCCGATGCTATGGATGCCATCAGCAGCGAGCCGTATTTCTCAGCTGCCATCAGGGTGCAGACGAAGAATGTCAGAAAGAGCATGTTCCCCTTGGGGTTGCGGCCGGGAGAATGCAGGTTGATGCCGGTGTTCGTGGCGAGCGACCAGTTGCAGTGCTTTCCGCTGCCGTTGATACCCTGGAAGGGCTTTTCGTGGAATATGACCTTCAGGTGGTGTTTGGGAGCCACCTTGTTCATTATCGACATCAGCAGGATGTTGTGGTCGGCTGCGACGTTGGCTTCCTCATATACGGTGGCGCACTCGAACTGGTTGGGAGCAACCTCGTTGTGGCGGGTCTTGAGAGGGATTCCGAGCTTGTAGGCCTGCTCCTCGAACTCCTTCATGAAGTTCTCTACCCTGCCGGGGATGGCTCCCCAGTAGTGGTCCTCGAGCTGCTGGTCTTTGGCGGCAGGATGGCCCATCAGAGTACGGCCCGTCTGCTGCAGGTCGGCCCTCGAATTGAACAGAGCCTCGTCCACCAGGAAATACTCCTGCTCCCAGCCGAGGTTTGTCACGACGCGGTCGATGTCCTTGTCGAACAGCTTGCACACTTCAACGGCTGCCTTGTCCACAGCCGCCATGGCCCTCAGCAGCGGAGCCTTAAAGTCGAGGGCCTCGCCGGTGTATGCCACGAATATACTGGGGATGCAGAGGGTCTTGTCAATCACGAAAGTGGGAGAAGAAGGGTCCCAGGCGCTGTAGCCGCGGGCCTCAAAGGTATTGCGCAGGCCGCCACTCGGGAAGGAACTGGCGTCCGGCTCCTGCTGCGACAGCACGTTGCCGCTGAACGACTCGAAAGATTTGCCGCCGGGCAGTGGCTCCAGGAAAGCGTCGTGCTTCTCTGCGGTAGATTCGTTGAGGGGCTGGAACCAGTGGGTGTAATGGGTCGCGCCGCGCGAGATGGCCCACATCTTCATGCCGGCTGCAACCTGATCGGCAATCTTGCGGTCAATGCGCTTGCCGCCCTCGATGGCTTCCATCACGCTTGCGAACGCATCCTTGGAGAGATACTCGCGCATCTGCTCCTTGCCGAACACGTCTATTCCGAAATATTCTGAAATCTGCCTCTCGCAGGGGGTAAACTCCGCAGACGGCCTTGTCTGCATCTGTTCCAGAGCTTTGAATCTTGTAGAATCTGCCATATATACCTTAAATTTTCGGCAAATGTAGCTACAAAATTTACTTTTTAAAAAACATACCCCCTATTTTCAGGGGGTATGCTCTAAAAAACTGCAATTTTTACAAACGAACCTTAAAAAATCGGGTCTTTACCGTCAACGATTACCATACATGGCATCGTAGTATTTCTGGTAGTCGCCGCTGGTGACGTTGTCGAGCCACTCCTGGTTGGCCAGATACCAGCGGACCGTCTTCTCGATGCCTTCCTCGAACTGAAGTGAAGGCTTCCAGCCGAGATCACGGCTCAGCTTGCGGCTGTCGATGGCGTAGCGCAGGTCATGGCCGGCACGGTCGGTGACGTAGGTGATGAGATCTTCGTCAGCTCCGGCGGGACGGCCGAGGATGCGGTCTACAGTTGCAATCAGCACTTTAATAAGGTCGATGTTCTTCCACTCGTTGAAACCGCCGATGTTGTAAGTCTCAGCTATGCGGCCCTCGTGGAATATAACGTCGATGGCGCGGGCGTGATCCTCTACATAGAGCCAGTCGCGCACGTTCTCGCCCTTGCCATATACCGGCAGCGGCTTGCGGTGGCGAATATTGTTGATAAACAGAGGTATGAGCTTCTCCGGGAACTGATACGGACCGTAGTTATTGCTGCAGTTGGTGACTACCGTCGGCATGCCGTAGGTGTCGTGGAAAGCTCTCACGAAGTGGTCTGAAGAAGCTTTCGACGCGCTGTAGGGACTGTGGGGGTTGTAGGCTGTGTCTTCGGTGAAGAACTTGTCGCCGTAGACCTCATGAGCCGAGAACTCGGGCTTCATGCCCTCCGGATGCGTGAGCTCCAGCGCACCGTATACCTCGTCGGTAGAGATGTGGTAGAACAGCTTTCCTTCGTAGCCTTTCGGTTCCCACTGCAGGCGGGCGGCCTGAAGCAGCGACAGCGTGCCGAGCACATTGGTGCGGGCGAAGGTGAAGGGATCCTTGATACTGCGGTCCACATGGCTTTCAGCTGCCAGATGGATTATGCCGTCTATGTTCTGCTCCTCTATCAGCTTGCTGACAAAATCGAAATCGCATATGTCAGCCCTGACGAAAGTATAGTTCGGGGCGTCCTCTATGTCCTTCAGGTTTGCGAGGTTGCCCGCGTATGTGAGCTTGTCGAGGTTGATGATGTGGTACTGCGGATATTTCTTGACGAAAAGACGCACTACGTGGCTGCCGATGAATCCGGCGCCTCCGGTTATCATTATGTTCCTTTTGTAAGCCATGCTGTCATCAATATTTGAAAGGTGAATCGAAATCTTTTAGCAGGCCGCGGTTGCGGTCCTTGTCGGAAAGCAGGATGTCCTCCTGCGGCACCGGCCATTTGACGCCGATGTCGGGGTCGTCCCATGCCAGCCCGCCTTCATAGCCGGGGGCATAGAGGCTGTCGCATTTATACTGGAAGAGGGCTGTCTCGCTCAGCACCACATAGCCGTGCGCGAAGCCGCGGGGGATGAATACTTGCAGATGGTTGTCTTCAGACAGCTCCACTGCCTCGTATTTCCCGTATGTGGGCGAGCCTTTGCGAAGGTCCACCGCCACATCCAGCACACGGCCGGCCACCACGCTCACCAGCTTGGCCTGACTGTGGGGCGGTAGCTGGAAATGCAGGCCGCGGAGCACGCCGTAGCTGGAGAGGGCCTGGTTGTCCTGGACGAATGAAACCTTCATCCCGGTGGCCTCCCTGAACTCACGGGAATTGAAACTCTCGAAGAAATAGCCCCGGCCGTCATGGAAGACATGCGGCTCGATGACCAGAAGACCTTCAATTGATGTTTCTGTAACCTTTATCTTCATCATTTGCGCAAAGGATTCTTGTCTGACATATACCAGTCGGCCATCTGCCGCAGTCCGTCGGCCAGCTGCACCTTGGGCTTGTAGCCCATATCCCTTTCGAGCTTGGCGGTGCTGGCGTAGGTCTGGGGCACGTCGCCGGCCTGCATCGGCATGAACTCCTTGACGGCCTCGCGGCCAAGAGCCTTCTCGAGGGTTGATATGAAATCCATCAGCATCACCGGGTTCGAGCAGCCAATGTTGTATACTTCGTGGCCATTCTCAGGAGCTTTGTCCAGCACTCGGATCACGCCCTCTACTATATCGTCTATATAGGTAAAGTCGCGGCGCATGTTACCGTTGTTGAACACCTTGATGGGCCTGCCGGCCAGGATGGCGTCGGTGAAGAGCATCGGAGCCATGTCGGGCCTGCCCCACGGACCGTAGACGGTGAAGAACCTCAACCCTGTGGCCTTCATGCCGTAGAGGCTGCAGTAGCATGACGCCATCAGCTCGTTGGCCTTCTTGGTGGCTGCATAGAGGCTCTTCGGGTTGTCGACAAAGTCGGTCTCCTCGAAGGGAACCTTCTCGTTGCCGCCGTACACCGAGCTGGAGCTGGCGTACACCAGATGCCTTACGGGATAGTGGCGGCAGCACTCCAGGATGTTTCCGAATCCCACCAGGTTGCTGTCGATGTATGCTTCGGGGTTCTCCAGGCTGTAGCGCACTCCCGCCTGGGCGGCGAGGGCTATGACGGCGTCGAAATGCTCGGACGCGAACAGTTCCGGCAGGGCCTTGCGGTCGGCGATGTCCATCTTTACGAAACGGAAATCGGCCGGCAGTTCGGCCAGACGGGCATGCTTGAGGCGGACGTCGTAATAGTCGTTAAGGTTGTCGAGGCCCACTACTTCGTCTCCCCTCGCTATGAGAGTCTTCGAAACGTGGTATCCTATGAATCCGGCGGCGCCGGTGACTAGTATTTTCATTTAGTCTGTTTTAAGCTTGTTCCCACTGTTGGCGCAGCAGCTCCACAGCCGCTGCGTTAGCTTCCTTGCGGTCACCCGCACATCCGCACTCGAACGACAGGTAGTAAGGGTATTCCAGTTCCTTCATGGCGCGGAAGCCCTCGATGTAATTGTCCTTGTCGCCGTCCTCTCCGGGAGTGACGCGGCGGCCGCGGCTGGCTATGTGCACATGGCGCAGATACTGCTTGCCGGCAGACATCAGCGCACCGTAGTCACTGGTCTCTTCCTTCATGTGCCAGAAATCGCCCATGCACATTACTCCTTCGCTGTCGCTGTCGCGGCAGATGGCAGCTGCGTCAGCCACAAGGCGCAGATAGAAAGCCTCTCCCCTGTTCAGCGGCTCGAGAATCACTGTCGTGCCTTTTGACAACGCATACTCTCCCAACTCGTGAAGCTGGGCACAAAGATAATTCCTTGTTTCGATAGTATGAGGCATACAGGGCTTCTGATGGTTGAAAGCCGGCACCATTATCACTCCGGTGGAGCCGATCTGGCCCGCAGCATCTATAATCTCGCGCATAGAGCTGTCAAACTCGACCTTGACGGCAGGGTCTTCGGCCAGGATGAAGCCGCGGAAGCCGGCGCAGATGGCAGACACCTTGAGCTTGCGGCCTTCCAGGGCTTTCGCTATCTCGTCATACCTGCGCACCAGCTCCTGGCCACCGGGCTCGTAGCCCACGATGCCGAGGCTCTCCATGTAGTCGAACTTCTCGGCGTAGCTCTCGCCGAGGGCAGTCCCGGTCTGGAACGAAAGGTTCAGGGCCACCTTGGGCTTCTTGGGGGTGCAGCCCGTCAGCACGCTTGCGGGGCCGCCCGCCAGGGCGACAGCTGCAGCTCCCGCCGCAGTCGTCTTGAAGAAACTTCTTCTGTCCATGGTCTATTTCTTAGCTTCGCCCGGAACGGGAACGGTGTATTTCTTGAGGTCCAGAGGGCCTATCTTCAGGCTGTCCATGTCTGCGGGCAGGTAATCCTGGTCCATGGCGCTCATCTCGTCCCATGTGATGGTCTTGCCGGTGTATGCAGCCTCGCGGCCCATGATGCCGGCCAGGGTCGACATTCCGCACTGGGTAGCCTCGTCGAGCATCTCGCCCTTGCGGATATGGTTCACCCAGTCCACATGCTCCAGAGTGTAGGGGTCATGCTGCTGGAACTCTGCCTTGGCAGCCTCCTCGTCGAACTTCCAGATTATGTTGCCCTGGAGGTCCTTTATGGCGTGCTCGCGGCTGTTCCATGAGCCTTTAGTGCCCTGTACATATTCGCTTACGTTGCTTGAGCATCCATCTATCTGGCGGCAGAACGAATGCATGTGGATGCCGTTCTCGAATTCGAAGTCGATGCTGAAGTTGTCATACTGGTCGCCAGTGATGCGGCGCTGGCGTGAGCCTACTCCAGTAGCCTTTACGGGATGGATGCCGCCGGCCATCCAGAGGAACACGTCGATGTTGTGGACGTGCTGCTCCACGATGTGGTCGCCAGAGAGCCATTTCCAGTTCACCCAGTCGCGGATGTTCCACTCCATGTCGCTCCAGCCTTTCTGGCGCTCGCGGTACCAGAGCATGCCCTGGTTCCAGTATACGTTACCGCCAGTGATCTCTCCGATGTAGCCCTGCTGGATCTTCTCGAAAGCGGCTACGTAAGGGCGCTGGTGGTGACGCTGGGTGCCGGTCACTACTGCGAGACCCTTGGCCTGGGCCTGCTTTGCAGTTGCCATGATGAGGCGGTAGCCCTTAGCGTCGACTGCAATAGGTTTCTCAAGGAAGCAGTGAACTCCCTTGGACACTGCGTACTGGAAATGATAGGGACGGAATACGGGCGGGGTGGCTACTATCACCATGTCTACGCCTGAGTCGATTACCTTCTTGTAGGCATCGAAACCTACGAAGCAGTTCTCAGCGGTAAGCGCCTGGCCCTTGTCCTGCATCTTCTTCAGGAAAGCGTCGGTGCGGTCCTTGAAGGTATCGCCAGCTGCAGTAACCTTTATGCCGTCGGCAGCTGCCAGCAGATTGTCGATAGCGCCTGTGCCGCGGCCGCCGCAGCCGATCAGGCCGACCTTGAGCTCACGGCCGTCGATAGCCTTGTCGGGCAGTTCGGGGATGTAATACTCACCGGGCTGTTTGAGAGGAACGAGTTTGGCACCATCCTTTTCCTTGCAGGATGAAAGAAGCGGAGTGGAGGCAACGATGGCTGCGCCGCCGATCGCCGCGCTGCAGCCGAAAAATTCTCTTCTTGAAAGTTTTTTCATAGCTATAGTTATTTATTGTTTTTCTTTCATTTCAAATCAGCCCGTCGGGCACTTCGCATACAACACGGAAACCTATGCCCTTTATGTCGGAGTACCACCAGATGCTCTTGGGGTTCTGGGGGTCAGTCCTCAGCCAGTCGTCGTGGCGGGTGCTGGCGCGGGCCGCGCTGCGGACTTCAGCGGCGTCGGAGGCATAGCTGCCGCCGCGCACCACATGCTCAACTCCGCTCGCAGGGCCTTTCGGATCAATGGCCCCGTCCTGCAGGGCGCTGTAGGCATCCTCGGCATACCAGTCTGAGCAGTACTCCATCACGTTGCCAAGCATGTTCTTAAGCCCGAAGGGGTTGGCGGCCACGCGCGAGGGCTCCTGGGTACGGTTGCCGCTGTTGGCTGCGTATACCACATTGGTCGCGATGACGGCGGTGTCGGCCTTGAGGATTCCTTTCAGGAAGCCTTCCTGGGAGTATTTCTTCGGGTTGCCGCCGAAATAATACGGGCCGTCCGAGCCGCCACGGGCCGCGTACTCCCACTCAGCCTCTGTGGGCAGACGGTACTTGCGGCCGGTCTTCAGCGAGAGCCACTGGCAGAAGGTCTCCGCAGCGTAGTGGGTCATGGTTATGGCAGGGCGCTGGCCCATGCCCCAGCCCTGGTCCGGAGCCCCGAACGGCGGGGTCGGGCCGCTGACGGCGTCTATGTCGTCGCGGCTGTTGTTGGCGTATATCACTGACGGAGGGGTGCGTCCTTCCGACATTGTCTCGTTATAGAAAGCCCAGAACTGGTCCCAGGTGGTCTCGACCTCGGCCATGAAGAACGGCGATACGGTGACGCTGCGCTGCGGGCCTTCGTCGGCCTTGCGGAAAGGCTCTCCGGCCGGGGAGCCCATGGTGAAGCTGCCGCCCGGGACGGCTATCATCCTTATGGCTGCAGTGGTGCCGGGCACTGTCTCGGTGAAGTCCGCGAACTCTTTTACTTCAGCGCGAGCCTCATACACCGGGCCGGCGGTCACGGGGGCGGTCTTCATGCTCTCGTGCTTGTAGTCGGGGTCGTAATGGCCGGCGTCAAGGTGGCAGCTGATGCACTGCAGATTGTATTTCACTGCGTATTCGTCGTAGTAGAGATGGGCCACCACGGCTTCGTCGGTCACTCCCTCAGGGTAGAGGTTTTCGTGGCAGCGCACGCAGCTCTCGTTGAAGACAATCTTCTGGGCGTATTCCAGCTCGCCCTTGGCGTCCCAGTCTATCTTTTCTTTATCCTTGAACCAGTTTGAGAGTATGTCCTTCGCGCCCATCCGGGTCTTTACTGCGAAGCGGTGCATCGGCACATCCTCCGGAGGGAGGTGGCAGGCCACGCAGTCGGTGACTGTGCCAGAGCCGTTGCTGTAGTGCATGGACTGCTTCCAGCTGGCGTCGGCGTCGGTGTGGACGTGGCACGACATGCAGTATTCGTTGTCAGAAGTCTTGGCATAAGTGACGTCGAAGCCGGCCTTGAACGCAAAGCCGACGACGATTCCGCACAGAAGTGCTATCAATGCGCCTTTCTTCTTCTTTGACATATATTATTCGGAAGCCACCCTCATCAGGTACTGTCCGTACTGGTTCTTGATCATAGGGGCGGCGTCTTCGCGCACCTTGTCAGCGTCGATCCACCCGCTGCGGTAGGCTATCTCCTCGAGGCAGGCCACCTTCAGGCCCTGGCGCTTCTCTATCACCTCGAAGAATGTGGAGGCCTCGGCCAGGGAGTCGTGGGTGCCGGTGTCGAGCCATGCGAAACCACGGCCCAGCAGCTGCACCTTCAGCCTGCCCTCCTCCAGGAAGGCCTGATTCACGGATGTTATCTCCAGCTCGCCGCGTGCCGAGGGTTTCACCTGTGCCGCAACATCCACCACCTTGTTCGGGTAGAAGTAGAGGCCTACTACGGCATAATTGCTCTTGGGCTTTGCGGGTTTCTCCTCAATGCCGATGCAGTTGCCCTCCTTGTCGAACTCGGCCACGCCGTAGCGCTCGGGGTCGCTCACCCAGTAGCCGAAGATGGTGGCATTGCCGTTATCCTCAGCTTCTTTAACGGCGGCAGACAGCTTGCCCGTGAAGGACTCGCCGTAGAAGATGTTGTCTCCCAGCACGAGGCATACGTTGTCGTCGCCTATGAACTCGCGGCCGATTATGAAGGCCTGCGCAAGGCCGTCCGGGCTGGGCTGCTCCGCGTATGAGAACTTCACTCCGAAAGCAGAGCCGTCCCCGAGCAGGCGCTTGAAGGCCGGGAGGTCGTATGGCGTGCTGATGATGAGGATCTCACGGATGCCGGCGAGCATGAGGGCGCTCAGCGGATAGTATATCATCGGCTTGTCATAGATGGGGAGCAACTGCTTGCTCACGCCTTTGGTAATCGGATAGAGTCTGGTGCCGGAGCCGCCGGCGAGAACGATGCCTTTCATAGCGAGTATATATTTTGGTAAATTTAGTTTTTTTCTGTGACAAGTTGTAATTTTGGAAGTGATTTCAACAAGCTCGTGTTTTCGAAAATTGTAGATGCGGTCAATAATGTGGTCTGGAGCCCGGCTCTCGTGGTTCTCCTGATCTTCGCCGGCCTTTTCTTCTCCTTCAGGACGCGGTTCGTGCAGGTGCGCAGGCTGGGTCTGATGGTCAAGCTGCTGTTCTCGAAGCACGACAACGAGCCGGAGGAAAAGGTTGAAGCCGGCCAGACCGTTCCCAAGAACAAAGTGTCGTCGTTCAGTGCCTTCTGCATGGCGCTTTCCGGCCGTGTGGGCACCGGCAACATAGTGGGCGTGGCCACCGCCATCGCTCTCGGCGGCCCGGGAGCCATATTCTGGATGTGGATAATCGCCTTCTTCGGCGCTTCCACCGCCTTCGTGGAGTCGACTCTCGCCCAGGTCTACCGCTTTCCCCACCGCTCCAGCTTCCGCGGCGGCCCGTTCTGCTACATCCAGGAAGGGCTGCACAAACGCTGGATCGGCGTCCTCTTCGCCATACTGACAATTGTCTGCTATGGTGTATTCCTGCCCACGGTGCAGGCTAACGGCGCTTCGCAGGCTTTCTTCAATTCATACAGCGTCACTCCTGCCGCCACCGGCATCGGGCTTGCCATCCTGCTGGCGATAGTAATCATAGGCGGAGTGAAGCGCATCGCCGACGTGGCTTCCGTAGTCACCCCCTTCATGGCTCTCGGATACATACTTATCGCGATAGTGGTGCTGGCCATCAATGCCGACAAGATCCCGTTCCTGCTGGGGCAGATAGTGACTAACGCCTTCGGCATCAACCCCATCGCCGGCGGCATCCTCGGCTCCACCATAATGATGGGAGTCAAGCGCGGCATATTCTCGAACGAGGCCGGAGAAGGTGGCGGCGCCATCGTTTCCGCCACAGCCCATGTGAAGCATCCCGCCCAGCAGGGCCTGGTGCAGGCGTTCTCGGTATATGTAGACACCCTGCTTGTCTGCACCGCCACCGCGCTGATGATCCTTGCGGCCGGCACCTACAACATAATCGACTCCAACACCGGCGAGATGATAGTTGCCAACGCTCCCGCCCTCGGCAACAACTACGTCAACTTCACCCAGGCTGCCGTAGACTCCGTCTTCCAGGGCTTCGGAGGGCAGTTCGTTTCCATAGCGCTACTCTTCTTCGTATTCACCACCCTGATGGCATATTACTTCTATTCCGAGACCAGTATAATCTACATTTGCCGCGAGGTGGCCCGCAAGCGCAAGATTACTTATGCCCGCAGGCTCGAGGATATCCTCATCTGGACCTACAGGCTGCTGTTGCTCGGCGCCGTAATCTTCGGAGCTGTCCGCGAGACGGATGTGATCTGGCAGATTGGCGACATCGGCGTCGGCCTCACCGCCTGGATCAACGTCATCGCCATCCTCATCCTCAGCCCCCAGGCCATCAAAGCCCTCCGCGAGTACGAGAGATCCCTCAGGAAATAATATCACTACTAATGGTGATGCGTAATTGCTGAAAAAGGGCGACCTTTGCTTCCGCAATGGAAGCAACGAACAAAGACAAAGACAACGATATTACTGTGCTGACGGACATCCCGACCGGCAGCGGCTGTATCATCGCCAAGGTGCACGGCCACGGCGGTTTCCGCCACCGCATAATGGAGATGGGTTTCATCAAGGGCGAGAAAGTGGACGTAATAAAGAACGCTCCCCTGATGGACCCCATAGAGTACAGCATCATGGGCAGCCACGTGTCGCTGCGCCGTTCCGAGGCCGACAAGATCGAAGTGGTCTCCCTGGAAGAAGGCTTCCATCCCGACTTTGACTTCAGCGGCACCATCGAGGACCACGTAGCCCGGGAAGTCGAGAACAGCGCCAAGACCATCACGGTCGCCCTCGTCGGCAACCCCAACTGCGGCAAGACATCGTTCTTCAACTTCGCCACCGGCCTGCGCGAAAAAGTCGGCAACTACTCCGGCGTAACCGTCAGCAGCAAGGTCGGCACATTCTACCATAAGGGCTACACCATCAATCTGGTAGACCTGCCCGGCACATACTCTCTCACCGAGTATTCCCCCGAAGAGCTTTACGTGCGCGACTACCTGCTCAACCACAACCCAGACCTCGTGCTGAACATAGTCGACGCCGGCAACCTTGAGCGCAACATGTACCTCACCACCCAGCTCATCGACATGAACCCCAGGCTGGTGATGGCTCTCAACATGTATGACGAGCTCGAACGTTCCGGCGACAAGCTCGACGTGGAAAGCCTCGAGAAGATGCTGGGCTTCCCCATCGTGCCCGTCGTAGCCCGCACCGGCCAGGGAGTCGAAGACGTGCTGGAGAAGATAGTCCACATCTACTGCGACGAAGAGGGCTACACCAAGCACATCCACATCAACTACGGCGAGAACGTCGAAGAATGCATCGCATCTGTCAAGGAGATCATAGACGAAGACCAGTCCCTCAAGGACCGCTACCACGGCCGCTACCTGGCCCTAGAGCTCATCCAGGGCGACAAGGTCCTCACCAAATCGATATCCGGCGTGGCCGGTTTCAGCGAGATAAAGGCTGCTGCCGACGAAAGCCGCGCCCGCCTCGAGAAAGAGTACCGCGGCGACATTTCCGACGTAATCTCCGACATCCGCTACGGCTTCATCCGCGGCGCCCTGAAGGAGACTCTGACCCCCGCGAAGGAAGACAAGCGCAAACTTGCCTACGCCCTCGACACTGTGCTCACCAACCGCTACCTCGGCTTCCCCATCCTGATCATCTTCCTCTGGATCATGTTCCAGGCTACCTTCACCCTCGGCGCCTATCCTCAGGACTGGCTGGAGGCCGGCATCTCCGCTCTCGGCCGCTGGGTGGGCAGCATCCTCCCCGAAGGCATGCTCAACGATCTGCTGGTGGACGGCATAATATCCGGTGTCGGCGGCGTGCTGGTGTTCCTGCCGAACATCCTCATTCTCTTCATATTCATCTCATTCCTCGAAGATACCGGCTACATGGCCCGCGCGGCATTCATCATGGACAAATTGATGCACCGCATCGGGCTCCACGGAAAGTCGTTCATACCGTACATCATAGGTTTCGGCTGCGGAGTGCCTGCGATCATGGCCACCCGCACGCTGGAGAACCCGAAAGACAGGATACTCACCATCCTCACAATACCCTTCATGAGCTGCTCCGCCAGGCTGCCGGTATATCTGCTCTTCGTGGCTGCGTTCTTCGCACACCATCAGGGCCTCGTGCTGCTCAGCCTCTACGCCATAGGCATATTCTTCGCCATCCTCACCTCGTTCATCCTGAACAAGACTATATTCAAGAATGCGTCCGACCAGTTTGTGATGGAGCTGCCGCCATACCGCTTCCCCACCGTCCGCAACATTCTGACTCACATGTGGGACAAGAGCGTGCTCTACCTGAAGAAGATGGGCACCGTGATACTGGCCGCTTCCATAATCATCTGGGCGCTGGGCTACTTCCCGCGGCCGAAGACCGAGATGACGAAGGCGCAGCAGACCGAATACTCATACATCGGCCGCATCGGACACGCCATCGAACCTGTGGTCAAGCCGCTTGGCTTCGACTGGAAGATGGGTGTCAGCCTCTTCACCGGCCTTGCTGCAAAGGAAGTCGTAGTGTCGTCGCTGGGTGTGCTCTATGAAGCTCAGGAAGTAGAAGGTGACGAAGGGCATTCCGGCCTGGAGGCGAAGCTGCAGTCGCTCACCGACGAGAATGGCAACACGTTCTACACGCCGCTGAGGGCCTACACCTTCCTGCTGTTCATACTGCTTTACTTCCCCTGCATCGCCGCAATCTCGGCCATCGCAAAGGAAGCTGGCCGCAAATGGGCCACCTTCAGCGTGCTCTACACTACCTGCCTGGCATGGGTTGTCTCATTCATATTCTGGCACATCGGATCACTATTATAAAGGAGGACTGTATATGCAAATCACTGACATAATCACATACGTAATGATAGCCGCTGCCGTCGCATACTTCATCGTGCGCGATGTGCAGGCCAAGAAAAACGGCTGCGCCTGCGGGTGCTCCCGCGGATGCAACTGCAAATGCTGCAACTGCGGCTGCTCCGATGGCAAGCGCTGCAGCTGTGGACCGACCTGCAACTGCGACAGCACTTGCACCTGCGGCTGTCAGAGCAGAAGTTGAATTCCATCTTAAGTGTTAATGCAACAACGAAACGCCTTCCCGGCCATAACCTGGAAGGCGTTTCTATGTATCCCGGAAAGTTCTATTCGTAAATCTCCGGAGTATCGATGAGGGTCTGGAGATACATCAGTTTCGCGCCTTTGACATTCGGGTGGTGGCGGTATGAGCCGAAAGGATACTCCTCTACCCACATGGTGGATTCGTCCACTTCCTTGCCGTCATGAGCAAGCGAAGTCGGGATGTCGAAGCGCACACCCTTCAGGCCATATTTATGGCGGATCTTCTCAATCATAGCATTGCACTCCACCTGTGAGTTGTGCTCATTCGAAGGGATGTTGTTTAGGATAGGAATGGAGCCCTGCGAGATTATGTACTCCACGAGCTCGGAAAGATTCTCCTCAGTATTGCCGCTGTTGGTGCCGATGGTGACCATCACGTACTTGGACTGCACGTAGGGAAGCTCGTTCTTGATGCGGAGCAGTATTTCCTTGATCTGGGTGCCGCCGCGGCCGCTGGCAGCAGCTTTGCCGGGCACGTTGTCAATTATGAGCCTGACCCAGGTCTTGTCGAAGATGGCGGCGGGATAATAGTCGTCGGGTTCAGTGATGGAATCGCCGTATATCAGCAGAGTGTAGCCGCACTGGCGGGCGGTGACAGTCATCTCGCTGACTTTCATCTCGGTGCCTGACTCCAGACCGAAACAATAATAGTCGTGGTGCAGACCAACCCTTGTGCCCGCATTGATGCTGCCCACTCCGGCACCTCCGGCTCCGTCGTTGGTAATTTCGATGCGGGCTTCCTCACCGGTATAGAGGTCAGAGAGCACTGCGGTCATGGTGGAATAGTAGCGGGTCACCTCTACGAGATACTCGTGGGCCGGATCGAGGAAAGCTGCGGTGACTTCCCGGTTCACGTAATTGCGGAAGCCCTGGGGAATCTTGATGCCCCATTTCTGGCGAGGCATGTCGACGAAGGCGGTGAAGTCCTTGCTGTCTGAGGTGAAATTCGCAACTGCATCCTCGCTGAATCGGGCCACATAGCGCACGGTGCGCTCGGCAAGCGAATAGTAGCGGTCAAGCTTCACCACTTCGCCGGCCTTGGTCACGCTGAGGCCGTCTTTGGTATATGCCGCCCCCTCGGGCAGGATAATGTCGGCAGGTTTGTTGCCGGAATTGAGCGTCTGATGATACATGACTGTGGTCGGCGCATTTGCAGCCCCCAGCATCTGCGAGATTGCCACTGCAGCGAGCAGCATCGCAACCCTGATCGGTTTGATTGTCTTCATATCGGTGTTATTACTCTTTCTTTCTAACAAAGTTAGTGATATTCTTTAATTTGCGTCTTTTGACTGAAAAGTGTACCTTACAACCACTTTTAAGCTATTAAGACAATGTTCAGAAAAATCACCTTCATCGTTGCGAGCATCATTGCGTGCTGCACCATCGCGACAGCCCAGCCGCCGAGGCCGGGAGCTCCCGCACCCAAAGAAAATGACAAACCCGAAGAGAAGATCGAACTGACCGTCACGCCCGGAATGGTGGGAGTGTCTCACCACGAGAGCGACTGGTACTTCGACGTGCCCGACAGCCTTCTTGGAAGAAGGATGCTGGCAGTCACCAGATTCACAAGTATCACCGTCGGAGCCGGCAACTACGGCGGCGAAGAAGTCAACGAGAAGATGATATACTGGGAGAAGGCTTCCAACGGCAATCTGCTGCTGCGGGCTGACGTGCTCGGCATCCAGGCCGACGCCGACCAGGAGATCCGCAAAGCAGTAGACGTAAGTTCCGAGAATCCCATCGTGGCATCGTTCAAGCCCGAGAAAGACGCTCCCGAAGGAGTGACCCGCATCAAGGCCAACAGCCTTTTCGAAGGCGACCTTCAGGTGTTCTCGCTGACACCCGGCGACAAACGCCAGTTCAACCTCGGCGGAGTAAAGCCCGACGCCAGCTTCATCAACAGCATCAGGACATACCCCATCAACACCGAAGTAACCGTCACCAAGACCTTCACTTATAACGCTCCCAGCGGCGGCGGTCCCGGCGGTCCGGCACCTAGCGGCCCCCAAACTACCAACCTGCCGGCAGGACGTGAAGCCGGAGCTGTTACCATGGTTCTCAACACCTCTATCGTGCTGCTTCCGGAAGTACCCATGGAGCAGAGATGGTTCGACCCCAGGGTCGGATACTTCGCCGGCGGATATACCCAGTTCAGCGACGAGCAGCAGGGTGTCGAGAGCATCCGCTACATCACCCGCTGGAGACTCGAAGCTAAGCCCGAAGACATAGAGCGCCAGAAACGCGGCGAGCTCGTGGAGCCCATCAAGCCAATCGTCTACTACATCGACCCCGCAACCCCGAAGCAGTGGCGCAAATACCTCATCGCCGGAGTCAACGACTGGAACGTCGCCTTTGAGCAGGCCGGCTGGAAGAACGCCATCCACGCCGAGGAATGGCCCGAGAACGACACCACGATGAGCCTCGAGGACGCCCGCTTCTCAGTCATCAGATATCTGGCCTCAGACATCGCCAATGCCTACGGTCCCAACGTCCATGACCCGCGCTCAGGAGAAATAATTGAGAGCCACATCGGCTGGTACCACAACGTGATGACCCTCGTCCATGACTGGTATCAGGTTCAGGCCGGAGCGGTAGACCCCCGTGCCCGCGCCATCAAATACGACGAAGAACTGATGGGTGACCTCATCCGCTTCGTATCGTCCCATGAGGTAGGCCACACCCTCGGCCTGAGGCACAACATGGGCTCCAGCAGCCAGACGCCGGTGGAGAAACTCCGCGACAAAGAATGGGTCGAAGCCAACGGCCACACCATAAGCATCATGGACTACGCCCGCTTCAACTACGTTGCCCAGCCCGAAGACAACATCGGCAAAGCCGGCCTCTACCCCCGCATCAACGACTATGACAAATGGGCAATCGAGTTCGGCTACACCCCCACATACTTCAAGACAGCCAAGGAAGACCACCTCTACTGGAACAAAGTCATCATCGAAAGGCTGGCAGCCAACCCGCGCCTGTGGTTCGGCGGCGAAGGCCGTGACGGCGACCCGCGCGCACTGACAGAGGACCTCGGCGACGATGCAGTGGCAGCCAGCAACTACGGCATCATGAACCTCAAACGCGTCATCGTCCAGATTCCCGAATGGAACAAGGAGGAAGCCGACATGTACACCAACGTATCGAGGATGTACTCCGCAGTAGTAAGCCAGTTCAACCGCTACCTCGGCCACGTATCAGCCAACATCGGAGGCCGCTTTATCAACAACCACAGCATCGAGCAGCCCCAGATGACTAAGTACGAAGCCGTGCCGAAGGCCCGCCAGAAAGCCGCCCTCGAATTCCTCGACGAGCAGCTCTTCCACAAGCCCGAATGGCTGGTAAACGTGCCCTACATCTTCGACCTCACCGACCGCCCCGACAGCTATCTGTACACCCTCGTCAACAACGTGGTGAGCACCAGCAACCTGCTCAGCATCGACAAGCTCGACCGTCTGCAGCAGTTCGCCCTATATGACGCAAGCAACTACAGTCCCGAGGAATACCTCGACGACCTCTGCGGAAAAGTATTCTCAGAACTCGGCAAAGGCGGCAAGGTGGACAGCTACCGCCGGTATCTGCAGCGTCGCTACGTGACCACTGCTCTTGCGGCCGTCAGCACCGACGCTTCCAGAACCTCCGACAGCCGCATGCTCATCCTGGCCCAGCTGGCCGACCTGAGCAAACGCATGGCCAAAGCCAAATCCAATGACAGCGCCACCCAGGCCCACTGGCAAGCGCTGGCCCGTCAGATAGACGTAACGCTAAAGGACCTGAAATAAAAAAGAAAAGCTCCGGAAAAACTCCGGAGCTTTTTTCATAACCTCAATATCAAACAGTCAACATTATTTGATGCAGATCGGACGTTTGGTCTTCGGTTCCTCGACGTGAACCTTCTTCGGGAGGTCGATGGTCAGCACGCCGTGCTCAACTTTGGCATCGATCTTTTCAGTCTCGACGTCGTCAGGGAGCAGCATGGTCTGCTGGAACTTAGCGTATGAGAACTCGTGACGCAGATAGTGAGTGTCCTTGTTCTCCTCCTTGTCTTCTTTCTTGCTCTCGATAGAGATTACCAGATTGTCATCCTCGTCGACATGTACCTGGAAGTCATCCTTAGTCATGCCGGGAGCGGCTACCTCTACTATATAAGCATTCTTGTTTTCCTTTACATTGATGGCAGGAGCGGTGGCATTGTTATATGCGTTGACTCTTTCCATCCAGTCGTTGTCGAAAAAGTCATTGAAAAATGACGGCAACCAATTTTGATTTCTTCTAACCAGTGTCATTTTAAATGTCTCCTATATTAAAAGTTGTTTGTTGTTTTCGTGTTTCGAGACTGCATATACGCAAAGCCTGTGCCTATGCCCGAAAAGGTGACTAAACGTCACTTTTGAGGACTTTTTGGCAGTAAAATTTGTATTTTTGTCACGAAAAACGCTGGAAAGATGTCTCACACCCCGTTCACGGCTGCAATGAAACTCTCGGACGTACTGTTCGAGAACCGCAACCTGCTGCTTCTTCTGCCCCGCTTCGGCATCCCCGTAGGCTTCGGAGAGAAGACCATCGGCCAGATCTGCGCAGAGCACGGAGTCAGCGCCGAACTCTTCCTCTACGTCTGCAACGTCTATTGCAACGAAGACTTCTCCGCCTCCAGCGGCACAGTGGCAGCCGACGAACTGCCGGCATTCCTGCGCTACCTGCGCGCTTCGCACCACTATTATATAGACGAAAGGCTGCCCCATATCGCCAGACACCTCAACGACGTGGCCAGCAAGGCCGGAAGCCCCTACGGCGACTCGCTGCGCAAATTCTTCGAAGACTACAAGAAAGAAGTCGAAGACCACTTCATCTTCGAGGAGGAGCACATCTTCCCCGTTGCGGTGAAAGACATTGCCCGCAGCAAGAAAGCCTTCACCGGGGCGCACGACAGCATCGAAGAGAAACTCTCCGACCTCACCAAGATCATTTTCAAATATCTGCCGGACAACATCTCTTCTGAAGAGATCATAGAGCTGACCTTCGACATCTTCCAGCTGGCCGAAGACCTCGACCGCCATACCGCCCTGGAAGAGGCAGTATTCACCTCAGGCCGCGAGGAAGCCCGTCCCAGGGAGAAAGCAAGAAGCGCCACTGAATTTGCCGACGAAGCTCTTACCGAACGCGAGAAGGAAGTCCTCGTGCTGGTGGCAAAGGGCTATATGAGCAAGGAAATCGCCGATATGCTGAACATATCGATGAACACGGTGAACACCCACCGCAAGAACATTACTGCCAAGACGGGGATCAAGTCGATCGCCGGTCTGACTGTCTACGCCATGATGAACAAGCTGATGTAGCTGCTACCAGCTGCCGCCGGCACCGCCTCCTCCGAAGTGGCCTCCTCCGAAGCCGCCGAATCCTCCGCCACCGAAACCGCCTCCACGGCTGCCGCCGCTCCAGCTGCCGCCGGAAGACCCGCCGCCGGAGCCGAAGAGATTGCTGAGCACGATTATGTCCCAGAGGTCCAGCTTGTGCCCCTTATTGCCGCTGCCGATGTTGGTGCTGCCGCCGTTGATGGAAGCCAGGATTATAACTATGATAAAGACAGCAAAGATGAACATTACGAATGCCACGAGCGCAACCAGGTCTTCTCCGTCCAGGTCGCGGCTTTCAGATATCTCGCCGCATGCAAGCGGCATAAGCTTATCCAGAGCCGCATTCACGGCAGAATAGTAGTCGTTGCCGTTCTGCAGATGGGGGATCATCACGTTGTCCACGATGCGCTTCGCTATTGCGTCCGGGATGGCGCCTTCCAGGCCGTAGCCCACAGCGATGTATACCTGACCGCTCTCCCTGGCCGTCTTGGGCTTTATGAGAATAACTATGCCGTTGTTGTGCTTCTGTTGGCCGACACCCCACTTCTCCCCTATCTCATACGCCACCATAGCCTTGTCCTGCCCTTCAAGGTCAGACAGGGTCACTACAGCGATCTGGTTGGAAGTGGTATCGTCGAAAGCCACGAGCCGCTGCTCGAGGGCTGCCTTCTGTGAAGCAGTGAAAACGCCGGCAAGGTCGTTGACCAGACGCTGCGGATATGGCCTCTCAGGGATTGCAGCGACGGTGGCGAAAGCGCCGGCCAGCAGAGCCAGCACAAGGAGAGTTCTAATCTTCTTCGTCCTCATCCTCGTCTCCTCCGAAAGAAATCTCGTCCGGTTGCTCGTTTACATCATCGCTCTGATAAGGGAAGTATTCCGACAGGGCATTGCCGACGGCCTCCACTGCGGCTATTATGCCTTCGGTGAAACTGCCGGCTGCAAAGGCCACCTTCATTCCGGCAAGGATGCCGTCCCAGAAGCCTTCGGGAATCACCTCATTGATGGCCACATCACCCACGATGGCGCAGGCCCGGGTTTCGTAGGCCAGATAGATCACCACGCCGTTGCGGGCCGCAGTGTCGTACATCTCCAGACGGTTGAACACCTTGACGGCGCGCTCCACCGGGTCTGTCTTGCACTTGGGCTCGACATGCACCCTTATCTCGCCGCTGGTGCAGTCTTCAGCACGGACAATGGCTTCCACTATCCGTTTCTGCTGTTCTTCACTCAATATGGGGATCGGCTTCATTCCTTCACCTCAACGACAACGTCAGTAGGTCTTACGCACCTTACTGAGAAGGCCATCTTATCGACATCGGCGAAGTTGACGCCGCAGTAGTCGGCATCGAAATAAATATAGCGGTAATAGGCGCGGTCGGCACTTCTGGCGGCTGAACTCCACCACATGCCGTAGCTCCCGTAATCACGGTAGATCTCGGTAGTAGTCTTCATACCGTAACCGGTCGGAAGGGCGTTCCAGCCAACGGTGTTGGCCTTTTTGTTGTCAGGAGACAAGGGCCACATCTTCTGGCCGTTGAGATATGCTTCCACAGTGAGCTTCTGGCCCAGGCCTGCCCAGTTCGACAGGAAAGGCATAGGCACGCCTTTGTTCAGAGCCGCACCGAGACTCTCCCAGTCTTCGGCGGTGGGAATGCTCCAGCCTTCGGGACATGCTCCCTGAGGGCCGCCGGCAAAGCCTTCGCCGCCAACTCCTCCAGTCGCTTCGTTCCATGTGTAAAGCCTTCCGAAGATGCTCTGCAGGACTTCGCAGTCCATATAGCAGCTGCCAGCTCCGGCCCATTTCAGATTCTCTGCGAACCACTCCAGGCCGTTAACGTAGGCGGTGTGGTACTGCTGGCCGTCTCGGGGGTCGGTAATCAGCCCGCCCTTGAAGGTGCGGCCGGTGAGGGATCTGAGAGTATCGATTATGACTGCTGTCTTGCTGCTCTCCAGTTCATAATAGCCGTAGGCATTGGTGATGACGGTGACCTTGAGATTGCAGGGATCTTCCGGGGTACGGATGGTAAGGCGCTTGCCGAGCAGGGTGTCTTCGTAGATAGCCGGGATCAGCCATTTTACTTTGAAGGCGTCGGGATAGACAACTCCGGTAGCTTCGAGGTCGATGAGCTGGGAGCAGGGGATGAACGCTTCAAGCTCGAAATCGGTTTCGCCGACCATGTGGGTATATGAAGGATCGGCTTTTTCTTCGCAGGACACTGCGAACAGGCAGGCTGCTAATACCGATATCAGGCAGGCGATTCCTCTAATCTTCTTCATCGTGGCTATTGGTCTGAAATGCAAATATAAGTATTTATTGTAAATTTGCAGGCGGTGGCAGCCAAAATCGTGCCACCGGGCCCTATGAAACGCACGTTGTTGTCATTGATGATGCTGACACTGGCGCTCTGCTCCTGCAGCCGTGATCGCTATGTAACTCTGCAAGGCTTTGCGCAGGGCGGCACATGGTCGGTGAAGTGCAGCCTGCCGTCTTCCGTGCTGCGGCAGGACGTTCAGGATGCGCTGGACAGCGTGCTGGTGGTAATCGACAATTCCATCTCGGGATACAACAAAGGATCCATCCTCTCCCGCGTCAACAACGGAGAGCGGGTGGCTCTCGACAGCGTGTTCATAGACATCTTCAATATCTCCCGCGACATCTGGCGCAAGAGCGGCGGAGCTTTCGACCCTTCGGCAGGGCCGCTGTTCGACCTCTGGGGCTTCGGCTTCGCGGACAGCACGGCTACGGCGGAGCAGAAGGTGCAGATGGCGGCCGGCATGAAGGAGTACATCGGCATGGACCTCTTCAGCTTCGAGGTTACGCCGGAAGGCACTTTCCTGGCGAAAGCTGACGAGCGCTGCCGGCTGAATTTCAACGCAATCGCCCAGGGCTACAGCTGCGACCTGATGGCTCGCATACTGGAGGGCTTCGGCAGCAGCAACTACATAGTGGAGCTGGGCGGCGAGATCGTCTGCAAGGGCCAGCGCGAGCAGGGCGGCCCGTGGCGTATCTGGATCGACAAGCCGGAGGACGGCAATGATGTGTCCGGAGCGCTGAAGCAGGATGTGGTGTCGATAAGCGACTGCGGCCTTGTGACGAGTGGCAACTACCGCAAGTTCTACGTTGAGGACGGGCAGAAATACTCACATACGGTGGACCCGGTGACGGGCGCTCCGGTGCGGCACTCGCTGCTGAGCGCTACGGTCGTGGCCCGCGACGGCGCCACCGCTGACGCATACGCCACCTGGTTCATGGTGATCGGCACCGACGCCGCCCGCCAGGTCATCTCCACCCAGCTCGCCTCCGAAGGCGTCGAGGCCTACCTGGTCTACGGCGACCAGGACGACATGCGCGTCTGGCACACCCCGGCGCTGCGGCTGGATTCGGAGCGGCGATAAGCACTACTGATTATTATGTGAAGCCAGCCACTCCGAGGGGGTCTGGCCGGTGCGGGCCTTGAAGTTGCGGAAGAAAGTCACTTCGCTGGAGAAGCCAGACTCTTCGCTGATTTCCGACAGGCGCATGCCGGGATTATCGCACAGCAGCCGCTGCGCATAGCGGATGCGGTAGCCGTTGACATAGTCTACGAATGAGCAGCCGGCCTTGCGGTTGATGCAGTCGGACAGGTAGCGTACGTTCGTGCCGAGAACCCGCGACAGATACTCCTTTGACAGGTCTTTCTTGCGGAAGGCCTCACCCTCCTCCATAAGCACGGCGATCCGCGCCATCAGGTCGTCCATCCGGCGCTCCATCTCAGCCTCGTCGCTGACTGTGCCGTCTGCGTTCTGACCTTCGGCAGCCTCGCCAGCCCGGGCTGAACCCATCCGCTTCTTTCGCAGCAGCCAGACAAAGATTGAGATGAGGCTAAGTGCAGCAAGACCAGCCAGCAGCCACCACAGCAGAGATACTTGCGCCTTTTCGGGCTGTTCAGTACTCAAGATATATGCGCTGGCAAGGGGGTGGTAATTGTCGCTTTCCAACCCGCCGACGACAGCAAGCCGGCCGCCTGGCATGAGGGTAATGGCTTGGTACATTCCGGCTTCGGGCATTTGAGCGCAGTAAAGCGTCAATGGTGCCTTACCGCCACGCATTGCCTTACCGTATTCAACTTTCAGGAAATACAGATATTGCGACGGCGAAGGGCTCCAGTTGACCAGAAAGGCAGATTCTGAAGCTTTGTCAACTAACAGGCCAGCCCATATAATCTGTTCACCGTCGATGCCAGTCGTCGGAATAGAGCTTTCAGTCTCCAATAGGGAGAACCCCTCTCCCACCACTTTAAGGATTCCTGTCTGCCCGTCCTCTTTGTGCTGGACAGGGATCAGCCAGGCATATCCATCTATGCTTTCGTCACCTATGAAGAATTGCGACATCTCACCGTATTCACTGACAATTGGATTCCACTGCTCTAGGAAGGGAACACGGAACGCATCACCCTTCAGGCGATCGACAAATACAGTATCCAGCTGTGCACCAAAATTGTCGGAACTACTTACAATAAAGGCGTCATCGGAGCTGACAGGCAGAATGAAGGGAAGTGTCCTGCCCTGGGATGATGCTTTGACCTGATATCCGCCGTCTTTCGGATTATAGACTGAAATGGCATCTTCCCGATACCAGTTGCCGCTGACCAGGAGCGTTCCGTCAGCCAGTCGGGCCGCGCGGAGACGGCTGCGGCGCATGTCAAGGATGGGCAGGGGATCGAATGTATGGGATGACGGATCGTAACTCTCCACTCCCCAACTCTGCCCGCGTCCGAAAGACTGTTCGCAACCACCAGCAATGATAATTTCACCTGAAGGCATTGTCACCCATGTGCCGAAATCATGCGGGTAGAGTGTTTCCAGCAAATGCCAGCTGCCGTCCTTGTAATACTCGGCAGTTTCAGTCAGAACAAAACCAGTCGTATGCCCTCCGATTACCGTCAACTCCCCGCCGGGACAAGCCAGAACATGCCCGGCTCGCGGCACGTTCAAGTCCGCCAGCCGCTCCACGGCCACCGGCCGGAACGATGCGTCGTGAGAGGCCGACGTCACACCATACCCCGCCGGACCGGAAATCTTCCCGGCACAGGCAACGCAGAACAGGAGCAACAGCGGCAATAGTTTCTTGAGAGGCATCTGAAAGGTTCTATTACAACGACTTGAACAAAGATAGCAAATCTATGTCTTATTCAGTGTTGACACTTAATCCACCCAGACTGCGCGGACAGGAAGACCGTAGGCTCGATTGTCTTCGCTGTTTACCCAGACTGAGGAAGATGAGAATGTTAAATACCAAGCTTTTGTGTCGGCCCCAGTTAGCGAACGTGTCCAGCAATAGCCCCAGCTGCCGGATAACGACGTCCTGATTCCGCTGCCGTCACAATTGCTCAGTGCAGGGATGAATATGGATTTGCCGTTTGACTTGCTGGTAATCAAGCGGCCGTTTACGCCATCGACAGTGGTCCATACAACTGTGGTGTAACTACTGTTAATCAGCTCCTCGCATTGCTCCTTGGAAGGCATACGCCAATGACTGCCCCAGTTCTGGTATGCGGCATCATCTTCCACGTCCAATTCCGTCTTACCCCCGTTATTATTGTATTTCGTAAAGGTGCTGCCGCCATCGGACGTGTCGAAATAAGTGCTCCAAGAGAAGTTTGCCTTCCCATTTTTATAACCAGAGGTTTCGCCCCATGCAAAATAGTCGCCGTACTCGGTCTGCGACGATGCGCCGACATTCATGTTTGCCCACATTGTACGGCTGGGCAGGCCAAGGTCAATAGCCACCGGTCTCACGGTTACAGGACGCACGGGATATCGGCGATTACGAGAGACGTTCTCCATTTTATGAGTGGAACCGCCGACGTTGAAGTACCATGCGTAGTTAATGTCGCCACCCTCTGTTGAAGACCAATAGCCACCGGTATAAGTATCGTTTGCAGGCAGGAACAGGAAGCCTCGTGAGGCCTTAACAACGGTACCTTGATGACCATGAACCGTTATCCAGGTATAGGAACAATCGCTGGAGTTGATGATCAACTCAAATTGCTCTTTTGTCGGTAGTGATACACCAAGTGAATTAGTCTCGTTAAATTGATATTGGGTTCCAACGGATTCGGGTACAGACTGACCATAATTGCAGGTATGCCACCATAATCCTGAATTGTAGTCGTCGTCCGTCAACTGGACCAACTTGTCACTTCCCACGGCCTGCCACTTGCTGTCGCCGTTGGCCGGCAGTTTCACGGAGCTGTGGCTGGCGAGAGTCTTGCCGGTGACGAAATAATCGTGACGCTCGGTACCATCGGCCTTCGATTTGGCGAAATAGTAATTCGTACCATAGCCCCAGCTGGTAAGTTTCCCGCTGAAAAGGTAGCCGCCGCTATAGGCATAGCCAGGCATATCGTGAGCCGCCGTCTTGTCGGTCGTCTCGTTGACCGTACCGTCTGAGGAGATGGAAGCCACACCGACAGGGATTACGGCATCACAGCCGAGAGAATAGGCTTCATCTGCAGCGCTGGCATCTTCTACGAAGAACTGAACGTAGTCATCGGGAATCGTCATATTGAATGCGCCGGAAACAGTGTTGCTGGCGACAGTATATTCGAGCGTGGCAGTCAGGTAGTATGCGTAATACGTTTTGTTGAACACGAAGCTGCTTGTGCCATCGGCAGATACCGTGGCATCGCTGCCGAAGGGCAGGAATACAGCGCGCATCGTGCCCGCATCACCGTTTTTCAAGCCCAGTGCTCCTGGAGTTTCTGTTGATCCGTCATATTCGGATGCCGTCCAGGCCGAGCCGCTATAAATCATCTTCAGGAACTTCGGCGCGGCGACATTGCTGAAAAATACGAAAATAGCGTCTCCATCTTCCCAGCCGTCTTTGACAGCTTTGGTTCCGGCATCCGGGTGTTTGGCTTGAAGGTTAAAAACTATGGGGCTTGCAGATGACGGCTGCGGTAAGGTTTCATCTTTGATAGTCTCAATTGACTCTACCGTACAAGAGATGACGGCAAGAATTGCGAATAACGACAGAATATATTTTTTCATTACCATACCTCCTCTTCATTATTCATTCCATTGTAGGTTGCACTAACATTCGCTTTAAGATTACTCTCGCAGAGGATTCCCTGCGTCTGGATGTCGATGACCTCGCTCTCGGGCGGGCAATAAGCTTGTTTTGTCGTCATGATTGTTGTGGGATTTGTTTTGGACAAAGTTACGGATGCCCATTCGGGCTCAACTTTCAAAACGAGAAAACCCGACTTTCAAAACGTGTATCCGACTTTCATATCGAGAAAAGGTAGCGATCTGGCCCGCGAAACGCCCCTTTGCGGGGCCGGACGCATCCCGAACCGCCATCTGGCCCGCGAAACGCCCCTTTGCGGGGCCAGACGTCTCCCAAACCACCATCTGGCCCGCGAAACGCCGGTTTGCGGGGCCGGACGAGTGAAATCCTATCCCATTCGCCCGTGTTTTGCAACCGGCTGACTGTCTGCCAATAGCGTAAAGTCCTACCCCTTGGAAACGGAGGTAGGACTTTGCTTTAAACACTGATATTAAAGCATTTACGCAGCACGCGCAAACCGACGCATCACAAATCTGTAAAGCCAGTATGCTGCGAAGGCGAAGAGCAGGCCGCAGGCTATGCCCGTGACCACGTCCGTGGGGTAGTGCTGGCCGAGGTAGCAGCGGCTGTAGCAGATGAGCAGCGCCCAGACCAGCGACACTATAGTCCATGCCCTGCGCCTGATGATAAGCGAGGTCGCAACAGCAAAGGCGATTGTGTTCGCGGCATGGCTGGAGAAAAAGCCGTAGAGATTGCCGGGGCCGGTGATGAGCCTCATCATGCTGCGGAGTTCCGCATCGTAGCCGGGCCTCGGACGACAGACGGCATTCCTTACGATATGTCCAAGCAGGTCGGTGCAGACGCAGCAGGCAAGCACGGAGAGCAAAGCTGCGAGCCCGGCCTTCCACATCTTCGCCCCGCTGCACTCGCGGTGGTAGAGGCTGCGTTCAGAATATACTTTCGGAATGAAGACGGCTATCGCGGCGATGAGGTAAAGAGGATACCAGATCGCCACCTTCGACATGGTCGTCATCAACTGGTCCGCCCAGGGAGACGTCCAGTGATTGACAGCAAGAAGCAGTTGTTTGTCAAACTCGATAAGCCGTTCCATGCGCCGTCGTTACGCCTTGTAGAAAGGCAGCTTGACGACCTTGGCCTTAAGCAGGCGGCCGCGGACGCTGATGTAGATTTCGCTGTCCACAGCCTTGTGCGCTGCATCAACATAACCCAGACCGATGGCCTTCTTTACGGCGGGACCCATCGTGCCGGAAGTGACATGGCCGATTACAGCGCCGGAAGCGTCGCAGATGTCGTAACCGTGGCGGGCGATGCCCTTGTCCACAAGCTCGAAGCCCACCAGGCGGCGTTTGATGCCTTCAGCCTTGAGCTTCTCCATATAGGCCCTGTCGATGAAATCGCCCTTGGCGTCGTTGAACTTGGTGATCCAGCCCAGACCGGCCTCGAGGGGTGAAGTGGTGTCGTCTATGTCATTGCCGTAGAGGCAGAAACCCATCTCGAGACGCAGGGTGTCGCGGGCGCCGAGGCCGATGGGCTTGATGCCGAACTCCGCTCCGGCCTCGAACACAGCCTTCCACAGCTTGTCGCCGTCCTCGTTGGCTACGTAAATCTCGCATCCGCCGCTGCCGGTGTATCCGGTGGTGGAAAGGATGGCGTCATGGATGCCTGCGATGTCGACCTTCTTGAACGTGTAGTACTCCATCGACATGATGTCCTGCTTTGTGATCTTCTGGATGGTCTCCATGGCCTTCGGACCCTGCACAGCCAGCTGGCAGATCTCGTCGGAAGCGTTGTAAAGCTCCTTGCCGGGGGTCATGCCGAACTTCGGGCCGATGCTGCACAGATGATTCCAGTCCTTGTCGATGTTGGCGGCATTGACGGCCAGCAGATAGGTCTCCTTGTCGATGCAGTAGACGATCAGGTCGTCGACGATTCCTCCGCGGCCGTTGGGAAGGCAGGTGTACTGGGCTTTGCCGGGATACAGGACAGACACGTCGTTGCTGGTCACATACTGAAGGAAGGCGGTGGCTGAAGGACCCTTCACCCAGATTTCTCCCATGTGTGAGACGTCGAAGACGCCGACGCCGCAGCGGACGGTGGCGTGCTCGTCATTGATTCCGGTATATTCGATAGGCATCAGGTAGCCTGCGAACGGAGCCATCTTCGCTCCAAGCGCGATATGTTTGTCTGTAAAGACGGTTTTCTTTTCCATTATCTAATAGTGCTATTCGTGGATTGCGGTTTTAGTGTCATATATCCAGATGTCGTAGGGACATGTCTTCTCGTATTCCATGAAATTGTACATGCTCCGCAGGGCCTCATAGTAATTGTCGGTACCGCTTGTCAGCAGCACGTCGTAGCCGGTCTTGAAGCGGACTGCGAGGATGTCATACCCCTGCTTCTCGAGGTAGGCCTTGTAGTTGACGGCGTTCTCAGGAACCTTGAAGCCGCCCATGGCAACGTAATAGCGCGACGACACGCGGTGGGCTGCGGCTTCCTGCTCGGCGGCGATACGGTCAATCTCGGCCTGTAATGCGGCGATTGAATCCAATTTGGCCTGCTGCCGCGCTGCTTCCTGCTCCAGGCGGAGCTTCTCCAGATCTTCCGACGTCGGCTTGCCCAGCATGGCGCGGACTGCATCGCAGCTGCTCAGGGCAATGCATGCAGTAAGAAGTATCGCGCATATTTTTAAAAGTTTCATGTCAACAGGCATTTGTATCTTGACAAATGTAGATAATTGCGGCATGAAAGGCAAAAAAATCGTATATTTACACATAATCACAACAGCCGCCGCGCATGATAGAAAAAACACTGACGCTTGAACACTTCGATCCCGTTGAAATCTATGGAGTCAACAACAAATACCTCAATCTTTTCAGACATCATTTCCCGAAAGTTAAAGCGTTTGCCCGAGGTTCCCAGATTACAGTGGAGGGTGCCCAGGAGGATATTGAAGCTTTTGAGGCGGCTTTCAACGCCCTCCTCTCGATAAAGGAGTCCAAGGGAGTAATCAACGAATACGACATTGACTTCCTCTTCGAGGAGAAGGGGCGCGAGGCCGAGGTAGGCAAGGTCGACATGGCCTCCGGCGATGACTACATTATTGTCTATGGCAACGACGGCAAGTGCATCAAGGCGCGCACGAAGAACCAGAAGCGGCTGGTCAAGGAGTACTACGACAATGACCTGATTTTCGCTCTCGGCCCTGCCGGCACGGGCAAGACCTATACGGCCATCGCTCTGGCAGTGAGGGCGCTGAAGAACCGCGAGGTGAAGAAGCTGATCCTGACGCGTCCAGCCGTGGAGGCTGGCGAGAGGCTGGGCTTCCTGCCGGGCGACCTGAAGGAGAAGCTGGATCCCTATCTGCAGCCGCTGTATGACGCTCTCCAGGATATGATTCCGGCGAAGAAGCTGCAGGCGTTCATGGAGGACGGCACCATCCAGATTGCGCCGCTGGCATATATGCGCGGACGCACGCTGGACCGGGCCTTCGTAATCCTTGACGAGGCGCAGAACACTTCGCTGGGCCAGTTGAAGATGTTCCTTACCCGTATGGGCTGCGACGCGAAGTTCATAGTCACAGGAGACATCACTCAGATAGACCTGCCTCGCAAGAGCGACTCGGGTCTGGCGCGCGGCGTGGAACTGGTGCGCGGCATCCGCGGCATCAGTGTCATCGAGTTCGGCCGCGAGGACATCGTCCGTCACCCCCTCGTCACCAAGATCGTCGACGCCTTCGAGAAGGCGGCCGGCCCTGAGACGGAAGAATAGACCCGTCCGGCCCCGCAAACCGGCGTTTCGCGGGCCAGATGGTGGTTTGGGAGACGTTTGGCCCCGCAAACCGGTGTTTCACGGGCCAGATGACACTGCGCACCCAATCTGTCCACAAAAAGGCATGTATTTGTGGACGGAACGACTTGTGGACCTAGCCTGTCCACAAAAAGGCACGTATTTGTGGCCAGATGACGGTTCGGGAGACGTCTGGCCCCGCAAAGGGGCGTTTCGCGGGCCAGATGGTGAAAGTCGGGAGCCGAAGCAGAAGCACGCAGCCTAGCCCACGTGCAGATTCTGCTCGACGAGGTCCATCGTGAGCTTCTTGCTGCCAGAGATGGCGTCGCGGAGCTGGGCGTCGTCGAAGTCGCGCAGATAGCACTCAAGGTAGTCGATGATGCTGTCGGAGAAGACACCTTTCGAAGTATAGATGGCACGGTCCTTCTCGAGCTCGGCGGCAGCTGCCACGCAAGAGTCGGGAAGCTGCTCCAGAGAAGCCGCGAGAGCGCTGTGCTCCTTGTCGTGGATGTCCACGCCGAGGCCGACGTAAGTGTGGTCGGCAACCTCGAGGGCGGCGGGATTCTCGAAACCGTGGCGGACGGCGGCGCACAAGGCGGCCATCAGCATATAGATGTCGGCGCATCCGTCAGAAGCCCTCCACTCGAAGGTCTGCTTGGCGCTGAAATCAATATTTGATGCATCGTCGCCGCCGTTGAGACGGGCGGCCATGTCGGTGCAGCCAGCCCAGCCCAGAGGGATGCGCACCAGCGCGCTGCGGTTGCTGAATGACCAGCAGAGCGATGTAGGAGCCTCCTGGTTCGGCACGAGGCGCAGATACGACAGCGGATTCGGATTGCCGAAAGCGGGGAGCGAAGTTCCGGCCATCATCAGACCGGCGATAGCCCTGCGGCACTCCTCGGTGAGATTTGTCTTGCCGTCGCCGGCGTCAGCAGGCACATTCACATCCTTGACCATGACGCTGCGTCCGTCGCGGGTGAACTTCATGTGCACATGCAGACCGCTGCCGGCCTGTCCGACGGTAATCTTCGGAGCGAAGGTAATGGTAAGGCCGCGCTTGTAGGCCAGCTCACGCATGATCCACTTGGCAACCACCAGCTGGTCGGCTGCATCCTCGATGTCGACAGGCAGGAACTCTATCTCGTTCTGCTCGTAGTTCAGGCCGTCCTGGCAGAAATTGCCGACTTCGCTGTGGCCGTACTTTATCTTGCCGCCAGCCTGAGCGATGAGGCGCATGGCCTCGTTGCGGTACTCCGATGACTTGTTGAAAGGAGCGCTTTCGTGGTAACCCTTCTGGTCCGGAACAGGATACTTCTCTTCCTTCGGACTGATGACATAGTGCTCCAGCTCACCCATGGCCTGCATCTCAACGCCGGCGGTGGCTTTGAGAGCCTGATGGGCCTTGTGGAGGATGTACTCCGGAGAGCTCTCGTACGGCTTACCGTCGCGGCCGTAATATGAGCAGAGAAGGTCTAGGGTGGGCACTTCGCTGAAGGGATTCAGGAAGGCAGTCTTGTATTTGGGAATCACGTACAGATCACTCTCGCCGGCCTTGATGAACGGGAAAAGGTTGCTGCCGTCAACGCGCTCACCGGCAGTCAGGATGTTCTCGAGATGCTCGATGCTGTGGATGACGAAGTTCAAGGTCTTGAATTTGCCGTCAAAGCTGGTGTAGTGGAAATTGATGAATTCCACCTTGTTGGCAATGCAGAAATCGATAAGGTCCTGCCGGGTGAAAGCGCTGCAAGGCTTGCCGAGCGCCCTTTCCAGCAGGTTGGCGTTCATAGAGTAATCTGTCATGTCTTTATTTTAGAATTTGTGAATCGTAATTCCGCTGCGGAGCTTGGGCTCGAACCATGTAGTCTTCGGGGGCATTATGTTGCCGGTGTCGGCGATGCTCACGAGTTGGTCCATGGACACGGGATACAGAGCGAAGGCAACAGCCATCTCGCCGCTGTCAACGCGGCGCTGCAGCTCGCCGAGGCCGCGGATTCCGCCCACGAAGTCGATGCGCTTGGAAGTACGGAGGTCGCCTATGTGAAGTATCTTGTCGAGCACGAGGTTCGACAGCACGGTAACGTCAAGCTGGCCGATGGGGTCGTTGTCGTCGTATGTTCCCTCCTTGGCATCGAGCGAATACCATTTTCCGCCGAGGTACATAGAGAAGTTATGGAGCTTGCAGGGACGGTAAGGACCGCTGCACTTCGCTTCCTCCACGACAAAATCCTTGCGGAGAGCGGCTATGAATTCCTCGGGGCTGAGACCGGCGAGATCCTTTACCACGCGGTTGTAGTCCATTATCTTGAGCTGGCTCTGCGGGAATACCACTGCCATGAAGTAGTTGTACTCCTCGCTGCCGTTGTGGGCAGGGTTGGCATCCCTGCGCTCAGCTCCCACGCGGGCTGCTGCAGCTGTACGGTGGTGGCCGTCAGCAACGTAGAAGGCGGGGATTGAAGCGAAGGCGGCAGTGATGGCGGCGATGTCCTTGTCGTCGTCGATAACCCACAGCTTGTGGCCGAAGCCGTCGTCTGCCACGAAGTCGTACTCGGGCTGCCCGGCAGTGTACTTGGCCACGATGGCGTCGATGGCGGCATTGTCCGGATATGCGAAGAACACCGGCTCGAGGTTGGCGCTCTGGTTGCGCACGTGGACCATGCGGTCGTCCTCCTTGTCCTTGCGGGTGAGCTCGTGCTTCTTGATGGCACCGCTGGTGTAGTCTTCAGTGTTGGCGCAGACTACGAGGCCGTACTGGGTGCGGTCGCCCATAGTCTGGGCATAGACATAGTAATTCTCCTTTCCGTCCTGCACCAGCCATCCCCTCTGCTGCCAGAGCTTGAAATTCTCCACAGCCTTTGCGTAAACGGCCGGGTCCTGCTCCTCACGGATGGGATCGAAATCTATCTCGGGTTTGATGATGTGAAGCAGAGACTTCTCCCCTGCTTCGGCTTTGGCCTCTTCGGAAGACAGCACGTCATACGGACGGCTCGCCACTTCCTTTACGATGGCCTTGGGAGGCCTGATTGCGGCGAAGGGTTTTACTTTTACCATTCCTGAAAAAACTGTTTAGAACCTGTTCAGCTGGAAACGGGTGTTACCTGTAGCGAAAAAGTCGCAGATCTGGCGGGCTGCTGCAAGACCGGCGTTGATGTTGGCCTCAGAGGTCTGGGCACCCATCTTCTTGGGAGTTGCGAACACGCGTACGCCGAACTTCTCGTTCAGCTCGGCCTGGTTGTCGGCAGCGATGTCGGTGATGTACTTGAGGTCTTCACGCTCGGTGAGAACCTTTACAAGCTCGGCTTCGTTGATGACTTCCTTGCGGGCGGTGTTGACCAGGCAGCCTCCCTTCGGCATGCGGCTCAGAAGAGCGTAGCCGATGGAACCTTTGGTCTGCGGGGTAACAGGGATATGCAGTGAAATGAAGTTGCTGCTGCTGTAGAGCTCTTCGAGAGAAGAAGCCACCTTGACGCCGTCAGCCTCGATCTTCTCGGCGGGGATGAACGGGTCGAAAGCCATAATCTCCATGCCGAAACCTTTGGCGATATTAGCTACCAGACGGCCCACATTGCCGTATGCCTGCACGCCGAGGGTCTTGCCCTTCAGCTCGCTGCCGGTGGCGGGGGTATACTGGTTGCGGGACATATAGACCATGAAGCTGACTGCAAGCTCTGCCACGGCGTTTGAGTTCTGGCCGGGGGTGTTCATTGCAACCACCTTTGCTGCGCTGAGAGCGTCGAGGTCGAGATTGTCATAGCCTGCACCGGCCCTGACGACGATCTTGAGGTTCTTTGCTGCGGCAACGACGTCGGCAGTAACCTTGTCGGAGCGGACGATCAGAGCGTCAGCGTCCTTCACTGCCTTGAGGAGGTCTTTGCTGTCGGTATATTTTTCGAGGAGTGCGAGTTCGTGGCCGGCGGCCTCGACAATTTCGCGGATACCCTTCACGGCAACGCCTGCGAAAGGTTTCTCTGTTGCTACCAATACTTTCATTTCAACGACGGATTATTTGTGTTCAGCTTCGAATTCCTGCATGCAGGCGATGAGGGCGTCAACAGCCTCCATCGGGCATGCGTTGTAAATAGATGCGCGGAAGCCGCCTACTGAGCGGTGGCCCTTGATGCCGACCATGCCGCGGCCCTGGGCGAAAGCGAGGAACTCGTCCTGGAGAGCTTCCCTGCCCTCTGCCATCACGAAGCAAACGTTCATGATAGAGCGGTCTTCCTTGGCAGCGGTGCCGCGGAAGAGGCTGTTGCGGTCGATCTCGGCGTAGAGCTTGTCAGCCTTGGCCACGTTCATCTTGTTCATCACCTTAAGACCACCAAGGCCCTTGAGCCATTTGAGGGTCTCGTTCATAACGAAGATCGGGAATACCGGAGGAGTGTTGAACATTGAGCCGCCGTCGATGTGGGTGCGGTAGTCGAGCATGGTGGGGATGTAGCGGGTTACCTTGCCAAGAGCGTCTTTGTTGACGATGGCGAAGGCCAGGCCTGCAGGACCCACGTTCTTCTGCGCACCACCGTAGATGAGGGCGTACTTGCTTACGTCTACCGGACGGCTGAGGATGTCGGACGACATGTCGGCGATCAGCGGAACGGGGCTGTCGATGTCATGGCGGATCTCAGTACCATAGATGGTGTTGTTCGAAGTGATATGGAAATAATCTACATCGGTAGGGATAGTGTAGTCTTTAGGGATGTAGCAGAATGTCTTGTCGGCGCTGGATGCGACTGCGTATGCCTCGCCCAGACCTTTGGCTTCCTTGAGGGCTTTCTTGGCCCAGACGCCTGTCTCGAGATAGGCGGCCTTGTGCTCCAGGAAGTTCATTGCTACGTAAAGGAACTGCATCGATGCTCCGCCCCCGAGGAAGAGGACTTCGTAATTGTCGGGGATGTTCAGGATTTCTTTCCAGAGGCTGCGGGCCTCGTCCATCACTGCCTGCCATTCCTTAGAACGGTGAGAGATCGAAACAACCGGAACACCTGTTCCTGCAAAGTCCTTGAGGGCTTCGATAGCAGCGTCAATTGCGGGCTGGGGCAGGACGCACGGGCCGGCGGTAAAATTGTAAGCTTTCTTCATTTTATAGTTATTGTTTGCTGATTATTCAGATAGCGTCAGGGCTGCAAATTTATAATATTTGTGGTCTTTTCACAATAATGACAGAGAAGATTGATGCTGCCGTTCTCGACTATAGTCTTGAAGCGGGTAGCTATCTTCTGGTGGTTGGTCACGCACATCGGATTTGCGCACTTTCCGATGCCTATCACCTCTTCCGGAATGGTGATCTTTCGCTTGTCAACGACCTTGTAGTCCTTGATTATATTGATGGTGGCCTGCGGGGCGACGAGGGCAATACGGTTCAGCTCGTCGTTCTCGAAATAGCGGTCCGCAATCTTGATGATGCCCTTGCGGCCGAAACTCTTGCTGTCCAGGTTGCTGCCGATGGTGATCTGGTTGGAACACTCGGCCAGATTGAGTATGTCCACCACCTTGAAAAGGTTCTCCGAAGGGATGTGGTCGAGCACGGTGCCGTTCTCGATGGCGTTGACTATGAGTTGTCTTGCTGTGGTTTCCATGTCGTGTCTCCTTTTATCTGTACCCGAGCAGGCAGGCTATGATGGCCATGCGGACGTACATTCCGTTCTCGGCCTGTTTGAAATAATATGCATAAGGCGTGTCGTCCACGTCGAGGGCGATCTCGTTGATGCGGGGCAGCGGGTGGAGTATCTTCATGTTGCTGCGCACGCCGCCGAGCATGCTAGCTTCCAGCCTGTAAACATCCTTAACTTTTTCATACTCCATAGGGTCGCTGAAGCGCTCCTGCTGCACGCGGGTCATATAGAGGATGTCGCAGTCGTTGAGATGCTCGTTGAGAGAAGTGGTCTCGCGATAGGCAATGCCGCGCTCGTCGAGGAACTGCTTGTATTCCACAGGCATCTGCAGCTCGGCGGGAGCTGTGAAGACGAAGCTCGGGTCGAAGTGGCTCATGGCCTGCAGCAGCGAGTGCACCGTGCGGCCGTACTTGAGGTCTCCCACCATGTTGATGGTGAGGCCGTCGAGGCGGCCCTGGGACTGGCGGATCGAATACATGTCGAGCAACGTCTGGCTGGGGTGCTGGTTGGCGCCGTCGCCTGCATTCACCACCGGCAGGTTGCTGACCTCGCTGGCATAGCGGGCCGCACCTTCGAGGGGGTGGCGCATGATAATTATGTCGACGTAGTTCGAAACCATCTTGATGGTGTCCTTGAGGCTCTCTCCCTTGCTGATGGAGGTGTTGTCAACGTCGCTGAATCCGATGACTCTTGCGCCGAGGCGGTTCGCAGCTGTCTCGAAGCTCAGGCGCGTGCGGGTCGAAGGCTCGAAGAACAGGCAGGCGACCACCTTGCCGTCAAGGATCTTCTGGCTTTTGTTCTTTTCCATCTCAGAAGCCACATCGAGGATGTGAAGCATCTCCTCCTTGGAAAAATCGTGGATAGAAATCAGGCTCTTTGGCATATATCTGTGTTTTTCAATAATTCCTTGAATCTGTCGATGTCGCGCAGGCGGACCGGAGCGGCGATCATGCAGCGCTCGTCGAAATTCTGCTCCAGCGGGGTGATCTGAAGGTCTTTAAGAACCTTCATCACATCGTTCATCTGAAGGTAGTCGAAGCGTATCTCATAGGTCTCGGTGGCAATTTTTTCCACTATGCTGGCATTGGCGATGGCGTCGGCCGATGCGGTCTTGTAGGCCACCGTCAGGCCGGAGGTGCCGAGCAGGATGCCGCCGAAATAGCGGACCACCACAATCAGGATGTCGCTCAGCTCGGCGGAGAGGATCTGGCCGAGGATGGGGCGGCCGGCGGTGGAAGACGGCTCGCCGTCGTCATTGGCGCGCCACTTGTCGCCTGTAAGGCCGAGACGGTAGGCATAGCAGTGGTGCCTGGCGTCGAAATATTCTTTTTTGAGGGAGGCTACGATGTCCTTGACCTGGGCTTCTGTAGAAACCGGATATGCGAAAGAGAGAAATTTACTCCCTTTGTCTTTATAAAGGCCTTTCGAGGGAGCTGCGATGCTCTTGTAGCTATCTGTGACCGGTTTTGTAACTGAATCCATTACAGATTGCAAAAGTAGGCTTTTATTTATATTTTTGCAATGCCGAAACGAGCTGCGGCTTACTACGATGATCTACAAATTAAGAGCAACAATTCCTTCCAGCAAGGTGTTCGTCAGGGAGTATGAAGTCCCTGCACGCATGAGTCTGTTTGATTTCAACAAATTTATAATCAACGATCTGTGTTTCTCTTCAGACCAGATCGTAGTTTACCGCGCTTTGGACGACAAGGGGGCCATTACCGCCGTGTACGGCCTGTTCGATCTGGGCTACGGCTCGATGGACCGCGTCAACTTCAGCCAGCTGGCTGAAAAGGGGCAGAATGTGCTTCAGTTCTGCTACGATATGCACAACAACAGCTGCATCATCCTGACCATCCTGGGAGAGGAACTTGAGGACCCGCGCAGCCACTATCCCCAGACAACTCTCGAGAAAGGCCACAACCCCGACCAGTTCTCGGCCAAATACGAGGATCCCCAGGTCTACATCCCGAGGGGTGCCGGCAGCCCTGCCGTCGACGATGACGACGACGATGAGGACGACGAGGATGACGAGAAGGACGACGACAACGCTTTCAGCGAATTCGAAGACGGGCTGGATTCCGGCTCTGACGATTAATCATGCCTAAAAAGCTGACGATAGTGCTCGGCCCCACCGCCGTGGGGAAGACAGACTATGCTATAAGCCTGGCCTGCAGCCTCGGCACGGAGATAGTCAACTGCGACTCCCGTCAGATCTTCAAAGAAATGAATGTAGGCGTGGCGCGCCCCTCCGCTGAGGAACTCGCCCGAGTGAAACATCATTTCATTGCCTGCCGTTCGGTAACCGAACCATACACCGCCGGCCAGTTCGAGCTGGACGCGCTTGCACTTCTGGATGAGCTTTTCAAAAAATACGACACCGTCGTTATGGCCGGAGGCTCCGGCTTCTACATTGACGCCCTCTGCAAAGGGCTCGACGATTTCCCGGCAGCCGATCCTGAGCTCCGCGAAGAGCTTACACGCCGGGCCCGCGAGGAAGGCGTGGAGTCGCTGCGCATGGACCTCAAGAGGCTCGACCCCGCCAGTTACGAAGCCATCGACATAGCCAACTGGCAGAGAGTGGTCCGCGCACTTGAGGTGACCATCGCTACCGGACGGAAATTCTCGGACTTCAAGACCGCCTCGGCCAAAACCAGACCTTTTGAGATAGAAAAGATCGGGCTTCGCAGGGATCGAGAAGTCCTGTATGAGCGTATCAACCGCCGGGTCGACCTGATGATGGAGCAGGGCTTGCTCGAAGAAGCCCGAAGCCTGCTGCCCATGCGGGACCTCCCTGCCCTGAACACTGTAGGATACAAAGAGCTGTTCAGCTATTTCGACGGCAGCTGCAGCCTCGACGAAGCTGTCTACGCCATCAAGCGCAACACACGCCACTACGCCAAGCGGCAGATGACATACTGGGGCCGTGACGGCGAAATCCGCTGGATCGACTTGTAGCCCCGGCAAATAATAAGGGGCGACGACATGTCTGTCATCGCCCCTACCACCTAAACACTATTATTGCCTGACAACGCGGGCTTGTTTGTTTCGTTGCAAAGGTAGCGCAGAGCGCTGAAACCGCCTTTAGTTATTTCTTCATGTATTATTTGAATTGTAACATCAGAACTGAAAATGTCGCAGTTTCTTTATGATTTGTAATACAAGGGCAGAATAATATCAGTTTTATTCCTAAATTCGAATCATGAAACCGTTACATTCTTTACAATTTCTCACATCGGCTTTTTCGCCGCTTTCCATTTGTATAGCATGTCTGTTATCTGCGGCCGTGGCCGGTCTTGCAGTCTGGTTTGCCTGCCGGAATACTGAAAAGAAATCCGCATCTCAGCGAGATAATGACAAAAAGAAACTAGAATTCCTGACCTATCTGATCCATGAGCTCCGCACTCCTGTGACGATGATCATGACTCCTCTTCAGAAACTGATGTCAAAAAGTTACGATGAAGACACCGGCAAAGAGTTGCAGTCTATTCATAAGAATGCCGTCAATATTGTTTCCCTGCTTGATAAGTCTATGAATGTCGACAGGATCGTCGACAACGGCAGCGACTTGACATTCAGAGAGATCAACCTTGTCAAATATCTGTACAACCTGCAGAATCTGTTCACTTACCAGACAAAGCTGGCAAACATAGAGCTGTCTTTCCATTGCGACAAGGACAGGATTCCCGTATGGATAGACCGCAGCGCCTTCGACGAGATCCTGATGACTCTGGTGAGCAATTCCATCAAGTACACCCCTGAAGGAGGGAAGGTAGACATAGAAACAGCCAGTGACGACAAATATGCGACAATAGTAATAAAGAACAACGGCAGGCAGATACCTGACTATATCATCGGTAACCTTTTCGAACTGTTCGCCAGGTCAGAATCAGGCACAGTCGTGGGCACCAACATGGATTTCTATCTCTGCAAGGAAGTTGTCAGCCTGCACAAAGGCACTATCAAAGTCGCCAATCACACAGACTCTGAAGGAGTGTCCTGCACAATAAAGCTGCTTCTGGGCAATTCGCATCTTCCGAAAAACCGTCTCTCCAGCAGAAAGGAACTGCTTGAAGAGACCTGGCGCAACATCAATCTGGAGAATAGCGTTGGACAAGCGGGCGAAAGTAAGGAATCCCCTTCGCGCAACAAGTATTCTGTAATCGGCATCGACCAGAGTGCTGATATATGCTTATATCTGCACGCTTTGCTGGACCCTGTCTTCAACGTCACCACTTTCACCAGTCCCGCTGAAGGCCTCAAATCCATCCTGGCTGATCCGCCAGATCTCGTGATAGCCGAAGTGATGATGACAGGTATCGATGGCATCTCGCTTGTTAAACAGCTTAAAGGCAATTCCAACACAGCCCATGTTCCAGTGTTGCTTCTCACGGCGCTGCCTGGTGAAGAAGTGAGGGTCCAGGGCCTGCTCACCGGAGCTGATGCAATAATCTCGAAACCTTTCAACGAGGAAGAGCTCATCCTGAACTGCAACAACCTCATAAAAAGCCGCTCCCGTCTGGCCAGCCACATCAAGGACATGCAAATCGCCAAAGACGTGATTCAACCGATAGAACTCCAGAGCAACGATGACATGCTGATGCAGAAAGTCCTCTCAACTATCAATGAGCGCATCTCAGACCCGGATCTCAATGTAGAGATGCTCGCAGACGCAATCGGCATCAGCAGGGGTCACCTCCACCGCAAAATCAAGGAAATCACAGGCTCGTCCCCGGGAGAGTATATACGTTCCATCCGCCTCAACCAGGCAGCGCAGCTTCTGCGGGGAGAGAAGAAAAATATCTCACAGATAGCCTATTCGGTAGGATACAGCAACCCTTCCGTTTTCTCGACGGCATTCAAACAGTTCTTCGGCATGTCGGCCAAGGATTATCAAAAAAGATATTCCGGCTCCGAAGAGCCGGAATATGATGAGACTAAGCCGCAGCCTTAGCTGCAGCCTGAGTATTGGCGTCTTATTTTACTGAGACGTGATAGTAGTCGAAGTCTGCATAGCCTCCCGTAGCGAGAGTTGAATAGCAGTAGAGGAATGTGCGGTAGCCCATGAATATGTCGAGGGTGTAGCGCATCTGCAGCTCTACTCCGCAGTCAGTCCAGTTTATACCATTGAACGAGTACTCCAGCGTAGCGAAATCGCGGTGAGTGTCGTTGTCATCGGCAGGATCGAAGATATATTTGATCTTCAGAGCCACTGATGACAATCCGGCAGGCACCGGAACTGAAAGAACTTCTACAGAGCCGTCGTCGTCCGCGCCCAGCATGCGTTTGTTACCGCCGCCGGTACGCTGCATCACGCTGAGAGTCTTTGCTCCGTTCTCGTCAACAGCAATTCCTACAGAAGCGTAGTTGCTCTGGAAGGCGCATATACCTGCCCTGTCGCCAGCCTGAAGCTTACTGAAATCCAGCAGCACTTCAGTGTCGCAGCGAGGGCCGGGAAGCCTCTGTGACGGAGAGTTGCGGGCACGCAGGATGTGCGGAGCCAGAGATGTAGGCCTGATGCGGAGCCAGCCCGGACGTTCGGTGACGCTCCAGCCGGCCGGATCGGGATTGTGGTTCCACTGCCATGCCAGTCCGAGCTTATTCTCGGTGTATTCGAACTCGTCGTCGCAGAACCAGTTGGGAACTACCGACGCCACTTTCGTCTTGACAGCCACTTCTTCCGGCATCACTCCCACTTCCGCGAGTTTGTTCATGCCGAAGGTCTTGCCGCTTGCAAGTCCTGCCGCATCGCCGCCGGCCATTACGGGCCAGTCGTCATCTCCCCACACCATCGGCACGAGCACCGGGCATCGGCCCAGAGGTCCGTGGTCCTGGAAGAGAAGTGCATACCATTCGCCGGCAGGTGTGTCTACTATGCCGCCCTGGGCCACGCCGTTGGCAGAAAAGCCTCCCCTGCCCTCGTTCAGAGTGGTATAGAGCACAGTCTTCTGCTCGTAGGGGCCGAAGAGATTCTTGCTGCGGTTGCAGATCTCGCGGCGTACGCCTCCGCGCGGCCAGTCGATGTCGAATATATAATAGTAGCCGTTGCGCTTGTACATGTGGCTGCCCTCGGCGTTCAGATTCAGCTCGCGGGAGCGCAGGTTAAGAAGCACGCTGTCCACTATGCCACCTTCCTTGATCGCATGGAAGTTGTCGGTCAGCTGGGTGATGTGGAGCACTCCGTTGCCATAGACAACCCACTCGCTGCCGTCCTCATCCTCGAAGAGGGCCGGGTCGTGGAAGACTACGTCGAAATCGCTGCGGGTCCATTCGCCCGAAGTGAGGTCTTTGGTGTGGTAGATATAGCTCTTGTGCTGCTCGTTGGCGATGAAGCAGATGTGGAACTCACCGCCGGCATATTTGATGGACGATGCCCATGAGCCGCCGCCGTAGCTGAATTCGCCGTTCAGCAGGCTGGCCTTGTCGTTGTCCTCGAGCTGGTCGTACACATAGGAGACAATTTCCCAGTTCACCAGGTCGGTACTGTGCATGATCGGAACGCCGGGAAGCAGGTGCATGGTCGTGCTGGTCATGTAGTAGTCGTTGCCCACCCTGATGATATCAGGATCGGGAACGTCACTGTAGATTACTGGATTGGAAGTGGTAACGGTGTGATAGCAGCCTGTGCACATCACAAACAATACTGGCAGCAGGGCCGCCAGTATCGCCTTCATAGTTTTAGTCTTCATATCAGGGGAATCAGATTATTCTTTCACTCTTGTCATCGTGGATTCCATCATGAATCCACCAGCGTCAACGGAGACATTGACTGTGTCGTCATCCACGAATGCATAGCTGATGTCGATGGCTGCTCCGAATTCAGGGATGTCGAGCAGGCTCTGGAGCTTCCCGTTGACATCTTTGATCTCGAGCTGCTGCTCGGGAGCGCCGGGCATGTCCATTGTTGCGAACACACCGTCGTCATTCTTGACGATCTTGTATGTGAGCTCCATGGTCTGGCCGTTGAAATCGGTGGTCATCAGCCAGGTGCCGACAAGTTTGTCAAGTTTGGACTGGGCGTTTGCCTGGAAGCCTGACGCACAAAGGGCGAAGGTAAGCATCGCAACGATTAAAATTCTTTTCATCTCAATATTGTTTGGATTTGATTGTCGCATGTACAAGAACTAAACCAAAAGTAGTGTTTTTTTTGTTTTTAATCGTTAAATTTGGAAACCATTTTTCGGCAATTATTATAACCAAATACTATGACCAACACTACTACAACCAACAAGAATGGAAGACTCGTGGCGATCGTCACCATGTGTTTCATCTTCGCGATGATTTCATTCGTCACCAACATGGCCGCGCCGTTCGGCAATATCTGGAAGGGCCAGTACAGCTGGGCCGCAATGATGGGTAACATGATGAACTTCGCCGCATACCTCTTCATGGGTATTCCTGCCGGCAAGATGCTCGTCAAAGTGGGATACAAGAAGACCACTCTCATCGCCCTTGCCACCGGTTTCGTCGGCATCTTCATCCAGTGGCTTTCAAGCAAGGTCGGCGCTGAGGCTACCATCGGACAGGTAGGTGTAAACATCATCGTCTATCTGCTCGGCGCATTCATCTGCGGTTTCTGCGTCTGCATGCTCAACACTGTCGTGAACCCGATGCTGAACATCCTCGGCGGCGGCGGCAACAGGGGCAACCAGTTCATCCAGATCGGCGGCACCCTGAACTCCCTCACCGGAACCCTCACTCCTCTGCTCGTGGGCGTCCTCATCGGCACAGTTACCGACAAGACCGCGATGTCTGACGTGGCTCCTCTGCTCTTCATCGCAATGGGCGTCTTCGCTCTGGCCTTCATAATCATATCTTTCGTAAAGATTCCGGAGCCCGCAAAGGAGCGCAATACTACGGTTTACGAGCGCAGCGCATGGAGTTTCCGCCACACCGTCCTCGGTGTAATCGCCATCTTCTTCTATGTAGGTATCGAGATCGGCATCCCCGCCCAGCTCAACTTCTATATCTCTGACCTCGGCTTCGAGGGTTCTGCAGCAGTTGCCGGCTTCCTGGCTGCTTCATACTGGTTCCTGATGATGATCGGACGTTTCCTGTCCAGCACCCTCAGCGGCAAGATCAGCACCCGCACCCAGATGATCTCTGTGTCTTCACTGGCCATCCTGCTGCTTCTCATCGCCATCTTCCTGCCTGAGAGCATAAGCATGACTGTCAAGGGTTCTGCCGTTCCCATGAAATGTATCTTCCTCGCCCTCTGCGGTATCTGCACATCCATCATGTGGGGTGCAATCTTCAACCTTGCAGTCGAGGGCCTCGGCAAATACACCGAGCAGGCTTCCGGCATCTTCATGATGATGGTTGTCGGCGGAGGTATCATGCCGCTCATCCAGCAGGCCATCGCCCAGCGTGCCGGCGCCATCCCCAGCTACTGGCTGGTTGTCGCCATGCTCGCTTACCTGCTCTACTACGCTATCTGGGGCAGCAAGAATGTCAATAAGGATATCAAAATAGACTAAAACCTAATAATCATGGATAAAGAATACGTTGTTGGTGTTGATGTGGGTGGACAGACCACCAAGATCGGCATCGTTGACCGCCGCGGCGAAATTCCCGCACAAACCGTCATCTCGTCGAAATACGGCCCCGACGAGGGAGAGAAATTCATGGACGCCGTATGCGACACCATCAAGAGCCTGGCTGCCCACATCGGCATGGAGCAGATCCAGGGCATCGGCATCGGAGCCCCCAACGGCAATTACTATACAGGAATGATAGAGGACGCCCCCAACCTGCCGTGGGCTAACGGCAAGAGGGTGTTCCTGAAACAATACATCGAGTCGAAGCTGAACGTGCCCGTCACTGTGACCAATGACGCCAACGCAGCTGCTGTAGGAGAAATGACCTACGGCGCAGCCCGCGGCATGAAGGACTTCATCATGCTGACCCTCGGCACAGGCGTCGGCAGCGGCATCGTCATCAACGGCGCCCTTGTATACGGTCATGACGGCTTCGCCGGAGAGCTCGGCCATACCAACGCGGTACGCCATAACGGCCGTCGCTGCGGATGCGGCCATGACGGCTGCCTCGAGGCTTACGCTTCTGCCATCGGTGTCGCCAAGACTGCCCGCGAATGGCTAGAAAGCGGCAAGTATCCCGACAGTGTCCTCGGAGATATCCAGGAAATCACCTCGAAAGACGTATTCGAGGCCGCGCTCAAGGGTGACAAGCTTGCTATCGACGTATTCAACTACACCGGCAAGATCCTCGGCGAATCATGCGCCAACTTCGTTGCCTTCAGCGCTCCTGAGGCAATCGTTCTGTTCGGCGGCCTTGCTAGGGCAGGCGAGTTCATCTTCAAGCCTATGCGCGAAGCCATGAACGCCAACCTGCTTTCAATCTGGAAAGACAAGATTGCCATCATCCCTTCTGCCCTCAAGGAGTCTGACGCCGCCATCCTCGGTGCCGGCGCTCTAGCCTGGTAGAAAGATGTAGTCTCTTGGAATATGACGCAATTGCAGAAATAGTTTTTTTATTACTTTTGCAATGCCAAAAGCCTTTTTAGCTCAGTCGGTAGAGCAGCTCATTCGTAATGAGCAGGTCGCGGGTTCGAGTCCCGTGAAAGGCTCCAATCTTATTATTTTCCCTTTTACTTTTTGTAATCTGCTATGAAAAGACATGTTCTCATTGTCCTGGGCGCAGCTTTGCTGTTATTTGCCCAGAGCCTAAACGCAAAAGTCACACTTCCAAAGATGATCAGCGACGGACTGATCCTCCAGCGCGACCAGCCGGCTCGCATCTGGGGCTTCGCAGATCCCCAGGAGAGAGTCACCGTCACCTTCGACGGTGCAACCTATACTGCCAGGGCCGACCGCAAAGGCAACTGGCTGGTTATCCTGCCCGCTACTTCATGGGACGGCAGGACCTACACCATCAAGGTCAATGACATCGAGGTCAAGGACGTGATATTCGGAGACGTATGGGTGTTCTCCGGCCAGTCGAACATGCAGACTCCTCTGGAGCGTGCCCTCGACCTTTACGGCGACGATGTCCTTCACTATACAAATCCTCTTATCCGCGAGTTCCTCGTGGGCGAGAAATATGCATACGACGGTCCTCAGAAAGATTTCGCTTCCGGCTCATGGAAGGCGGTAAATCCTGAGACCTGCCTGAAGATGTCCATGATCCCCTATTTCTTCGCCCGTCAGATTTATGACACTTATCAGGTGCCTGTAGCCATCATCCAGTGTGCTGTCGGCGGCACTGCCATCGAGAGCTGGATGAGTCCGGACGACCTCAAGGATTATCCTCAGTATGCCGAGGCTCTGGAGGCTCAGCGTAATCCTCAGCCGAGAGGTGCCGGTGCTAATTTCGGCGCTATGTTCGGCGGCGGCAGGCCGGGCGGCGGTGCTGCAGTAGAGCGTCCTGTCGAGAATCCCGACTATTACACTGTTGATTTCGACGATTCAGAGTGGGCTCCTGCATATCTGCCTCATTATTTCAGAGAGGTGGGTATCACGGGCAGCGCCCTGGTTTATTACAGGCACGATCTCTGGCTGACTGCCGAGCAGGCTGCTTCTAAGAACAATCTGCTCAAGCTGGGAACTATCACTCAGGCCGACGAGACTTTCATCAATGGCATCAGGGTGGGCACCACCGGCTATGAATATCCTCCCCGCAATTATGCTTTCGGCGAAGGTATCCTCAAGGAGGGCAAGAATGTAATTTGCATCAAGCTCAATGGCGCCAATGCCAATGGCGGCTTCTATGAGGACGAGCAGTATCAGATCCGTCTCGGTGATGAGAATATTTCTCTCAATGATGGGTGGAAGGTTTTCTTCCAGGAGATTCCCAGCAATTTCAACCGTCCCGGCGGGGCTCCGGCTCAGCGTCCTGTGGTCATGCAGTATGTAGAGAAAGAGATCCAGCATACTTCTATGGTCCGCAATCCTTTCGGGCTGTACTGGGGTATGCTCAGTCCTGTCACTAATGTCAATGTTTCGGGTATCGTATGGTATCAGGGCGAGACCAACAGCGGCAATACTCCTGAGTATGGCACCTTCCTGGCCAGGATGATGAAGACCTGGAGCAAGGATTTCCGCAACAAGAATATGCCTGTTATTATCTGTCAGCTGGCCAGCCACCAGGCCAAGACTTTCCTGCCCGTTCAGGATGGCTGGGCTAATGTGCGCGAGGGGCAGAGGCTGGCTACTCACATGCTTCCCAATGCTGCTCTGGCTGTGGCTTGCGATATCGGCACCTGGAACAATATCCACCCGATCAATAAGAAGATTGTGGCTGAGCGCGTGGCAAAGGGTGCGATGAGGACTGCTTACGGCGAGACTGTGGTGCTTTCTCCGGAGTGTACCAAGGCTGAGTTGAAGGATGGCAAGGTTTATCTGTCTTTCAGCGAGATCGGCAACGGGCTCGTCGTCAAGGGTGATGAGATTAAGGGTTTCGCCGTTTCTGACGAGAATGGCGCATACCAGCGCGTCAACGCTTCGATCCTTGGCAACAGGGTGGTTCTCTATGTCGGCGGCATCAAGAATCCCAAGAAGGTACGCTTCCTCTGGAAGAACTACGTCCGCGAGGACGTCACCCTCTACAATGCCGAGGGCATGCCCGTCTCCCCGTTTGAAATTACCCTCTAGGCCAGCCCGGCATCAATCATTAGTTCTGTTTATCATTGACAAGCGCACAAGGTCTGCAAATTTGTCGCAGACCTTGCGCACCCTTTATTCACAAATCACTAACTTACAGCCCATTACAATCTCATGACGTACAAGGTCTGCATCATTTTAGCAGACCTTGTGCACTTGGTGCGAATGGACACTGTGGATACAGCGAAAGCACCGAACTTATCTCCCGCCAGGCAGGGAGCTCTGCC
>JAFZVU010000019.1 GCA_017617655.1 Bacteroidales bacterium
ACCAACTGAGCTAACGAGTCAATTCATTTCTGAATTTGGGACTGCAAAAGTATGCAATCCCGAAATAATATCCAAATAATTAAATGTATATAAATGTTTAAAAACGGCTAGACAAGATTTGATGTCCTACATTGCGCCCCGTAACAAATAAAAATGGAGGACAAAAAAATGAAACGTTTTGCCGCAATCTGCATCGGGATTGCACTGTTTGCCACGGCATGCCATGTGCTGCCGGACGAGGAGGGCCAGGATCGCCGCAAAGGAGGTCTCGTGCTGGGAATAGCCAGCTTCAGCGACGACTTCGCAGCGATCAAATCCGCCGCCCTTCCCGACACCAATTCATTCATCCTGACTGTCGCCGGCCTTCAAGGGACGGTGTACTACAACGGCCTGTACGGAGACAGGCCCGACTCTATCATCCTGCCCGAAGGCACCTATAATCTTAAGCTGGTGTCCGCCGACTATTCTGTCCCCGCCTTCGAATCGCCCCAGTGGGGTACGGAGATCCAAGTTGACATAGTAGCCGACGAGACGACGAAGGTGCTTCTGGAATGTTCCCAGATAAACTGCGGAGTGAAGCTCAACTTCGGCAGCCATTACCGCGAGATGTTCGGCACCAGCCCCGTGCGCATAGTCCAGGGAGAGAAGAGCCTGCTCTATGCTGTCGGTGAAGAAAGGTATGCCTTCTTCCCGCCCGGAGAAGCCCGCTTCGATATCGTCACCGACACCGAGTCCAAGCCCATATTCAAAAGGACCCTCCGCTCCGCCGTCAACCTGACCATCAACCTGGATGCATCGTCGAACTCCGGCGAGTCCGCTTTTTCAGTCACCGTCGACACCCAGGCTATCTATGAGAGCGAAGACATAATCACCGACGGCACCTTCTTCGAGGAGGACGGACTGACCCCGAGGACAGCCTTCTGCATAGATTCGGCGGCCCGCCATGTCGGAGACACCGTATGGGTATGGGGATATATAGTAGGAGGCGACTGCACGGCTGACAATGTAAATTTCTTCACCGAAGAGATAGCATCGACCACGCATATCGCCATAGCCGCGTCACTGTCAGCCTCGAAGCGCTCGGACTGCATGGCCGTCGAGCTCAGCAAGGCTGCAATGCGCAACGCCCTCAATCTCGTCGACAACCCTCAGCTGAAACACAAGAAGATTTACCTCAGGGGCAAAGTGACGAATTACATGGGCTCATGGCCCGGCATAAAAAATCTGTCTGAATATCAGTTTTGATTAGTATTTTTGTTTTTTGATAAAAAGAGACGTCAAATGGATCAGAAACAAACTCCGGTATTGCTGCTCACCGGATATCTGGGCAGCGGAAAGACCACCCTCGTCAACAGGATCCTGTCGAACAGGCAGGGCATACGCTTCGCAGTCATAGTCAACGACATCGGCGAAGTAAACATCGACGCCAGCCTTATCCAGCAGGGAGGAGTGGTGAAACAGCAGGACGACAGCCTGGTGGCACTGCAGAACGGATGTATCTGCTGCACTCTGAAGATGGACCTCGTAAACCAGCTCCGCGACCTTATCAAGGCCGGCGCTTTCGACTATATAGTCATCGAAGCAAGCGGTATTTGCGAGCCCGTGCCCATCGCCCAGACCATCTGCTCGATAGCCGGTATGCCTCCGGAGTATACCAAATACGGCATCCCGCGCCTGGACTGCATAGTTTCAGTGGTGGACGCCCTCAGGCTGAGGGACGAATTCGCCTGCGCGAAGGACCTCACAAGAGACGACATCGACGACGAAGACATCGAGAATCTGATAATCCAGCAGATCGAGTTCTGCGACATCATACTGCTCAACAAGGTCGACCAGGTGACGGAAGAAGAACTGCGTCAGATCAAGGCGGTGGTGCGCGCCATCCAGCCAACTGCCAAGGTGGTGGAATGCACTTATGCCGACGTGCCGCTGCAGCAGATACTGAATACAAACAGCTTCAATTTCGACAAGGCCAGCCTCTCCGCAGCATGGATCAAGGAGCTCGGCAAGCCAGTCGAGGACGAAGAGGAGAGCGAGGAGGAGGAAGAATACGGCATCGGCACCTTCGTATATTACCGCCGCCGCCCGTTCGACATCAACAAGTTCGACAGTTTCGTAATAAAACACTGGCCTTCGAATGTTATACGTACTAAAGGAATCTGCTGGTTCGACGACAACAACGACATGTCGTACCTCTTCGAGCAGAGCGGCCGTCAGAAGCTACTGAAGGAGATCGGCCAGTGGTATGCCACCGCTCCGGCCGAGGAGCTCGAAGAACTGATGATGGAAGATCCTACTCTCGCGATGGACTGGGACGACGAATGCGGAGACCGCATGATCAAACTTGTATTTATCGGACAGCATCTCGACAGAGCCAGGCTAACTGAAGAACTCGATTTCTGTCTTGCCTGATATTCATATTTTGAATAAATTTGTAAGAATCGATAAACAATAATTTAAAATACGAATAATATGACCCCGTTCATCACTAAAGATTTCATGCTGACTACGGATGCCGCCCGCGAACTCTACCACCAGAGTGCCGAGCCCATGCCGATCATTGACTATCACTGCCATCTGGTTCCCAAGATGATTGCCGAGAACACCCAGTTCAAGAACATGACTGAGGTTTGGCTCGGCGGAGACCACTACAAGTGGCGTGCAATGCGCGGCAACGGCGTTCCCGAGGAGTACATCACCGGCGACAAGTCAGACTGGGAAAAATTTGAGAAATGGGCTGAGACTCTGCAGTATGCCATGCGCAACCCGCTGTATCACTGGTCTCATCTCGAACTTTCACGCATCTTCGGCATCGACAAGGTGCTGAACCCTTCCACCGCACGTGAAATCTACGAAGAGTGCAACGCAAAACTCGCTACCGAGGAATTCCGCGCGCAGAAGCTGATGACGGGTTCTAACGTCAAGATAGTCTGCACCACCGACGACCCTGTCGACAATCTGGAATACCACAAACAGATTGCTGAGCATCCTTTCGGAGTCAAGGTACTTCCCGCATGGAGGCCCGACAAGGCTCTGGGTGTTGACAATCCCAAGGCATACAAGGAGTACATCGGCAAGCTCGAGAAAGCAGCCGGCATGGAGATCAAGAGCTACCGCGACCTGCTCGAGGCTCTGCAGAAACGTCACGATTTCTTCGAGAGCATGGGCTGCCGTCTGAGCGACCATGGAATGGACACCTTCCACGCCGCAGACTACACTGCTTCAGAGATCAACAGGATATTCAAGAACGCCCTTGCCGGCAAAGCCCCGACAGCCCGGGAGTTCGACAAGTTCCAGAGCGCAATGCTCTTCGATTTCGGAGTGATGGATGCCCGCAGTGGCTGGACCCAGCAGTTCCATGTGGGCCCGATCCGCAACAACAACACCAAGATGTTCCGCAAGCTCGGTCCCGACACAGGTTTCGACGCAATCAACGACCTGCCGATGGCAGTTGCCGGCCATAAGTTCCTCGACCGTCTGGCCAAGAACGACGCTCTCGCCAAGACTATCCTCTACTGCCTCAACCCTAAGGACAATGAAGTGCTTACAGTGATGGCCTACACCTTCAACGACGGCACCGTTCCCGGCAAGATGCAGTTCGGCAGCGGCTGGTGGTTCCTCGATCAGGAAGACGGCATGCGCAAGCAGATCAATGCTCTGTCGTCTCTCGGACTGCTCAGCAGGTTCGTCGGCATGCTCACCGACTCCCGCAGCTTCCTTTCATATCCCCGCCACGACTATTTCCGCCGCATCCTCTGCGACGTGCTCGGCAAGGATATCGAAGACGGCAAGCTTCCGCGCAGCGAGATGCCTTTCATCCACAAGATGGTTTCAGACATCTCTTACAACAACGCCAACACTTATTTCGGATTCTGATAGCAGCAGATATTTATGCAGGAAAGCCGCAGGAGACTGCGGCTTTTTTTCTGCCATGGTCAGCAAAAATCGCCCGAAACTTCCGGACCGTGGCGCAGTTTTCAGCAGAAACGTCCTTTTTCCTGCCTTGGTCAGCAAGAATCGCCCGAAACTTCCGGACCGTGACAAACTCCATACTGCGGAATCTTTCTTACCTTTGAGACTGGTATAATTCCCAATCCGAAAATCCATTGTAGACATAAAACTGTAAGACTTATGAAAAGGACACTGTTTCTGCTCAGCCTGATTCTGCTCGCATTTGTTTCTTGTTCTAAATCCGCTCCCGAATCGAGCAGGGAGATGGTTCTGTGGTACGACAAACCTGCCGGCGATGTCTGGCTCGACGGCCTGTTCATCGGCAACGGATACATGGGCGGCAACGTCTTCGGACGTACTGAACATGAGCGCATCGCCCTCAACGAATCAACCTTCTGGTCTGGCCGTCCGCACGACTACAACGACCCCGACGCCCACGATTATTACGACCAGATCAAGGAACTGATGTACGCCAAGAAGTACAAGGAGGCCGAGAAGATGGTCGACGAGCATTTCTACGGCAAACCGGCCAACCAGCAGACATACGTCCCGGTCGGCGACCTGCTCCTCGAGTTCCAGAACGGTGCGGAAGCCACTGACTACTACCGCGAACTGGATATGGAAACCGGCATCGTCAAGGTCAGCTACACAGCTGGCGACGTCAAAATGACCAGGGAAGTGTTCATGTCCTACCCCGACCATGTAATGGTGATGAAGGTCAGCGCCGACAAACCCGGGAAGGTGAATGTGGAAGCGAAGCTCAAGAGTCCTTTCCAGAGACAGATTTCCGCAGCTGGCAACCGCCTTACGATGAACGGCACATGGAGCTATCTCCCCACCAGGATATTCGACCTGATCGCCAAGGTCGAAGGCGACGGCATGAGTTTCCAGACAGATGTCATAGCAATGCCGCAGAAGGGAAAGCTCGAAGCGACGGACTCCAGCCTCGTGGTCACGGGTGCCAATTCAGTGACTTTCGTCCTCACTATCGCTACCGACTATGTAAACTATAAGGACATCAGCGGAGACCCGTCTGCACGTTGCAACGAGATACTTGCCGCCGTAAAGGGCAAGAATTACAATCAGTTCAAACAGACTCATCTCAAAGACTTCTCTGGGCTGATGAGCCGTGTCCATCTCACTGTCGGAGACGACTCGATGAACAGCATTCCGACCCAGGAGCGAGTTGCGGCACTGAAGCAGGGCGAAAGAGATGCCGACCTGCAGGCCAAGCTCTTCCAGTTCGGACGCTACATCACTGTATCGGCCAGCCGCGCGGGCAGCGAGCCCAGCAACCTCCAGGCCCGCTGGAGCCAGGACCTTCTCCCCAACTGGGGCAGCAAGTACACCCTCAATGTCAACACGGAGATGAACTACTGGCCGACCGAGGTTACTAATCTCTCCGAATGCACTGCCCCTCTATTCCATCTTATCGAGGATCTCGCGGAGAACGGAGCTGAAACGGCAAAACTGTACTACGGAGCAAACGGCTGGGTATCCCACCACAATACCGACAACTGGCGAGGCACCGCCCCGGTCGATGCCGCCCGCTACGGAATGTGGCCGATGAGCGGAGTCTGGCTGTGCCAGCATATCTGGGAGCACTACCTCTTCACTGAAGACCTTGACTTCCTGAAGAAATACTATCCCATAATGAAGGGGGCCGCCGAGTTTGTGCTGGACATTCTGGCGGTTAATCCCAACTACGGCTACCTGACCATCCCCTTCTCCATGTCTCCCGAGCAGGGCTATTACATAGGCGACAACCCGGAAGAGATGTTCCTGGCGCCGTCCACCACTAAGGACAATGCACTTATCCGCGACCTCTTCCCGCACTGCATCGAAGCGGCGAAGATCCTGGGGGTTGACAGCGAATTCTGCGGCCGGCTGGCTGCAGCGCTGGAGCGGATCCCTCCTTATATGATCGGCGAGAACGGTATGCTCCAGGGCTGGATCGAGGACTGGACACGCGGCCGCGAAAACCACAACTGGTCTGGAACTTTCGGCCTCTACCCCGGCAACTCGATAACTTTAAGAGGCACTCCCGAACTGGCAGCAGCAGTCGAAGCATGGCTGGAGCCGCGTCCTGTCACGGTTTTCTGGAACAGCGCCATTGACATCTGCCAGTGGGCCCGTCTGGAGAACGGCGATAAGGTCGACGAGATCCTGAGGAAAATCTTCATGACTCCTGCCGGCCGCCGCATGATGGGCGGTTTCGGCAACAACCTGCACTTCTCCGGTTCAAACCAGTCGGACATCAATTTCGGCATCACTGCCGCTATCGCTGAAAGCCTCCTTCAGAGCCACGCAGGAGAGATTTCAATCCTCCCTGCCCTGCCGGCAAGCTGGAAAGACGGTTCCGTAAGCGGTCTGAAAGCCAGGGGCGACTATGAGGTAAGCATAAGCTGGAAAGACGGAAAAATGACTTCCTGCGAGATCAAATCAAACCTCGGCAAGCCCTTCACCGTCCGCTATGCCGGCAAGACCCGCGACTTCACCCTCCCCGCCGGCAAAACCCTGAAGCTCGGAGCGGAGCTGTAACAGGTCGCTTCCTTTATATGCGGATACTGTCCACCTCCCGCCCGCCTGTGGAGAACGAGTACGGCAGATCTTCTTCTGCGGTGCCGCGCTTGTAGTTAGGCGTGGCGGACATGCGGACCTTGACGGTGCCGCCGCGGATCAGGTCGAAATGGTCGAAGTAGTTCTTCGTCCAGGGCTTGCCGCGGAAGGTCATCGCGTCGATGTAGAAATTGTCCGGGCCGTTGTCCGGAGCGTCGACGGTAAGGTCGTTACCGTTCTCGAAATGCAGGACAGCCTTCTTGAACAACGGGGTGCCTATTATGTACTGGTTCGTGCCGGGAGCCACGGTGTAGAAGCCCAGGGCGGAGAGCACATACCAGGCCGAGGTCTGGCCGTTGTCCTCGTCGCCGCAGTAGCCGTCCGGAGTGGCGCTGTAGAGCTTGCGCATGGTCTCGCGGACCCAGTACTGGGCCTTCCACGGTTCTCCCGCATAATCATACAGATATATCATGTGCTGCGCCGGCTGGTTGCCGTGAGCGTAATTGCCCATGTTCATCACCTGCATCTCGCGGATCTCGTGGATCACGCCGCCGTAGTAGCTCTCGTCGAACAGAGGCGGAACTGTGAACACCGAATCCAGCATCGTCACGAAGTTGTCTCGGCCGCCCATCAGGTCGATGAGCCCCTGCGGGTCGTGGAACACACTCCAGGTGTAGTGCCAGCTGTTGCCCTCGGTGAAGGCGTCTCCCCATTTCAGCGGAGAGAAAGGCGACTGGAAACTGCCGTCGGCATTGCGGCCCCGCATCAGGTTGCTGCCGGAGTCGAATACGTTGCGATAGTTGAGTGCGCGCTTGGCATACAGCTGTACCTCTTCATCCGGACGGCCCAGCGCCTTGGCGAGCTGCCAGATGCACCAGTCGTCGTAGGCATATTCCAGAGTTCGGGCCACGCTCTCGTTGATGCCTACATCGTACGGCACATAGCCCAGCTCATTATAATACTCCCAGCCGAGGCGGCCGGTTGAGCGCACCTTGGGATGCACTGCGTTGCTGCCGTGCAGCAGCCCCTCGAACATCAGTTCCGGCTCAGCCACCTTGAGACCCTTCATATATGCATCGGCCAGCACGGCGGCGGAGTTGTTACCGACCATGCAGCTCCGGTGGCCCGGAGAAGCCCACTCGGGGAAGAAACCGCTCTCCTTATAGACATTGATCAGCCCCTCCTGCATCTGCAAAGCCTCGCCGGGATACATCAGGTTGAGGAAAGGGAACAGACTGCGGAAGGTGTCCCAGAAGCCGGTGTCGGTGTACATATAGCCCGGCAGCACCTCGCCGTTGTACGGGCTGTAGTGCATCACCTGGCCGTCGGCCGTAATCTCATAGAACTTGCGGGGGAACAGCAGGGCGCGGTAGAGGCAGGAGTAGAAGGTGCGCATATTGTCGACGTTCTCGCCGCTTACCTCGATGCGTCCGAGCACATCGTTCCAGGCCTGTTTGCCGGCGGCCGCAACTTCGTCGAAGCTCATGTCGCCAAGCTCCTTCATATTCTGCAGGGCCTGGGCGTCACTGATGAAAGAAGATGCCACCCTTGCATGCACCGTCTCGCCCTTCGCAGTGGCGAAGCCGATCACAGCCCCGACATGTGCCGACTCGGCAGCCAGCACGCCTTCGGAAAGCTTGCCGTCGGCAAAGGTCGCCTTGTAGGTGAAAGGCTTGTCGAACTCTATCACGAAGCAGTTGCGGAAATTGTCAGGCACTCCGCCTCTGTTCATGGTTGAATAGCCCACTATCCTGCGGTCGGAGACAATCTCGATGCCCGAACCGCCCTCCACGGCGTCGATTACCACGAAGGCGCTGTCAGTCTCCGGGAAGGTGAAGCGGAAGATGGCCGCCCTTTCGGTCGGAGCAATCTCGGTCGTGACATCGTGGTCGGCCAGATATACGCTATAGTAATATGGCTTCGCAATCTCGCTCTTGTGGGAGAACCAGCTGGCGCGGGCATCCTGGTCGAAGGCCGGAGTTCCCGTCACAGGCATGAGGGCGAACTGGCCGTAGTCCCCGATCCAGGGGCTCGGCTGATGGGTTTCCTTGAAACCGCGGATCTTGTTGTCGGTGTAGACATAGGTCCAGCCGTTCCCGATGCGGCCGGTCTGGGGAGTCCAGAAGTTCATACCCCAGGGCAGGGCGATGGCGGGATAGGTGTTGCCGGTAGATAGGGAGTGGGTGGACATGGTACCCACGAGCGGATTTACGTACTCCACAAAATCCACTTTCTCCGGCGCACTGCACGCTGCCAGAAGCGACAGCAGCAGTGCCGGCATCAATCTTTTCATAAAAGCGGTTTTACTTGGTCCTGATAATTATGACGCCATTGGCTCCGCGTGAGCCATATCCTTCGCCGTCTTTCAATATCTCAACGCTCTTGACATCATAGATGTTAACGTCCAGCACAGAGCCTATCTCCTGATTGTTCATCAGTACCAGCGCATTGTTGGAAGCCATCAGAGACTTCTGGCCGCGGATGTTCACGCTGCCGTCAGAGCTGACGGTAACGTTGGGTACGAGCGCGTTGATGGCTTCTGCCAGATTGGTGAAACCACTCAGATTCTCTTCTGTCAGGCCGGAAGCGCCTCCGGTGTACTCACGCCTCTTGACGTACATATAACCGAAGTCCACGAGTTCGTCGTCCTGTGATGCGCTCCACTCGTCGGTGTTCTCGTCTGCCATGACTATCTTCAGACTCTTGGCGTCACCGACTTCAACCTCATGGGTCAATCTCTTGATGGTGAACACCAGGGTGTCCTGGGGAGTGATGTTGGTCAGACCGAAGCGGCCCTTCTTGTCGGTGCGGGTGTAACGGTTTGTGTTCTTTACTTCGACCTTGACATTCTTGATGCCTTTGCCGGTCATATCAACGAGAAGTCCATTGAACGGCACCGCCTCGTTGTTCTGCGCAAGCGCAGGCAAGGCTACAAGGAAGAAGGCAATGGTCCAAAGAAATCTTTTCATCGTAGGATTTGTTATTTGGTAGAGAACTTATAAATGGCGTTGTGAACATATTCTTCGCCGGGGCGGAGGATAGTGTTCGGGAATCCAGGATTGTTAGGAGCGTCCGGGAACTTCTGGGTCTCAAGGGCTATGCCGCTGAAACGGTGGTGCACGTCACCACGTTTACCAACATCCGTGCCGTTCATGGCGGGACCTGAGTAGAACTGCAGGCCGGGCTGGTCGGTGAAGATCTCCAGGAAGATGCCGGTGGCCGGCTCGTACATGGTAGCGCAAGGCTTGCTCATGTCGCCCGGATGGTTGAGGACGAAGTTCTGGTCATAACCGCCGTTGGCGATGTCGATAGCCTCTACGCTCCTGTCAGGCCTGCTGCCCACCTCGGTGGGAGTGTTGAAGTCCATTGCAGTACCTGCGACCGGAGTGAATTCGCCGGTAGGGATGAGGGCGCGGTCGGTGGCGGTGAAGGTGTCAGCATCGATATAGAGGATGTGGCTGTTGGAGCTGACTTCGCTGGTGCCGTGGAGGTTGAGGTAAGGGTGGAAGGTCAGGTTGACGGGGCAGGCCTTGTCGGTGACAGCCTTGTGGGTGATGGCCAGCGAGTTGTCGTTCTTAACGGTGTAGATCACAGTGATCATCATGTTGCCGGGATAGCCCATCTCGCCGTCCGGAGAGTCGTAAGTCATCTCGACTACGGGCTCACCCTTGTCGTTCTTGTACTGCTTGCAGTCCCAAACCACTGCATATATGCCTTTCTTGCCGCCGTGCAGGTGGTTACCGTTCTCATTCTGGTCGACCTGGTATGCCACGCCGTCGATGGTGAAGGCGCCTTTGGCGATACGGTTGCCGTAGCGGCCTACTACAGGGCCTGAGAATGCGTCGCCGGTCAGATAGCCTTCGATAGAGTCGAAGCCCCAGATTACGTCTTTCGGCTCGCCGTTCTTGTCAGGGACGATTATTGATACGACACGTGCGCCGTAGTTGGTGAACTGGACTATCATGCCGTTGGCGTTTTCAACGGTGTAAAGATGCACGTCCTTGCCGTCTACTACAGCCTCGAACAGTGCGGGGTCGACTTTGAGGGCTTCTGCAGCCTTCTTGCCGGTGCAGCTCGCAGCAATAACGACTACTGCTGCCATCAAAAGGAATAAAGTCTTTTTCATATCTGTTTTCTATTTTTTCTTTTGTCCGTAATATGCTCCGGGGCCGTGTTTGCGGCTGTAGTGCTTCTCGATCAGGTGCTTGTTCATAGAAGGAACGTGCTTTACCACATCGAGGGTGGGTATGTGCAGGGTAGATGAGATGAAAGCCATCTTGGCAACCTGCTCCAGCACTACGGCGTTGTGAACGGCGTTGGCGGCGTCGGTACCCCAGGCGAAGGGGCCGTGGTTCTTCACCAGAACCGCCGGCGTGTCGTCGGGATTCATGCCTTTGAAGCGCTCTACAATCACATTGCCGGTCTCTTTCTCGTACTCTCCGAAGACCTCGCTCTTCTTCATGTCGCGGGTGCAGGGGATGTCGTCGTGGAAATAGTCGGCATGGGTGGTGCCTATATTGGGGATGTCACGCCCTGCCTGCGCCCATGCGGTGGCGTAGGTGGAATGGGTGTGGACTACTCCGCCGATGTTGGGGAAGGCTTTGTAGAGAGCTATGTGGGTGGGGGTGTCGGAAGAAGGGCGCAGGTCGCCTTCAACCACTTTGCCGTCGAGGTCGACTACCACCATGTCGGAAGCCTTCATGACGTCGTAATCGACTCCCGAGGGTTTGATTACAACCAGGCCGCTGGCGCGGTCGATGGCGCTGACGTTACCCCAGGTGAAGATCACCAGCCCGTGGGTGACGAGGCTCAGGTTGGCCTCGAACACTTCCTGTTTGAGTGCCTCTAACATACTACCAGAAATAAATGTAGAATGCAATGGTGAAGCCGAGGATTACGCAGGTGTGGAAGATATCCCAGCCGTTCCAGCTGCGACGGGTGACAGCCTTCTGCTCTGCAGTGGCGGTGCCGAACACGAGACCCCTGATTTCCTCTTCGGGTTTCGGTTTGCTGCAAAGGCTGACGATGATGCAGACAAGCAGGCAGACAATCAGCATGCAGCCGCAGAAGAAGAGCCAGTTGAAATCGTAGAATACGGTGCGGAAGAGGCTTGAGCCGAGTCCCTCGCCCCATGCGGTGGTGTAGATAACCTTGGCGCCGAGGCGGACGAGACCGATTACCAGACCGGTGATCAATGCCCACTGGCCGCCCTTAGGAGTAGCTTTCTTCCAGCAAACACCCATCAGGAAGGCTGCGGCGATACCGGGTGCCAGCACTGACTGGACATCCTGCAGGTAGAGATAAAGCACGTCTCCGATGCTCTTCATAACGGGGATCCAGAGGATACCGAGGGTTACGATTATGATGGTGGCGACACGGCCCACTTTCACGAGTTTCTGCTCAGATGCCTCGGGATGTTTGGGCTTGTATACGTCGATGGTGTACAGCATAGCTGAAGAGTTGAACAGCGAGGCCAGAGAGCTCATCAAGGCTGCGAGGATACCGCAGACAACGACTCCCTTGAAGCCGGCGGGCAGGAGTTTGGCAACCAGCAGAGGGAAGGCCACGTCGCCGTTGCTGAGAACCGGGGCGAGCTGACGGCCGAGCTCAGTATCGAGAGCTCCGGTGGCAGCGCCGCGGGCAAGCGCGAAAGCGATCATACCGGGGATGAGGAAGAGGAACACGGGCAACAGCTTCAGATAAGCTCCGAAGATGGCACCCCTGCGGGCCTGCTTCTGGTCACGGCCGGAAAGAACCCTCTGGACGATGAACTGGTCGGTGCACCAGTACCAGAAACCGATGATTGCCGAGCCGAGCAGAGCTCCGAGCCAGGGATACTGAGGGTCGCTGATAGGCCTCATCAGGTGGGACATAGAACCCTGGGCGCCTTCGTATGCGGGAGTGACGTTGCACAGGTCAAGCATGTTCTGCCAGCCGCCAAGCTCCTTGAATCCGAGGATGAGGATCACGATGGAACCCAGCAGCAGGATGGGAGTCTGCAGCACTGAAGTCTTCAGCACTGACTCCATACCTCCGATTACCGTATAAATTGCTGTAAGTATCACAAGACCGATAGCAGCTACCCAGAAGAAGTCGACGTTCGCTCCGAAGATATTTATGCTCTCGATGCCGAACACCTGCTGGAACACAAGGCCGCCGGCATAAACGGTAACGGCCACCTTGGTGAGCACGTAGCTGATGAGGGAAATGTAAGTCAATATCTTGCGGGAGCTGCGGTTGTAGCGCTTCTCGAGGAACTCAGGCATGGTGTAGACCATGCTTCGCTCGTAGAAGGGCACGAATACCCAGGCCAGGATCAAGATCATCCAGCCCTGGATCTCCCAGTGAGCCATAGCAAGACCGCTCGAAGCACCGCTGCCGGCGAGGCCGATGAGGTGCTCGGAACCGATGTTCGACGCGAAGATGGACGCTCCGATGGCGATCCATGTGGCATCGCGGCCGCTCAGGAAATAATCAGATGAATTGTCTTTTTTCTTGCGGACTACCGACATGATAATCCAGACCATAGCTGCGACAAATAGCGCAATCACTATCCAGTCTAATGAAGCCATAACAGTTAATTTCGGTTGAATAATTTAGGTAATAGGCAAATTTAACTAAATTTGTAGAAACAGTACGATATCTAATAACTAAAATCAAATACGTATGCTTTTCGAAAATTATGAAGTCTGGTTCGTCACCGGAGCACAGCTGCTCTACGGAGGTGACGCCGTAGTACAAGTAGACGGACATTCTAAAGAAATGGTCGAGGGCCTCAACGCCTCCGGCAACATTCCCGTCAAGATCGTTTACAAGGGCACTGCCAACAGTTCAAAGGAGGTTGAGGCCGTGATGCTCGCCGCCAACAACGACCCCAGGTGTATCGGCATCATCACCTGGATGCACACCTTCTCGCCCGCCAAGATGTGGATCAAGGGTCTGCAGCAGCTGCAGAAGCCTCTGCTCCATTTCCACACCCAGTACAACGCCGAAATCCCCTGGGACAAGATCGACATGGACTTCATGAACCTCAACCAGAGCGCCCACGGCGACATCGAGTTCGGTCATATCTGCACCCGCATGCGCGTTCGCCGCAAAGTTGTGTGCGGCTACTGGAAAGAC
>JAFZVU010000003.1 GCA_017617655.1 Bacteroidales bacterium
GAAGAAATGGGGGTTTCTTCCGAATTAATGCCCTTTTCTTCTGAAGAAATGGGGGTTTCTTCCGAATTAATGCCCTTTTCTTCTGAAGAAATGGGGGTTTCTTCCGAATTAATGCCCTTTTCTTCCGAAGAAATCAAGAGATTATACTCAGTTACACATCCTTTGCGCTTCGAGCGCTCCGTCACCATGTTATAGCGGCGCTGGATGCCGTATGATGTAAGGATTCTGTGAGCCTCAAACATGGGGCGCGAGAAGAGATCCACGTTGAGGCAGACATCTATCACCTCGCTGACATGCTGCTCCTCGGCATGGAGCAGCTCAGCTATGTCGAAATCGAAGTCCTCATCCCATTTGACATAATATCCTTCCTTGTAGATGGCGCATAGGATGACCAGATAAATCATCGGCCCCTCAAGCCCACACTGGCGGCGCAGCTTCAGCAGCTTCCGGTCCTGCCAGAAGTCAAGATCGAGCGGGATGTATTCAAGCCCTTTGATTATGCTTCTTGCCATTGTCGCTCAGTTTATAAAACAGCCAGCCGAAGAAAAGGGCGATGGCAAAAAAGGTGACGCTCCACACAATGTCGCAGGAGCCGTCTTCCTTCTCAGCGCTACATAGAATCATTGCGCTGAAGCAGGCAAGACCCGATACGATTGTTAAGATTTTTCTCATGGTATAAGGGATTTAGTTTTTTGATTTTGACTGGAGTTCAGCCCGCCGAAAGTCATCGGCACGGAGGGCGAGTATCTCCGCCAGGCGGTAATGCTTCGTGCCGGTCGGTCCTTTGCCTATGCGACAAGGCTCGATGCGCTTGTCGCGGCAGGCCTCAAGGAACCATGTGCCATATAGAGATGTCGCCTTGTTCTTGGATATTTCCCCGGAGGTAAGTCCGAGGATCTCAAGAACCTCAACGGCCCCCTTTGCCTCATAGTGCATTATAGCTTCGCGCATATACCTGCCCATGTCATGCAGTTCTTCTGATGGTTATCATTCCATTGCTTGACCTGGGCGAGCTGACGTGAAACCTCTTGCCCGATGTGCTTGCATACCTGCTGCAGCTCACCTGTACGGTGGCCAACCTGACGCCGCTGTCCTTTGCGATCTGCCAGATGTCGCCAACCTCCATGGTGGAAAGACTGCCCTTGATGTTGATGCGGTCGATTGCCTTGCCGTCGGTGTGAATTTGCAACTCCATAGCTTTTTTAATAAATTTGTTTTACTTGCTTGATTTCGATAACAAAAGTAGTAAATATTTTCCTTTTAATCGCAAACATTTTGCACAATAATTTCCATTAATTTTATAAAAGACTGATTATGAATACTATAAATGTGGCCCAATTGCGCAAAGAAAACCATCTTACCCAAGAGCAGCTGGCTCGGATAATAGGTGTCTCGCGTCAAACAATAAAAAACTGGGAAGCAGGCAAGCCCATACCGTCAACATCCGTCATGAAACTCAACGAGGTTTTTAATTCGGGTTCCCCTCTGGTGGCGAACAACATCCAAGGCAACAACTCGCAGAATAGCGATACCGTTGTTTTGGCATTCATAGATCAACTGAAGGAAAAAGACAAGCAGATAGACCGTCTGCTCGGCATTATAGAAAACATATCCAAGTAGCCATGAAGCAAACGATCCTTTTACTCATAGCAATAATAGCGGTCAGCTGCGGCCGAGGCTACAATCCGGCACACATGGCCGAACTATACGTCAAAGCTGCCTATCCGGATTACCGAAACACCATTTACTGCAAAGTGGACACCGTGACTTACGGGGATAACCTCAACTATAGGATAGAAGTAGTGCAGAGGCGTATTGATGAAGACTTGAGCAATCTTGACTATTATAAAAGATGGGGAGGTACTTTCTCAAAAGACCGGATAACGTCATTGACCAAATCTTTAGAAAGCAATGAAAAAAGGCTTGCCGCCCTCGACTCCCTTCGTCAAAATTCAGATTTGCTGGATCACCCGACCGCCTATACCGTCTGCATTGCTTACAACCAGCCAACCAATTTCGTCTGGGTGCAGATGGATGAATATTTCGAGCTGCTCAAAATTTCAAAGCGGCTGGAAGATATGTACTATAATCCGGGGAATGACGTACCTGGCTATTTAGAGATCATCAGGGCAACCATTCCATCTGAATAAGGCCAGCACCTTCCGGTTGGCCTCCCATGAGAGTTCCCAGTTTCGCTCGGCATAGATGTCGGCCATTCGATATTCTCCCTTGTGTGTGAGGGCCTCATCCACGGTGGCCTTTTCCACCTTCAGTTTTCTTGCGAGTGTGGCCCATGTGTGGCGAGCTGAGTAAAAAGTGAATGATTCTATACCCTCCCTTTCTGCCCATCGCCTGAGCGATTTATTAAGGTTGATAGTTGCGCTGTCAATGCTCTTCCATCGGTGGATCTGAGGCAGCCACCATTCACCCTCACCGCCCAGGGCAGAGGCATAAAACCTCGCCTGTTCCGTAATCTTTACCTGAGCGGGAGCGCCTGTTTTTTGCCTGTTGTATTTCCAAATATCCCCAACAATAGGACGAGCAGCCCAAAGATCTGCCATGTTAGCTCCCATAGTGACGAAAGAAAGCATGAACAGTGCGAGCGCTATGCGCTCATTTTCCACAATCGGCTTTGCATCTATCATCCGCTGGATCACCTCAACATCGAGAGGCGGCTGCCCCTTGCTTTCGGGATATGCCTTTTGGAAACCATAAAAGGGGTTGCGCGGTATAACAATACTTTCTGCGTCTTCGTCATTATACTGGAACTTGGCAGCATTGAAGATGTGTGCCAGTTTCGCAATATACATAGAAGATGCGCCAGCCTTAATTTTATGCCGGCGAGTTGCGACATATAGGCCGCTCTGGTTGAGGTGGACGGCTGGTTGCTCTTCGTACCACTTTACAAAATCCAGCATCATACGATGACTAATGTCGTTGATGTCGCACTTTCTCTTGCCGAGGTAGCGGGTGAAGGCATTGAGTGCCGACTCATAGCTTTTGCGAGTGGGTTTGCTCTTGACATTAATGTATTCGTCTGCAAACTCAAAAAAGTCCAGGCTGAATTTTTTGTTTGACAACTTCCGCTTGATGTAGTCTATCAGCTCGTCGATGTTCCAATCAGCAAGGACAAAGGGTGAAAGCTCGCTGCAGGCGGAGCGCATCCTGTCGATGAGTTCGCCGGCCCTCGCATTTATCGTCTCGTTCTTGATTTTCCCGCTGCGTGTGATATCGCCGTCCCTGCAGACCAGGGTTGTCGGCAGACGACGCACCTGTCTTTTGAAAATGACACGGATTTTGACGGGGTAAGTCCCGTCCCTGCGCCTTCCGCCCTTGTCGATAGTGGGCTTGTAGGTTATCATTGCTGCGGAATAAGGTCGAACAAATATAGACAATTTCCGGCAACAATACGGCAACATTTGCAGTAAAATTCATGAAATAATTTTCTGACGCTTGGGGCAAATCCCCTCCACCAACTCTGTAGAGGGCATTTTACGCACCTCCAGAAGGGGTAGGTTAAGTTTTAGGTTACTCATAATAAAGGCCGCCTCGAAAGAAGCGGCCCTTATTATTTTTGTGCGGTGGTGTGATTACATCACCAGGAAGTCGACGGCCTTGAGGTCTTCGTCGCGTGAAGAGCTGCCGTAGAGGATCTGGTACTTGCCGGCCCTAGGAGCGAGTTCGTCGATTGCTGCGCTGTAGTATGCGAAGGCGTCGGGCTCGAGAGTAATCTTGACGCTGGCGGTAGTTCCTGCCGGGATGTTGACACGTTTGAATCCCTTGAGGGCTTTGATAGGAGCATCAGGATTGTCGAGGCTCTTGACGTAAACCTGGATCACTTCGTCGCCGTCTACCTTACCGGTATTGGTTACGGGAACGGTGATTTCAACACCCTTGCCGGCCTTTACAGATTTCTTTGACAGCTTGGCGTCGCCATAAGCGAAGGTGGTGTAGCTCAGACCATAGCCGAATGCATAGAGAGGCTTGCCGGTGAAGTAGCGGTAAGTACGGTTGTCCATGCTGTAGTCCCTGAAGTCGGGAAGCTGGCTGGTAGAAGCGTAGAATGTAACGGGCAGACGTCCTGCCGGGTTGTAGTCGCCGAAGAGGATGTCAGCCACTGCGATACCAGCAGCCTGGCCGCCGTACCATGCCTGGAGCAGAGCGTTGTACTGGTTCTCCACTGCGCCGAAACCGATGGCGCTGCCGGTGCAGTTCACGAATACCACAGGTTTGCCGGTAGAGTGGACAGCCTCGAGGAGCTTGAGCTGAGGCTCAGGAAGCTCGATCTTGGTGCGGTCGCCGCCGGAGAAACCGTCGTAAGTAACCATCATTTCCTCGCCTTCGAGCTGGGCAGAAAGACCGCCGACCATGATGATAACGTCGGCAGAAGCCACTTTGGCTGCAATCTCGTTGTAATCAGGAAGCTTGCGCTGGCTGATGTTGAATGCGAAGTATGCAGTTCCGGTCTCGCCCTTTGCATAGTCGATTACGATGGTGTAGCTGCGGCCCTTCACTACGGGGAAAGAGGTCTGAGGCACCATGCCGCGGCCGAAACGCATTGTGGTGGGCTGTTTCTGCTCGGCGATGGTCTTGCCGTTAACAGAGAATCTCCAGATGTCGTTGCCGCGGATGCTGTAGTTCATCTCGCCGGTGAAGTCAGCAACGAAGGTTCCGGTGTAGCGTGCTGAGAAGTTGGTCATCTCTACGCCGGGAGCGAAGCGGTAGTCGCCTGAGGTGCGGAGGTTGATGCTGGTGTAGTCAGCGGTAGCTACGGGGAGGCCTGACATGTTGATGTTGTTGAAGTACTCGCCGTGGAGACCCTTGCCGCCGTTGATGTCAACCATGTGGTCGAGAGTCATATAAGGATCTGCAAGCTCGCAGCCTTTTTCATAGATAATGTTTGCTCCCGGAACGGCCTTCTTGAGGGCGTTGAGGATTGAAAGGGTGTTCTCAGGGATGGGAGTACCGTTGTAGTTACCGTTCTGCATGCTTGCATTGTCGGCGTTGGGGCCTACTACAGCGATGGTCTTGGTGCTCTTTGACAGAGGGAGGATGCCGTCGTTCTTGAGGAGTACCATAGCTTCGCGGGCTGCCCTCTGAGCCATAGCGGTATGCTCGGGGCTGCTCATGGTCTCTGCGCCGAGGCTGGCCCAGGGATCCATTGACTCAGGATCGTGGAGACCGAGCTCGAAGCGGCTGGTGAAGATGCGGCGGAGGCTGACGTCGAGGTCGCTCTCTTTGATGAGACCGTCGGCAAGCGCAGTCTTGAGAGACTTGTAGCTGGTGCCGCACTCGATGTCGGTGCCTGAGAGAACGCCGTCCACACTGGCTGTGGCAGCGTCGGGATGGGTCTCGTGCTGGCCCTTTGTGTAGAAGTTGTTGATGGCGCCGCAGTCAGAAACCACGAGGTGCTTGTATTGCCATTTGTTGCGGAGGATGTCGACCAGAAGCCTGTCGTTGCCGCAGCAAGGCTCGCCTTCGTAACGGTTGTAGGCGCACATCACTTCCTGTACGTCAGCTTCGGTCACGAGCTCCTTGAAAGCGGGGAGGTAGGTCTCCCAGAGGTCGCGCATCGAAACAGATACGTCATCTCTGTGACGGCCTGACTCGGGACCGCTGTGCACTGCATAGTGCTTTGCGCAGGAGTGGGTCTTGAGATATTTCTTGTCATTGCCCTGCATGCCCCTTACGGTAGCGCTACCCATCGTTCCGGTCAGGTAAGGGTCCTCGCCGTAAGTCTCCTGGCCGCGGCCC